>NZ_CXON01000007.1:0-174712 GCF_001269405.1 Limnohabitans sp. 2KL-3
CGTCCGGCCGATTTGCCTCGKTTTTATCAACCTRAAAAACTGGTCACCACTGTGTGGTGGCCCCCCACCGCCACAAGCGCGCCTGGCCCATCGCCCTCCACAGCGGCTCAACCAGCCAAAAAGGCCCCTTGAACCATGCTGGCCTACATTTTCAAACGCTTGCTGCTGATGATCCCGACCTTGTTCGGGGTGTTGTTGATGACCTTTGTGGTGATCCAGTTTGTGCCCGGCGGCCCAGTCGAGCAAATGGTGTCTCAGCTGCAAGGCCGTGACACAGGCGGGGAGGGCGCAGCCGCAGCGGGCAGCGGCTACCGCGGCCGGCAGGGCGTGGACGCCGCCCGCATTGCCGAAATCAAAACGCTTTACGGCTTTGACAAACCACCCACCGAGCGTTTTTGGATGATGCTCCAGCAGTTTGCGCAGTTCGACTTGGGCAAGAGCTTTTTCTACCCCAAAGACGTCTGGAGCCTCATCAAGGAAAAGTTGCCTGTGTCCATCAGCCTGGGCTTGTGGACGTTTTTCCTGAGTTACATGGTGTCGGTGCCTTTGGGGATCGCCAAGGCGGTGCGGGCGGGCACGCGTTTTGACACGCTCACCAGCTTGCTGGTGCTGGTGGGTTATGCCATTCCGGGTTTTGTGCTGGGCGTGGCCTTGCTGGTGATTTTTGGCGGTCAACTGCAGTGGTTTCCGCTGCGCGGCCTGACCTCGTCCAACTGGGAGCAGCTGAGCTGGGGCGCCAGAGTGGTGGATTATTTGTGGCACATCGCCTTGCCGGTCACGGCCAGTGTGCTCGGCTCGTTTGCCGTCATCACCATGTTGACCAAGAACGCATTTTTGGAAGAAATCCGCAAACAGTATGTGCTGACCGCTCGCGCCAAAGGCCTGAGTGAAAACCGCGTTTTGTACCGCCATGTCATGCGCAACGCCTTGATCCCGCTGGTCACGGGGTTTCCTGCGGCCTTCATCGGCGCTTTTTTCACGGGCTCCTTGCTCATCGAAACCCTGTTCTCGCTCGACGGCCTGGGTTTGCTCAGTTACGAGGCCGTGATCCGGCGCGACTACCCGGTGGTGCTGGGCACTTTGTATTTGTTCACCCTGATCGGTCTGGTCACCAAGCTGATCAGTGACCTGTGTTACCTGTGGGTGGACCCGCGCGTGAAGTTCGACAAATGACCGCAGCCAACACCACCGCACCCCCGCAGCAGATGTCCCCCTCGGCCCGGGCCTGGCAGCGCTTCAGACGCAACCGCTTGGGCTTTGGCAGCCTGCTCATTTTTCTCATCCTGTTTGTCCTTAGCTTGGGGGCCGAATTCTTGTCCAACGACAAGCCTTTGGTGGTGCGTTTTGAGGGGCAATGGTATTTCCCGGTGGTGCAGACCTTGCCTGAAAAAGTGTTCGGGGGGGATTTCGAGACACCCGCCGACTACCTTGACCCCTTTATTCAGCAGCAGTTGCACAAGGGCGACAACTGGGCTTTGCAGGCCTTCAACCCCTACCATCACAGCACGCTCGACTATTTCGCGCCTTTGCCCAACCCGGCCCCGCCCACGGCCCGCAACTGGCTGGGCACCGATGACCGGGGTCGTGATGTCTTGGCACGTTTGCTGTATGGCTTTCGGGTGTCAGTGCTGTTTGCATTGGCGCTCACCTTGTTTGGTGTGGTGCTGGGTGTATTGACCGGCGCGGTGCAGGGCTTTTTTGTGGGCAAGACCGACCTGGTGTTTCAGCGCTTCATCGAAGTCTGGAGCGCCATGCCGGAGTTGTATTTGCTCATCATCTTCTCGGCCGTGTTCGAGCCCAGCGTGGGTTTGCTGCTCTTGCTGCTGGGCCTGTTTGGTTGGATGGGTTTGTCCGACTATGTGCGGGCCGAATTTTTGCGCAACCGGCAGCTTGATTACGTCAAATCGGCGCGTGCGCTGGGCTTGGGCCATTGGCAGATCATGTGGCGGCATGTGCTGCCCAACAGCATGACCCCGGTGGTGACCTTTTTGCCGTTTCGCATGAGCGGCGCCATTTTGGCCCTGACCTCGCTGGACTTTTTGGGCCTGGGCGTGCCACCGGGCACACCGTCTTTGGGCGAGTTGCTGGCCCAAGGCAAAAACAACATCGACGCCTGGTGGATATCGATGTCCACTTTTGTGGTGCTGGTGGTGACCTTGCTGCTCTTGACTTTCATGGGCGACGCCTTGCGCGACGCACTCGACCCGCGAAAGGTGGACGCATGAGCACATCACAAGCTTTGCTCGAACTGAAAGACCTGCGCATCGCCTTTGGCGGGCAGGCGGTGGTGCATGGCGTGAACCTGAGCATCCAGCCCGGCGAGCGGGTGGCTTTGGTGGGCGAGTCGGGGTCGGGCAAATCCGTCACCGCGCTGTCGGTGCTGCGTTTGTTGGAATCTGCTGAGCTGTCGGGCCAGGTGCTGTGGCAAGGCCGGGACTTGCTAAAGCAAACGCCTGCCGAGATGCAACGCATCCGAGGTGATGACATTGCCATGATTTTTCAGGAGCCCATGACGGCGCTCAATCCCCTGATGACGGTAGGGTCGCAAATCTCGGAAGTGCTGCAGCTCAAAAAGCTCTTGAATCGGCGCGATGCCGATTCGCGGGCCGTGCATTTGTTGTCCGAAACCGGGATCGACGACCCGGAGCGCCGTTTTGGGGCTTACCCGCACCAGTTGTCGGGCGGCCAACGCCAACGCGCCATGATGGCCATGGCTCTGGCGTCCGAGCCCAAGCTGCTGCTGGCCGACGAACCCACCACCGCATTGGACGCCAGTTTGCGCCTGCAGATGTTGCAGCTTTTGGCCGATTTGCAGCAAAAAACCGGCATGGCCGTGCTGCTGATCACCCACGATTTGGCCTTGGTGCGCCACTTCGCCGACCGGGTGGCGGTGATGGAAAAAGGCGTGCTTGTGGAGCAGGGGAGTTTGATGGAGGTGTTTTCAAACCCTCAACATCCTTACACCCAAAAACTGCTCGACAGCCGCCCCAGTCGCGATGGATTGGCAGAGGCCCCAATCCCATCCCCCTCGCCATTGTTGCTGGCAAAAGGTCTGCGAGTTCAGTACCCCATGGCCACACCTGGCATTCGCGGTTGGTTCAAGAAACAACATTTCACGGCCTTGCACGGCGCAGATTTCAGCATCCTGCCAGGCACGACATTGGGTGTGATGGGCGAGTCGGGCTCAGGCAAGTCCAGCCTGGCTATGGCGGTTTTGGGTCTGATGCCTTACGGAGGTGAGCTGACATTTGAGGGCAAATCCTGGCAGGGCAGTCCTGGGCGTGACAAAGCTTTGCGTCAAAAGGTTCAGGTTGTTTTTCAAGATCCATTTGGCAGTCTGTCGCCAAGAATGACCGTGGGTGAAATCGTCTCGGAAGGCTTGCGACTGCACCGGCCGCACCTGTCTGAGCCGGAGATTGAGGCGCAAGTCGTGTCTGCTTTGTCTGAAGTGGGTCTGATGACGGCCGATTTTCCAGACTTGCTGAACCGATATCCTCATGCGTTTTCTGGGGGGCAACGCCAACGCATCGCATTGGCGCGTGCTTTGGTGGTGGAGCCAGACTTGCTTGTTTTGGATGAGCCCACAAGTGCCTTGGATGTCACGGTACAAAAGCAAATTTTGAGCTTACTTCAGACATTGCAAAAAAACCGCAGAATCGCTTATTTAATGATTACCCATGACATCGATGTTCTACGGGCCATGGCCCATTGGGTCATGGTGCTCAAAGCGGGGCACATTGTTGAAATGGGGCTTGCCGACAAGGTGTTGAACCAAGCTGCGCACAATTACACCCGCAGTTTGCTGGCCGCCTTCCCTGACGGCTGATGGCTGTACTGGGTATTTTGCCCATCGTTTTCCTTAATAATCACGCACTTAGCGCAATTTTCAGCTAGAATAATGGCTTCACGACCAAACGGGCGGGTTTTCACCGCCCGTTTTTTTTGGGTCTTTCTTTTTTAACGTTGACATTCAGAAGCTCTGTGGCATTGCAGCAAATTGTTCAAGAAACCGTGACCGGCCTGGGCTATGACCTGGTTGAAATTGACCGCACAGCGGGCGGTTTGCTGCGCATCACCATTGATTTCCCTTGGCAACCCGGATCTGAATTGTTCATCAACGTCGAAGACTGTGAAAAAGTCAACCGACAACTTCAGTTTGCGCTCGAAGTCGATGGCGTCACCTACAACCGCCTTGAAGTTTCTTCCCCAGGCATTGATCGTCCCTTGCGCAATGCTCAAGACTTTGAGCGTTTCGTCGGCGAGTTGATTGACATCACTCTGAAAGTGCCTATGGGTGAGAACGCCGCTGGCATGGTCAATCCCACACGCAAAAAATTTCGCGGAACGCTTGAGCGTGACGCCTCAGGTCAAAGCTGGCAAATCGTCTGGAGCGAAGAGCCACCCGTCAAGCCTGGTCAAAAAATCAGCAAAAAACGAATTCCAGCGCCCTTGAATGTGCTGGGTTTTACCTTGGACGAACTGCGCGAGGCGCGTCTTGCACCTGTGGTGGATTTCAAAGGGCGCAAGCCAAAAATTGAAGCCTGACGGATTGGTCGGGTTTTGAATATTTATATCGGGCCTCGTTAAAGGCCTCAGTGGAACAGGAGAGTCGAGTCATGAATCGCGAAATGTTGATGTTGGTTGAGGCCATCTCAAGAGAAAAAAACGTTGAGCGCGACGTGGTTTTTGGGGCCGTGGAAGCCGCTTTGGCACAAGCGACCAAAAAGCTGTACGTCGGTGAAGTGGACATTCGGGTTGCGGTTGATCGTGACAGTGGCAACTACGAGACCTTTCGACGTTGGCACGTGGTGCCCGATGAAGCGGGTTTGCAATTGCCCGAGCAGGAAATTCTGTTGTTCGAAGCCAAAGAACAAATTCCTGACATCGAAGTTGACGAATACATCGAAGAGCCAATTGAGTCGGTTCCAATTGGCCGAATCGGAGCCATGGCGGCCAAGCAAGTCATCTTGCAAAAAATTCGTGACGCAGAACGTGAAATGCTGCTCAATGATTTCATGTCCCGGGGCGAGAAGATTTTTGTCGGCACGGTCAAACGCATGGACAAAGGCGACATCATTTGCGAATCGGGACGCATTGAAGGTCGACTTCGCCGCAGTGAAATGATCCCGAAAGAAAACCTGCGCAGCGGCGATCGTGTGCGGGCCATGATCATGGAAGTGGACCTGACACTGCGCGGCGCCCCCATTTTGTTGTCACGTTCTGCACCCGAGTTCATGATTGAACTTTTCCGTCAAGAAGTGCCAGAAATTGAGCAAGGTTTGCTGGAAATCAAAACTTGCGCACGCGACCCAGGTTCACGCGCCAAGATCGCTGTTTTGTCGCATGACAAACGCGTCGATCCCATCGGCACCTGTGTGGGTGTGCGGGGCACACGTGTGAACGCGGTCACCAACGAATTGGCTGGCGAGCGAGTTGACATTGTGTTGTGGAGCGAAGACCCTGCCCAATTTGTGATTGGTGCTTTGGCTCCGGCCAACGTGCAATCGATCGTTGTTGACGAAGAAAAGCACGCCATGGATGTGGTGGTGGACGAAGAGAACCTCGCCATCGCAATTGGCCGTGGCGGTCAAAACGTCCGTTTGGCTTCTGACCTCACGGGCTGGAAAATCAACATCATGGATGCGGCTGAATCTGCACAAAAGCAGGCCGAAGAGACCACCGGCATCCGTCAATTGTTCATGGAAAAACTGGACGTTGACGAAGAAATTGCCGACATCTTGATCGGTGAAGGTTTCGCCAGTCTCGAAGAAGTGGCGTATGTGCCCATCCAAGAGATGCTGGAAATCGAGAGTTTCGACGAAGACACCATCAACGAGCTGCGCACCCGTGCGAAAGATGCTTTGTTGACCCTTGAAATTGCGCGAGAAGAGAGCGTTGAAGACGTTTCCCAAGATTTGCGCGACCTGCCAGGCTTGACGCCTGAGCTGATTTCTAAGCTGGTTGAAGCGGGTATCCATACCCGTGAAGATTTGGCTGACTTGGCCACCGACGAACTGTCTGACATCACTGCTCAGACTGCTGAAGAGGCGACCGCCCTGATCATGAAAGCCCGCGAACATTGGTTCGCTGGCCAGGCCTGAAGTCTGATGGAGGCTTGAACAAAATTATGTCCAGTACCACTGTTGCCGAGTTCGCCAATGAACTCAAAAAATCTGCCGATGTCCTCCTTGATCAATTGCGATCAGCAGGCGTTGCCAAAAACTCTGTCAGCGATACGCTCAACGATGCTGACAAGCAAAAATTGCTGAGTTATTTGCAAGTCAGTCATGGGACCGTGACCGGTGATCGCAAAAAAATCACGCTGGTCAAAAAATCAACCAGTGAAATCAAACAAGCTGATGCTTCGGGCAAAGCCCGGACGATCCAGGTTGAAGTGCGTAAAAAGCGCACATTGATCAAGCGTGATGATGAACAAACGGCCGAATCATCACCTCAGGAGCCCACTGCGCCCCAAGTTGATCATGCCGATTTGGCCAGACGCGAAGAAGAAGCTCGGCACCAAGCCGAATTGATTCAGCGCCAAGAAGAAGAGCTGGCTGAAAAACGCCGATTGCGCGAAGAGCAAGAAGCCAAGCAAAAGCAAGAACTTGCTGCGCAAGAAGCCAAAGCGCTTGCTGAAGCCAAGGCTTTGGCCGAATCTGTTGCAAAAGCCGCTGCCCAAGCCGCACAGCAAGCAGCTGTTCCCAAGCCTCAACTGAGCCGTCAAGAGCGTGAGCAACTTGCACGTGCAGAAGCGGCCAGCATCAATGCCGCAGCTCAGATTAAGCATGCACCGGCAGCTCCTGCTGTGTCTGCAGAATCCCTGGCAGCCACCAAAGCAGCCCAGCAAGCAGAAATTGCGGCAGCAAAAGCAGCTGAGCAAGCCGAAATCGCAGCGGCCAAAGCCAAATCAGAGCAAGATGCCCGCCAAGCTGCAGCACAAAAAGCGGCTGCAGACTCCAAGGCCAAGGCCGATGAGGAAACAGCACGCGCTTTGGACCTGGATTCACGTCGTCGCAAAGCATTGGCCGAAGCCGAAGCCATTCGAAACATGATGAACGCACCCAAACGGGTGTTGGTCGCCAAGAAAGAAGAGCCCAAAGTCGAGCCCAAAGCCGCGGTGAAAGGGACTTTGCACAAACCAGCCGGGACGCCCGCTGCTGGGGCTCGTCAAGCAGCCGCACCCGCTTCTGCGCCTGCAGCGCCCGCTGGTGGAAACAAAGAAGTCAAATCTGCCAAGTTGTCTTCCAGCTGGGCTGGAGATCCGGCCAAGAAAAAAGCCATTCCAACACGTGGTGATACCAGTGGTGGTGTGGGTCGCAACAATTGGCGTACCGGTCCCCGTGGCCGTCGAGGCAACGAACGCGACCGTGATGAAGGTCACAACCAGCAAGCAACCGTTGAAGTGCGCGTGTTGGAAGTTCACGTGCCAGAGACCATTACGGTGGCTGAATTGGCCCACAAAATGGCCATCAAGGCGTCCGAGGTCATCAAACATTTGATGAAGCTCGGTCAGATGGCCACCATGAACCAGCCCTTGGACCAGGATACCGCCATGATCGTGGTGGAAGAAATGGGCCACAAAGCCGTGATCGCCGCACTGGACGATCCAGAAGCGTTCACAGACGATGAGGTGCTGGATCAGCATGCCGAATCCCTGCCCCGGGCCCCTGTGGTCACGGTCATGGGTCACGTTGACCACGGTAAAACATCGCTGCTCGATTACATCCGACGCGCTAAAGTGGCTTCGGGCGAAGCCGGTGGCATCACGCAGCACATTGGTGCTTACCACGTCGAAACACCTCGCGGCATGATCTCTTTCTTGGACACTCCGGGTCACGAGGCTTTCACGGCCATGCGTGCCCGTGGTGCACAAGCGACCGACATTGTCATTTTGGTGGTGGCCGGTGATGACGGTGTCATGCCCCAAACCAAAGAAGCGATCAAGCACGCCAAAGCAGCTGGCGTGCCCATCGTGGTCGCCATCAACAAGATGGACAAGCCCGATTCCAACATCGAGCGTGTTCGTGCAGAACTGATTGCCGAGGAGGTGGTTCCCGAAGAGTTTGGTGGCGATTCTCCTTTTGTGTCGGTGTCTGCCAAAACGGGCATGGGCATTGATGACTTGCTCGAACAAGTTTTGTTGCAAGCAGAGGTGCTTGAACTCAAGGCTCCCGTTCAAGCTGCAGCCAAAGGTTTGGTGATCGAAGCGCGTCTGGACAAGGGCCGTGGGCCTGTGGCCACCATCTTGGTTCAATCCGGAACATTGAACACCGGTGACGTGGTGTTGGCTGGACAGACTTTTGGTCGCGTTCGTGCCATGCTGGACGAAAACGGCGCGACCATCAAGTCCGCGGGTCCATCGATTCCTGTTGAAATTCAAGGCCTGACGGAAGTACCCCAAGCAGGTGACGAATTCATGGTCATGAGCGACGAACGCCGTGCCCGCGAAATTGCCACTTACCGTGCGGGCAAATTCCGTAACACCAAGTTGGCCAAGCAACAAGCCGCCAAGCTCGAAAACATGTTCACCGACATGTCGGCTGGCGAAGTCAAGATGCTGCCCATCATCATCAAGGCCGATGTACAAGGTTCGCAAGAAGCCCTCGGTGCCTCTTTGCTCAAGCTGTCCAACGAAGAAGTCAAAGTCCAACTGGTTTACTCCGGTGTGGGTGGTATCAGTGAATCAGACATCAACTTGGCCATCGCGTCCAAGGCGATTGTGATTGGCTTCAACGTGCGAGCCGATGCGGGAGCCCGTAAAACTGCCGAAGGCAATGGCGTTGACATTCATTACTACAACATCATTTATGACGCTGTGGATGAACTCAAGGCCGCCATGTCCGGCATGTTGGCACCCGAGCAGCGAGAAGAAATCATGGGCATGGCCGAAATCCGGACCGTGTTTGTGGCGTCCAAAATTGGCACGGTGGCAGGTTGTATGGTCACCTCGGGTCAAGTCACCCGCAGCGCCAAGTTCCGCTTGTTGCGTGACAACGTGGTCATCTACACCGGTGAACTCGATTCGCTCAAGCGCCTCAAGGACGACGTTCGCGAAGTCAAGGAAGGTTTCGAGTGCGGTATCAAACTCAAAAACTACAACGACATCAGAGAAGGCGATTACCTCGAATTCTTCGATGTCAAGGAAATTGCGAGAACGCTGTAAATGGCGCGTAAAAAGCAGTCCTCTGTTCCCAATCGCGGGTTTCGCGTGGCCGACCAGATCCAGCGTGATCTGGCCGAGTTGATCTCGCGCGAGTTGAAAGACCCGCGTGTGGGCATGATCACCATCAACACGATCGAGGTCACGCCAGACTACGCCCATGCCAAGGTCTATTTCAGTGTGTTGACAGGTCAACCCGAAGACGCCACTGAAGGTTTGAATGCGGCCGCAGGATTTCTGCGAAATGGTTTGTTCAAACGCTTGCACATTCACACTGTGCCGACCTTGCATTTTTTGTTTGATCGCACCACTGAGCGTGCGTCGGACATGAACGCATTGATCGCCAAGGCTGTGTCGTCTCGCGCCCAGGAGGACTGAGCATGAACACGCCACGCACACGGGTGCAACGGCGCCCTGTGCATGGGGTGCTTTTGCTCGACAAACCTTTGGGACTTTCCAGTAACCAGGCTTTGCAAAAGGCCAAGTGGTTGCTTCGTGCTGAAAAAGCAGGACATACCGGAACCCTGGACCCCCTGGCCACAGGTGTTTTACCCCTGTGTTTTGGGGCTGCCACCAAATTCAGTCAACAGCATTTGAACGCTGACAAAACCTACGAAACCACCGTGAGACTCGGTTTGAAAACCAGCACGGGCGATGCCGAAGGGGATGTGATCTCTGTACGCGAAGTGTCATGTACAGCGGGTACAGTGGTTGAAGTTTTGGATCGTTTCATGGGGCCTATCAGTCAAGTGCCTCCGATGTACAGTGCCTTGAAGAAAGACGGCAAGGCCCTGTATGAATATGCCCGGGAAGGTGAAACCGTGGAGCGCGAAGCGCGAAACGTGGTGATCCATGATCTGGATCTGCTGGACATGCAGCTTCATGGCGATGCGCCTTATTTGCGATTGCGTGTTCGCTGCAGCAAAGGCACCTACATCCGAACCTTGGGTGAAGACATTGCAGAGGCTCTGGGTTGTGGTGGCCATTTGAGCGCTCTGCGCCGTGTGGTCACTGGACCTTTTGATGAAGCCCAGTGTGTGACCTTGTCCGCACTCGAGAGCATGAATGAATCCCAGCGCCTGGCGGCTTTGCAGCCGGTCGATGTGCTGCTGCCGGACTACACCCCGGTCAGCTTGGACAGCGAAAATGCCGGGAAATTTTTGAGCGGGGTGCGCAGACGCGGCCCTTGGGTTGATTGTGATCAAGTCGTGGTGTATGGAGAGCATCCTCGTGCCTTGCTGGGAACAGCACATGTGCATGGCGGCGAGTTGATTCCGGGTCGATTGTTGAGCCCGATCGAAATTCAACAGATTTTGGAAAAATCACCTGTCAACGCGCCATTGCTGGCCGAGCAGGTTTAAAGGAAGAGAAAGCATGAGCAAGCAAATTCGCAACATCGCCATCATCGCGCACGTTGACCACGGTAAAACCACCATGGTGGACCAACTGCTGCGTCAGTCTGGTACCTTTGCCGATCACGAAAAAATCGTGGACACCGTGATGGACAACAATGCCATCGAACGTGAGCGCGGCATCACCATTTTGGCCAAAAACTGCGCTGTGAGCTGGGAAGGCACCCACATCAACATCGTGGACACCCCCGGTCACGCGGACTTCGGTGGCGAAGTCGAACGCGCTTTGTCCATGGTCGATGGTGTGGTCTTGTTGATCGATGCCCAAGAAGGCCCTATGCCACAGACCCGCTTCGTGACCAAAAAAGCTTTGGCCTTGGGCCTCAAGCCCATCGTCGTGGTGAACAAGGTTGACAAGCCCGGTGCCAACCCCGACAAAGTGGTGAACGCCGCATTTGACCTGTTTGACAAACTCGGTGCGAACGACGAGCAACTGGACTTCCCCGTGGTGTACGCCTCCGGTATCAACGGCTGGACATCGCTCGAAGAGGGCGCGCCTGGTGAGCAGTGGGGCCCCGACATGTCGGCCTTGTTCAACACTGTGCTGAAACACGTTCCACCGCAAAAGGGTGATCCTGCAGCACCTTTGCAGCTGCAAATTTCTGCCCTCGACTTCTCGACTTTCGTTGGCCGCATCGGCGTGGGCCGCATCAGCCAAGGCACGATCAAGCCGCAAATGGATGTGGTCGTCATGGAAGGCCCGGACGGAAAAGCCATCAAAGGTCGCGTCAACCAGGTGCTGAAGTTCCAAGGTTTGGACCGTGTACAAGTGACCGAAGCCGGTCCTGGTGACATCGTTTTGATCAACGGCATTGCCGACCTGAACATTGGCGTCACTGTGACCGACAACGCCAACCCAGCACCTTTGCCCATGCTGAAAGTGGACGAGCCCACGCTGACCATGAACTTCTGCGTGAACACCTCGCCATTGGCCGGTCGTGAAGGCAAGTTCGTCACCAGCCGCCAAATCTGGGACCGTCTGCAAAAAGAGTTGCAACACAACGTGGCTTTGCGCGTCAAGGAAACCGATGAAGAAGGTATCTTTGAAGTCATGGGCCGTGGTGAATTGCACCTGACCATCTTGCTGGAAAACATGCGCCGTGAAGGCTACGAGATGGCGGTTTCCAAGCCTCGCGTGGTGTTCCGTGACATCAATGGTGAGCGTCATGAGCCCATCGAGCTGGTCACGGCTGACATCGAAGAAACCCACCAGGGCGGCGTGATGCAAGCCTTGGGCGAGCGCAAAGGCGAACTGGTCAACATGGAACCCGATGGCCGTGGTCGTGTCCGTTTGGAATACCGCATTCCAGCCCGTGGTTTGATCGGTTTCACCAACGAATTTCTGAACTTGACCCGTGGTTCCGGCCTGATTTCGAACATCTTCGACAGCTACGAGCCGCACAAGGGTGACATTGGTGGCCGTAAAAACGGTGTGTTGATCTCCATGGACGACGGTGAAATTTTCACCTACGCCCTGGGCAAGCTGGACGACCGCGGTCGCATGTTCGTCAAGGCGAACGATCCCGTGTACGAAGGCATGATTGTGGGCATCCACAGCCGTGACAACGACCTGGTGGTCAACGCTACACGTACCAAGCAGCTGACCAACTTCCGCGTGTCCGGCAAAGAAGACGCGATCAAGATCACGCCTCCGATCGACCTGACACTGGAATACGGCGTCGAGTTCATCGAGGACGACGAGTTGGTCGAGATCACGCCCAAGAGCGTGCGACTGCGCAAGCGCTTCCTCAAGGAAAGCGACCGCAAGCGCAACAAGTGATCGGCTGATCGATCATGCGCATGAGTCACAGCTTGGCTGTCTGGACCATGGTGGGCTGCACCGCCTTGTGGTCCATCGCAGGTGTGGTGACACGGCACTTGGAAGAGGCACGAAGCTTTGAAGTGACCTTCTGGCGAAGCTTCTTCACGGTGGTGTCTTTGCTGATCATCCTGCCTGTTTGGCAGGGGTGGGGCGTCTGGGCTCGAGTGCCTTGGCGCAACCGATACTTCTGGCTTTCTGGCCTTTGCTGGAGTGTCATGTTCACCGCCTTCATGGTGGCCTTGACCTTGACCGCCGTGGCCAATGTGCTGATCACCATGGCCGCCGGGCCCTTGCTCACGGCCTTGTTCACCCGGGTTTTTTTGCGCCATCAATTGCCCTTGCGCACTTGGGTGGCCATTGTGCTGGCTGGCGTGGGCATTGGATGGATGTATGGTTCGCAGCTCAGTTTAGGTGACCCCAACTTCCTGATCGGGTCTTTGGTCGCCTTGTGTGTACCCATTGCCGGTGCCGTTCAGTGGACACTGGCACAAAAGAGCCAAAACGAGGGGCACAGCCTGGATTTGGTCCCTTCGGTGTTGCTGGGAGCCCTGTTCTCAACACTGCTCACTTTGCCTTTGGCCATGCCTTTTCAGGCGTCGGTCCATGATGTGTCTTTGTTGGCGATGCTGGGATTGTTTCAGTTGGCCATTCCCTGCGTTGTCTCGGTCGTTTGTGTTCGCGTACTCAAAGCCCCTGAAGCGTCCTTGCTTTGCTTGCTGGAAATTGTCTTTGGCATTGCCTTGGCATGGTGGGGGGCCAACGAAGCCCCGCAAATGAGCGTATTGTTGGGCGGGTCCCTGGTTTTGGGGGCTTTGCTCATGAACCAATGGTTAGGTTGGAGACAAAACAATGTCTGATGTCATTGCACAAATTGAAGGCCGTATCGGCTGCATCACCCTCAACCGGCCCAAGGCACTGAATGCCCTGTCCCTTGATATGGTGCGGTCCATCACCCAGGCATTGCTCGACTGGAAAGTCAATTCGCAAGTCTTGGCTGTGGCGGTGCGAGGCACTGGCAAAGAAGGGCCTTTTGGGGCATTTTGTGCAGGTGGCGACATCCGGTTTTTTCACCAAGCAGCCACGGCAGGCGATGCGTCATTGGGTGATTTCTTCACTGAAGAGTACCGCCTCAACCACCTGATTCACACCTACAACAAGCCCTACATTGCCTTCATGGATGGCATTGTCATGGGGGGCGGCATGGGCATCAGTCAGGGTGCCAGCGTGCGAGTGGTCACCGAACGCACCAAGATGGCCATGCCTGAAACCCACATCGGATTGTTTCCGGATGTGGGCGGCGGTTATTTCCTCAGCCGTTGCCCTGGCCGTCTGGGCGAGTACCTGGGCCTGACGGGCCAAATGCTCAATGGCGCACAAGCCGTGGCCGCCAAATTGGCCGACATCGCGCTGCCCAGCGGCATGCTCGAGCCCATCTGGCAAACCTTGATCAGCAGCCCCTTTGAAAATGCCGAATCGGTGGAGCGCTGGGTCTTGGCCCAAGCAGGTGCGATGACGCCCGAAAAGCTCACCCCTCAGCCTCAAATTGACGACGTGTTTGGTTTGCCTACCGTCGCCGACATGTTGACCCGGTTGGAATCGGCATCCGATGAATGGAGCCAGAAAACGGCTGACACCTTGCGGCATCGATCCCCCTTGATGTTGCATGTGGTGCTTGAGCAAATTCGCCGGGCCCGCCAAATGAGTTTGGCTGATGACCTGCGCATGGAGCGGGACATGGTTCACCACTGTTTTCACCTGCGGCCCGTGGCCGACAGCGAGACAGTGGAAGGCATCCGCGCCTTGGCCGTCGACAAGGACCATCACCCACAATGGAAACCGGCCCGTGTGGAAGATGTGGATCTGTCTGAAGCGGCGCGGTTTTTTGTCAGCCCTTGGCCCTCCGACCACCACCCATTGCGCGACTTGAGTTGATTTTGCAGGTCGGTGCTTTCAGCCCCGACAATTTGTGCATGGCCCCTGTTTCGGGGCTCAAGCCTCAGACCGTCAAGCAAAATCTTGGGATGCGAGTCTCAACGGTCGCGGTGGCGGCTTTTCATGGCACGTTCGACTTCGCGCTTGCCTTCACGGTCCTTGATGGTGTCGCGTTTGTCGTGCTCGGCCTTGCCCTTGGCCAGCGCGATGTCGCATTTCACCTTGCCTGATTTCCAGTGCAAATTGATCGGCACGAGGGTGTAACCTTTTTGCTCGATCTTGCCGATCAGCCGCTTGATCTCTTCCTTGTTCAGCAGCAATTTGCGCGTGCGTGCGGCCTCGGGGTTGATGTGGGTGGATGCGGTTTTGAGCGGGTTGATCAAGCAGCCGATGATGAACAATTCGCCATTGCGGATCACCACATAACCGTCTGTGAGCTGCACCTTGCCTTCGCGAATGGCCTTGACTTCCCAGCCCTCCAGCACCATGCCGGCCTCGTAGCGCTCTTCAAAAAAATAGTCAAAAGACGCTTTTTTGTTCTCGGCGATTTTGGCAAAAACAGGGGCAGAAGGGGACTTTTTGGGTGTGGCCATGGTCAACAGATGGGGCCGCAAGGCCGTTCGCAAGGGATTGCAGCAAGCTCGCAAGCAAATCGGCGGGATGAAAAAACTACAATCCACGCACTCCGAGCATTGTATGAAGAATATCCACAAGTCCGTCCTCATCTGGTTCAGCCCCGATGAAATGTTTCGCCTGGTCACCGATGTGGCTCGTTACCCCGAGTTTTTGCCATGGTGCGACCAAGCACGGGTACTCGAAACCGATGACCAAGGCATGTTGGCCGAAGTCGGCATCAGCCTGGGCGGCATCAAGCAAAGTTTCACCACACGCAACACGCACGAGGCGGGCCGTTCTGTGGGCATGAATTTGGTCAAAGGGCCGTTTTCCAATCTCAGTGGTGTCTGGCGTTTCAGCCCCGTGGGCGATGGCACACAGCGAGCCTGCAAAGTCGAACTGGATTTGCAGTACGGCTTTTCCAGCTCCACGTTGGCTGCACTGGTCGGCCCGGTTTTTGACAAGATAGCCGCCAGCTTGGTCGATGCCTTTGTCAAACGTGCCGAGGCGGTGTATGAGTGACGCACCTACGCCGTGCGTGCAAGTTCTGGTGTGCTGGAGTTTGCTGCCCCGGCAAGTGATTGAGCACCCCCTGAGCGTGCCTGCTGCTTGCTCGGTTCAATCGGTGTTGGCCCAATTGATGACCGTCAATTTACCCTCACTGAACGACGAGGCCAAGGCTCGTTTGCCTTTTTTGCAGCCTGGCATATGGGGGCGAAAAGTGTCTTGGGATCAGACCATTGAGGCGGGCGACCGCATCGAGCTGTACCGTGACCTTCAAGTTGACCCCAAAGTGGCCCGGCGTCAACGCTTCAAACGGCAGGGCAAAGGTCGGACTGGACTGTTTGCCAACCGCAAAAGCGGCGTGGCTGCGGGTTATTGAAAGCGCACATGCAAGCCCTCTTGAATGCCATTGCCCAAAGCCACAACACCCCACATGCGCAACGCGTTTTTCATGGCCGTGGCGGCTTGTTTCCAGACTGTGAACAGTGGACGCTGGACTGGTTTGCACCCGTTTGGGTCTTGACCAGCTTCAAAGCGGTCAGTGATCACGAATTGGCATGCTGCCACGACGCCTTGGCGCAACGTTGGCAGACCTTGGCTCCCGATCAGCCTTTGAATTGGGTTTTTCAATGCCGCGCGACAGGGCAAGCCGAAACTCGCCTCATGTCGGGCAGCGTGCCTGAAACACATGTGGTGACAGAGCAGGATGCACAGTATTTGGTGCATGTGATGCGTGGACAAAACCATGGCCTGTTTTTGGACATGGCCAAGGGGCGCGAATGGCTGAAGAACCACGCCAAGCACGAAAACATCTTGAATTTATTTGCCTACACTTGCGCGTTTTCGGTCGTCGCCTTGCAAGGCGGTGCAGCGCAGGTGGTCAATGTCGACATGAGCCAAGCTGCGTTGTCTGTCGGACAGCAAAACCATCGCTTGAACAACTTGCCTGCCAAAGCCCGTTTTTTGGGCCATGACATCTTCAAGACTTGGGGGAAGATCAAAAAAATGGGGCCTTACGGTGTGATCGTGATCGACCCGCCCAGCTACCAAAAGGGCAGCTTCATTGCCACCAAGGATTACGTCAAGTTGATCCGTCGCCTGCCCGAATTGCTTGAGCCACAGGGCCATGTTTTGCTGTGCCTGAACGCGCCCGAGTTGGACACGCAGTTTTTACACAGCCAAGTTGCCCAAGCTGCGCCCAACTTGCGCTTTGTCGAGCGTTTGGATAACCCCGAGGTTTTTGCCGACATTGACCCGGAAAAGTCTCTCAAAGTGCTGCATTACCAGAACGCCTGAGCTGAACCCAGGCTCGAAAAAACGCCGAATTCAGCCGCACAGCCAGGGAAATCCCTTGGCTCGCGCGGGTACAATCGATTTTTTGGAGCCTTAGCTTATGCGCCTACTCGGTAAAGCCCTGACTTTTGACGACGTTCTCCTCGTCCCCGCTTACTCCCAAGTCCTGCCCAAGGACACGTCCCTTGCGACGCAATTCACCCGCAACATCCGCCTGAACCTGCCCCTGGTGTCCGCTGCCATGGACACCGTCACCGAAGCGCGCTTGGCCATCGCCATTGCCCAAGAAGGCGGCATTGGCATCGTGCACAAAAACCTCACTGCGCAAGAGCAAGCTGCCCAAGTGGCCAAGGTCAAGCGCTACGAATCGGGCGTGTTGCGCGACCCGGTCGTGATCACACCCGACACCACCGTGCGCCAGGTCATGGCCTTGAGCGATGAACTGGGCGTATCGGGCTTTCCCGTTTGTGACGGTCGCCAAGTGGTGGGCATTGTGACTGGCCGCGACTTGCGCTTTGAAACCCGCTACGACCAAAAAGTCAGCGAGATCATGACGCCGCGCGAACGCCTGATCACCGTGCCCGAAGGCACCACCCCCGAGCAGGCCAAACATCTGCTCAACAAACACAAACTCGAACGATTGCTGGTCATCAACGACGCCTTTGAACTCAAAGGCCTGATCACCGTCAAAGACATCACCAAACAGCTGAACTTTCCCAATGCAGCACGCGACGCCGCAGGCAAATTGCGTGTGGGCGCGGCCGTGGGTGTGGGTGAGGGCACCGAAGAACGCGTGGAGGCGCTGTCCCGTGCAGGCGTGGACGCCATCGTGGTGGACACCGCACACGGCCACAGCAAAGGCGTGCTCGACCGCGTGCGCTGGGTCAAGCAAAACTACCCGCACATCGAAGTCATTGGCGGCAACATTGCCACCGGCGCAGCGGCTTTGGCCTTGGTCGAGGCGGGCGCGGACGGTGTCAAGGTCGGCATCGGCCCCGGATCGATTTGCACCACCCGCATCGTGGCGGGCGTGGGCGTGCCGCAAATCATGGCGGTGGACAGTGTGGCCACGGCCCTCAAAGGCACGGGCGTGCCCCTGATCGCTGACGGCGGTATCCGCTACAGCGGTGACATTGCCAAGGCCATCGCCGCAGGTGCGGGCACGGTGATGATGGGCGGCATGTTCGCGGGCACCGAAGAAGCGCCAGGCGAAGTGATTTTGTTCCAAGGCCGCAGCTATAAGAGCTACCGTGGCATGGGCTCGATTGGAGCCATGCAGCAAGGCAGTGCTGACCGCTACTTCCAGGAGTCCAGCACTGGCAACCCCAATGCCGACAAACTGGTGCCCGAAGGCATCGAAGGCCGTGTGCCCTACAAAGGCTCGGTCGTGGCCATCATTTACCAAATGGCGGGTGGCTTGCGGGCCAGCATGGGTTACTGCGGCTGCGCGACCATCGAGGCCATGCACAACGAATCGCAGTTTGTCGAAATCACCGCTGCGGGCATCCGTGAAAGCCATGTCCATGACGTGCAGATCACCAAGGAAGCCCCGAACTACCGGGCTGAGTAAAATCTGCACTTGATCACCAAGGCGTCTGCACCCCAGACGCCTTTTCATTTCTCAAAGAACGACGCCTGCCATGCAGCACTCCAAAATCCTGATCCTCGACTTCGGTTCGCAAGTCACCCAGCTGATTGCCCGTCGCGTGCGCGAAGCGCATGTGTTTTGCGAAGTGCACCCCTGCGACGTCAGCAGCGACTGGGTGCGGGAGTACGCCCAAGACGGCAACCTCAAAGGCATCATCCTGTCGGGCTCTCACGCCAGCGTGTATGAAGTCGATGACCGCGCGCCCGATGCCGTTTTTGAGTTGGGCATCCCCGTCTTGGGCATTTGCTACGGCATGCAAACCATGGCCGAGCAGCTGGGCGGCAAGGTCGAAGCGGGCACCACCCGCGAATTTGGCTATGCCGAAGTCCGCGCCCACGGCCATACCGAACTGCTCAAGGGCATCGAAGACTTCGCCACAGCCGAAGGCCACGGCATGCTCAAGGTCTGGATGAGCCACGGCGACAAGGTCACCCAAATGCCCGAAGGCTTCAAGGTCATGGCCTCGACCCCGGCTTGCCCGATTGCGGGCATGGCCGATGAATCGCGCCATTTTTACGCGGTGCAGTTTCACCCCGAAGTCACACACACCGTGCAAGGCCAGGCCTTGCTCAACCGCTTTGTGCTGGACATTTGCAAGGCCAGCCCCGACTGGATCATGGGCAACTACATCGAAGAAGCCGTCGCCAAGATCCGCGAGCAGGTCGGTGACGAAGAGGTCATTCTCGGCTTGTCCGGCGGCGTTGATTCCTCCGTAGCCGCCGCACTGATCCACCGCGCCATCGGCGACAAGCTGACCTGCGTGTTTGTGGACCACGGCCTGCTGCGCCTGAATGAAGGCGACATGGTCATGGAGATGTTCGTCGGCAAACTGCACGCGAAAGTCATCCGTGTCGATGCCAGTGACTTGTTCCTCGGCAAACTGGCCGGCGTGAGCGAGCCTGAAGCCAAGCGCAAGATCATTGGCGGTTTGTTTGTCGATGTGTTCAAGGAACAAGCGGCCAAGCTCAAAGCGGGTGATGGCGGCCACAAAGGCGCGACGTTCCTAGCCCAAGGCACGATTTACCCCGACGTGATCGAGTCCGGCGGTGCCAAGAGCAAGAAAGCCGTGACCATCAAGAGCCACCACAACGTTGGCGGCTTGCCTGAGCAACTGGGCCTGAAACTGCTGGAACCCCTGCGCGAACTGTTCAAAGACGAAGTGCGCGAATTGGGTGTGGCCCTGGGCTTGCCACGCGAGATGGTCTACCGCCACCCCTTCCCAGGCCCGGGCTTGGGCGTGCGCATCTTGGGCGAAGTCAAAAAAGAATACGCCGACCTGCTGCGCCGTGCGGACGCGATCTTCATCGAAGAGCTGCGCAACTTCACCGACGAATCGGGCAAGACCTGGTACGACCTGACCAGTCAAGCCTTTACCGTGTTCTTGCCCGTGAAGAGCGTGGGTGTGATGGGCGACGGTCGCACCTACGACTACGTCGTGGCCCTGCGTGCCGTGCAGACCAGCGACTTCATGACCGCCGACTGGGCTGAGTTGCCTTATGCGCTGCTCAAAAAAGTGTCGGGCCGCATCATCAACGAGGTGCGCGGCATCAACCGGGTGACTTACGACGTGAGTTCCAAACCACCGGCGACGATTGAGTGGGAATGACAGACAAGGCACCTTCGGGTGCCTTTGTTTTGGTACAGTCTTTTCATGTACCTGCCTCCACAATTCAATCACCCCCAACACGCTGCGGCCATCATGCGCGAGCACCCGTTCGCCAGTCTGGTCTCCACCGACGGTGACGGCTTTCCGTTTGTCACGCATTTGCCGCTCAAGCTGATCGAGAAGGGCGGCCAGCCGGTGGCGCTGCTGGGCCACTGTGCGCGTTCCAATCCGCATGCCAAATTTCTGCAAGAGCGGCCGCAGGCGCTGGTGACTTTCATGGGGCCACAGGCCTACATGTCTCCAGCCGTTTACCCCGATTTGTTGCGTGTGCCGACCTGGACTTACCTGGCGGTGCATGCCCGGGTCGAAGCCCGAATGTTGGATGGCGACGATGCCAAAGACGCCATGCTCAAACAAATGATTGCCGACCACGAGCCCGCTTACGCCGACCAATGGCGTGGGCTGCCCGAGAGCTATGCCCACGGCATGCTGAACGGCATTGTGGCGTTTGAATTGAAAATTCTGGACATCAAAACCAAGGTCAAGATCAACCAGCATCGCCCCGAGTCGCACACAGCCATGCACGTGGCCTATGCCGCGGGCAGCGAACAAGAGCAAGCCCTGGCGCAGTGGATGCAGCGTCTGGGCATGGTGCCTTGATCGTGACCGCACCAAACCAGGACGCCCACTGGATGGCACTGGCCCTGGAACAAGCCCGGCTGGCCGCATCAGCAGGTGAGGTGCCCGTGGGTGCGGTGGTCATCAAGCAGGGACAAGTCATCGCCACAGGCCGCAACGCCCCGATTGCCAGCCACGACCCCACAGCCCACGCCGAGGTGGTCGCACTGCGCGAAGCGGCCCGGGTGCTTGGCAATTACCGGCTCGACGGCTGCACCCTGTATGTGACGCTCGAGCCCTGCGCCATGTGCAGCGGCGCGATGCTGCATGCACGGGTGGAGCGGGTGGTGTTTGGCGCAGCCGACCCACGAACGGGCGTGGCGGGCTCAGTGCTCGACCTGTTTAGCCACACGCAGCTGAACCACCAGACGCAGGTAACGGGCGGCGTGCTGGCTGAGGAATGCGGCAGTCTGCTCAAGGATTTTTTCAGGCCCAAAAGAATGAACACCCAACCCCTCAGAGAAGATGCGCTGCGCACACCCGATACCGCGTTTGCCGAATTGCCCGACTACCCCTGGCAGCCGCATTACGTGAACGACCTGCCCAGCATCTTGGGCTTGCGCATGCATTACCTGGACGAGGGCGACACGAATGCGCCGCTCACCTGGCTGTGCCTGCACGGCAACCCGGCTTGGAGTTACCTGTACCGCAAGATGATCCCGGTCTGGCTGGCGGCGGGGCACCGCGTGGTGGCACCCGACCTGATCGGCTTTGGCAAGAGCGACAAGCCCAAGAAGGACAGTTTTCACCAGTTTGAAATCCACCGCCAGTCATTGCTCGATTTGATCGAGCGCCTTGACCTGCAGCGCGTGGTGCTGGTAGTGCAAGACTGGGGCGGCATTTTGGGCCTGACCTTACCCATGGCTGCACCCGAACGGTACAAGGGTCTTTTGGTCATGAACACCACTTTGGCCACGGGCGAGGCCCCCTTGAGCGCAGGCTTTTTGGCCTGGCGCGACTGGTGCCAGAGCCAGCCGCTGTTTGACGTGGGCAAGTTGTTCAAGCGAGGCAACCCCGGCATGTCGCCACAAGAGACGGCGGCCTACAACGCACCGTTTACGGACAAAGGCTTTCGCGCCGCGCTCAGGGCTTTTCCGCCCATGGTGCCGGAGTTTGCCGATTCACCGGGTGCGGCCATCTCTCGACAAGCGCAGGCGTTTTGGCGCGATGACTGGCAAGGCCAGACTTTCATGGCCATTGGCCAGCAAGACCCGGTGCTGGGCGAGCCCGTGATGCGCGATTTGCAAAGCCGGATTTTGGGCTGCCCCGAGCCGATGCGCCTTGCCGATGCGGGTCATTTTGTGCAGGAACAGGGCAGGGCGATTGCCGAGGCGGCTGTGCGACACTTCAAGCCCTGATTCCTCCGCTTTACGGGGGGCTACCGAGCCAAGCCACAGCATGACATCGGCCCCCTCTCAACGATAAAAACATGGCCCACATCTACATTTTTTCCCCCTCCAGCGCCGTGCGCGACAAAGCGGCTTTTCGCCGGGGCGTGAAGCGCCTGAAAGCCCAAGGCCACGAGGTGGAAGTCGACGAGGCGGCGCTGGCCAGCCACATGCGTTTTGCGGGCGACGACGCCACACGCATTGCGGCCATCACCCGCGCGACGGCCAGTGGGGCCAACGTGGCACTCATCTCGCGTGGCGGCTACGGCCTCACGCGCATCCTGCCCGCCTTGCCCTATAAACAGATCGCCAAAGCCATTGATGACGGAATGCAGTTTGTGGGCCTGAGCGATTTCACGGCCTTCAACCAAGCCGTGTTCGCCAAGACCGTCCGCATCAGCTGGCAGGGCCCGGCTCTGGGCGAAGACTTTGGCCCCGTACAAGAACCCGACGACATCATGCAAGCCTGCTTTGACGACCTGCTGCTGGAGCAAGGGGAGGGCACGGGCTGGCAACTGCCCAAGGCCGAGGCCGAGCGCCGCGTGGTGGTGAAAGACGCGCCGCTGTGGGGCGGCAATCTGACCGTGCTGACCTCTTTGCTGGGCACGCCGTATTTCCCGCCATTCCAAGGCGGCGTGTTGTTCCTCGAAGACGTGGGCGAACACCCTTACCGGGTTGAGCGCATGCTCACACAGCTCTTGCATTCAGGCGTTTTGGCCCAGCAAAAGGCGGTGCTGATGGGGCAGTTCAGCAACTACAAAATGGTGCCCGCGCACGACAAAGGCTTCAAGCTGGCCACTGTGGTGGACTGGCTGCGCAGCCAGATCAAGGCACCTGTACTAACTGGCCTGCCCTTTGGCCATGTGGAGACCAAGGTGTTGCTGCCTGTGGGTGCCAAGGTTGACCTTGTCACCGAAGGGCGTGACGCGTTGATGGTTTGGGGCCACATTTAAGTCCGTTTTTTCAGATTCCACGGCTTCTTCTTGGTCATGGGTGCCATCAAAAGCCATGGCCAAAGACAATCAAAACAGGAGACTCACATGAAATGGTTTGGACGCTTGGCTTTGCTTGGCCTCGTGGCTGCATTGAGCGCCGGGGGCCTGGTCAGTGTGCAGCTGTTGCGCAGCATGCCCAAACTCGATGGTCAGGTGAAACTTCAAGGCTTGAAGGCACCGGTCCAGATCAGCCGGGATTCATCGGATGTGACGCACATCGAAGGGGCCAGTGCTCTGGATACGTGGCGCGGTCTGGGCTTTGTTCATGCGCAAGAGCGCGGCTGGCAGCTCGAATTCAACCGCCGCCTGATGCGTGGCGAATTGTCTGAAATTCTGGGTGCTGCCACGCTGGACACCGACAAGCTCATGCGCACCTTGGGCATCATCGGCATGGCGCAAAAGCAGCTGCAGGGCTTGTCGCCCGCAACACAAGCTGCGTTGCAGGCTTACAGCGAGGGCATCCAAAACGCTTGGCTCAGCGGTGCTGTGCGGCCTTCACCCGAATTCAAGTTGCTGGGTACACAAGCTGGCGGGCCCAAAGGACAGGCCTGGTCGCCCGAAGACAGCCTGGGGTGGGCGCTGATGATGGCCCTTGATCTGGGGGGCAACTGGGGCCAAGAGTTCGCTCGCTTATCCGCCTCGAAAGTGCTCAACCACGAACAGCTTTGGCAACTCCTGCCGCCGTATCCTGGTGAAAAACCGGCCACCACAGTGGACCTGCCTGCCTTGTACGCTCAATTGGGCGTGTATGCGACCAAGGGCCAAACCAAGGCCTTCCCTTTCACAGCAGCGCCCAACGCACTGGCCCAATGGTCTGCTGACTGGGTGCGCGATGTCGGCATTCTGGAAGGCAAAGGCAGCAACAATTGGGTGGTTCCTGGCAGCCACACCGTCAGTGGCAAACCCCTGCTGGCCAACGATCCTCACTTGGCCTTGAGTTCTCCGGCCATCTGGTATTTTGCACACCTGAAAGCGCCTGCTGGTGAATTGCCCGGCGGTCATCAACACCCCGCGCTGGATGTGATTGGAGCCACTTTGCCCGGTTTGCCTTTTGTCGTGTTGGGCCGAACCCAAGGTGTGGCCTGGGGCTTTACCAACACGGGGCCGGACGTTCAAGACCTGTACCTCGAACAGCTGGACGCAACCCAACCCGGCCAATACCGCACGCCCACCGGCTGGGCGGCGTTTGAGGAACGCGCCGAAACCATCCGCGTCAAAGGGCAGGGCGATGTGACCCTCCAAGTGCGCAGCACGCGCCACGGCCCTGTCATCAGCGATGTTCAAGCGCAATACAAAGGCCTGATCGATGCCCAGCGTTATGCCATCAGCCTGCGCTGGTCAGCGTTGACCGAAGACAACAAGACGGTGGAAGCGGGCATGCTGACCAATTGGGCGCAAACCGTGCCCGAGTTGAAAAAAGCCTTCATTCACAACCATGCCCCCATGCAAAGCGTGGTCATGGCTGACACCTTGGGCGAAGTGGCCTACCAGGCTGTGGGGAAACTGCCAACGCGCTCGCCGGAAAATGACATTCGAGGTGTGGCTCCTGCGCCAGGCTGGATGCCCCAATATGATTGGACCGGCTGGCTGCCTGCCGAGCAAAACCCGTCATTGGGCCACCAGGCCATCGAAGCCAAAGGCTGGCATGCCACTGCCAACCAGAATATTTTGCCGCCTGGTTATGCCCATTTTGTAGGTGGCGACTGGACCACGCCCGAGCGGTTTGAGCGCATTGAGCAGTTGCTCGCCGCCAGCCCCAAGCACAGCCGAGAAAGCCTGCAAGCCATTCAAAACGACGTCACCTCTTTGGGTGCCAAAGCGCTGTTGCCCACATTGCTAAGTGCCAAGCCTCAGCATGCGCTGGGCGATCAGGCGCTGAAAATGCTGGCCACTTTTGATGGCCAAATGCACGCCCAAAGTGCGCCTGCCTTGGTGTTCAACGTCTGGGCCGATGAGTTGTCACGCGGTTTGCTGGTGCCCCATTTGGGAGCCGAACGCTTTCAGTCCTTGTATGGCAAACGCCATTTTCGCGCCGCAGTCGATGGCATTCTCAAGCGCTCAGACGCTTTTTGGTGTGGCGCTGCGGGCTGCCCAGCACAAGTGTCTTTGGCACTTGACCGCGCACTGGTCCGCATATCAGCCCAGCAAGGCACCGACATGCGTTCATGGCGCTGGGGCGCATGGCATCCAGCCATCAGCAGCCACAAACCGTTTGGCAAAGTGCCGTACCTCAATGCCATTTTTGATGTCCGCACGGAAAGCGCAGGAGACCTGTTCACGGTGAACGTGGGCCAATACTGGGCCAATGACCCGAAAGAGCCTTTTGCCAACCGCCATGCGGCTTCGATGCGGACGGTTTATGACCTGGCCGATGCCGATCAATCGGTTTTCATCTACCAGACCGGTCAATCTGGACATGCTTTCGATCCAAGAAGCCGCGACATGGCTGCGGCTTGGGCCTCTGGCAATTACCGGCTTTTGCAACAAAAAAGTACCGCTGTTCATCGCTTGTTGCTGACACCTTGAGCAACTGCTCTGTCCTGCATTGATCTTTGTGCTTTGGCAGGTCTTTGTGCACCCCAGTGTTTTTGATGCCAGCCTGAGTTTTAGGCAACATCATGGGGTGCTGTTGACCCCAAGGTGATCAATCCACGCTGGTGAACCCAGTGTTGTCAAACCAAGTCTTTAACTTTACATAATATTGATTGTACGAAATTAACAGCATGTGTTGGATGTGCATGACAACGGTGCATGAACCGGTCACACAAGTAAAGTTGACGCTACTTTCCAAGTAAAGTTATAGCTACTCACATATTCCAAGTAAAGTTGACGCTATCAAGGACTGGTGATTTGGCAAGACCAAAACGTTGATGTGCTAACTTCTATCCGATTACGCTTCGTACGGCTTTGTTCTTTGCTGCAGATTTGAGTTTTTTGGGTTGCATGTCGTTGATGCGTGCAAGATAACCTGATGCGCGCTCTGATAGCTGCGTGTTTTGCATCCTCAGCTCGTGCAGTTGCTTGGTCAAATTTCCTGCCACTTCCAGAGCCTCACTTTGATGTCGTATCTGCTTTTTTTTTTCAATCCCCACCTCTGCCTGTAATTTTTTTACTTGTTGGCGCTCGCGATCAATCTCCGCCATCAGTCTTCGTTCTGAAGACACAAACTGTGCCTGAAGCGCTTGGATTTCAGCGCTGTGAGACCACAGTTGCGCATCGTGACGGCGACGCTCCTCATTGCCTTCGGCAACTTGCTGTTGAAGCGCCAGACGCGATGATGTGAGTTCCTCATCCTTCTTGTTCACAAGCATTTGAAGCTTATGCGCTTGACCTTGTGTTTCGGCATGCTTCAGTTCAAGCGCATCAAGGGCTTGCTTTAATTCTGATGCCTTCTGCGTGAACGCTCCACGCTCAGCTTCAATTTCAGCAAGCACCGTCGTCATTTGCTGTTCTTGCTGACTTGCTTTGTTCGCTAAATCTGCTTTTGATGTTTCAAAAGTACTGTGAGCCTCCTGCAAAGCACTTTTCCAGAGGGTTTTCATGGCAACTTGCACAGTAGCTGGCAATTCGCTTGTTTTATCGGATTCACCCGTTGGTCCTCTCAAACGCTCTCCCAATGAAGAAAACCAGACCTCCAGCATCGGGCCCACGGTGTTGGGCGATCCACGGCCCAATTTCATGCGAACACGTTCGATGGTCGGTTTGAGTTGCTCACTGAGCAATTCGTCGGCTGCGCCGTTGACATCGGCTTGCTGAACACCTCTTGGACTTTTAACTTGCATCGCCCTGCTCCTTGCTGTAAATTTACCGACGATAAGAGATATTTATCGTGATTTAAAGGATAAAAAGATAAATAATCTTACATACTATGTAAGATTTCTTCAAAGAAATAAGCCGCCCATGAACTTGCGCCTGCCCACGCTCAAAAATACACCCGCCCTGGAGCCAGAGGCTCTGAGCGAAGTCACCCAACGCGCCGTCGAAGATCTGCTGCGCGAAGGTGAATCAAAAAACACCCTCATCAGCTACCGCAGCGCCTTGCGCTACTGGGCCGCATGGTTTGGTGCACGCTACGGCCGACAAATACAGCTGCCCGTTCCCACCGCCTGTGTGCTCCAGTTTGTCGTCGACCACGCGGATCGAACCACCGACAAAGGCTTGGCGCACGAGTTGCCCATCGAGATCGATCAAGCCCTGGTGAAATCTGGCTTCAAAGGCAAACTCGGCGCACTCGCACACAACACCCTGATTCACCGAATTGCGGTCCTGTCCAAAGCCCACCAAATCGGCGAGTTCAAAAACCCTTGCCACGACCCCAAAGTGCGCGAGCTTCTCTCCCGCACCCGCAAGGCCTACGCCAAACGGGGTGCCCTCCCCCGCAAAAAAGACGCCCTCACCAAAGAGCCTCTTCAAGCCATCTTGCAAACGTGCGATGACTCAGTCATCGGCATCCGCGATAGAGCACTGATCTTGTTCGCCTGGTCCAGTGGCGGGCGCAGGAGATCCGAGGTGGCCAGCGCAGACATACAGTTTTTAAAACGCACCGGCCCCGATGCCTATCTCTACAACTTGGCGTTTTCCAAAACGAACCAGGCCGGAGCAGAACGCGCTGAAAACCACAAACCCATTTTCGGGCTCGCAGCGCAAGCCCTCTCGGCATGGCTCACCGTCAGCCACATCACCAGCGGGGCGATTTTCCGAAGAGTGCGCAAAGGCGGTCACATCGGTGAAGCGCTCTCCCCTGCCGCTGTCAAAGATA
The DNA here is from genome assembly GCF_001269405.1 of Limnohabitans sp. 2KL-3. Taxonomy (NCBI): domain Bacteria; kingdom Pseudomonadati; phylum Pseudomonadota; class Betaproteobacteria; order Burkholderiales; family Comamonadaceae; genus Limnohabitans; species Limnohabitans sp. 2KL-3. The sequence continues at coordinate 27,816 of NZ_CXON01000007.1, forward strand.
TCGTTAAAAAGCGATGCTTGTTGGCAGGCATTGACGGCAACTATGCCGCCCACTCCCTGCGCTCAGGGTTCGTGACAGAGGCAGGCTTGCAAAACGTTCCCCTCGCTCAGACCATGGCCATGACGGGGCACCACAGCGTCTCCACCGTGTTGGGTTATTTCCGCATCACACAAGAGGCTGAGGTGACAGACCTTATGAGAGATGCGCGCCCCAACACTTGAAGCTCAACTGGGGTATGAACTTGTATGGAAAATCAGGCACAGGAGATCAAATGAAGACCATCACGCTCTATTTCGCAACCGCAATCGCTGAAATCGTGGGGTGCTACCTGCCCTGGCTCTGGCTCAAGCAAAACGGATCTCCATGGTTGCTGATACCCGCCGGAGTCAGTCTGGCGGCCTTCGCGTGGCTACTGACACTGCACGAAGCTGCCACCGGACGCGTCTACGCTGCTTACGGGGGTGTCTACATCTTTGCAGCTATTCTTTGGCTATGGGCCGTCGACGGCATCCGACCATCGAATTGGGATGTCGCGGGTGTTGCCGTGGCCCTGCTGGGTATGAGCATCATTGCCTTTCAACCGCGCTAGGAACAGATCCTCAATTTGGAGAATGCTTTGAAAAAAGCGCCTTGCTTGCGGATCTCGGAACAGTGTTTACGGGCGCTCAAAGGGACTCGTACCCCTTTGACGCAAATCAGTGCGCCCCATGCACATGGCGCGCGCCTCGCTTGCCCACCGGCCCCACTTCCTTAGAGGCCTGAGCAATTCCGGAAAGCACACCGCACTCACTGACAGAGCCGTTTCCGGCACAACCGGTTCGCAACTCAACAAGTTGCCTTTGCAAGACCTTCAGCTCTCTGATTCGAACCGCCACATGCTTGATGTGCTCATCAACCAAGGCGTTGATGTCAGAACAGTCCTGTGGGGGGGAATCTTTCATGCGCAACAGCGCTCGAATCTCATCCAGGGCCATGTCCAAGCTTCGGCAGTACCGAATGAACGAAAGTCGTTCAACGTGCTCCGGTCCATAGACGCGGTAGTTGCCTTCTGTTCGCCCCGGCTGTGGCAACAAGGCCTCACGCTCGTAGTAGCGAATCGTCTCCACCTGTGTATCGGTGGCCTTGGCGAGCTCTCCAATCCTCATGGTGTCCTCCATCAGCGGTTGACCATATTTTAGGCGCTTGACTCTAAAGTGGCTACAGGGTTTCTAATCGCTGTAACGAGGAAGAAATCATGAGTACAAGTACATCTTGCGAAGGCGCAAAGCCACAGGTCCGCCCGACTGAGAACGGATGTTCAGCCGCTTCCTGCGTACCCTTGGTGCAATCTGAGCAGGACGTGGCGCATATGAACACAGACCAGTCACAGAAAAGGTTCCGTATCTCCAACATGGACTGCGCCTCAGAGGAGTCCGAGATCCGGCGCGCTGTGGATGGCATCCCGGAAATTGAAGCCTTGCGATTCGATCTGGGGGCACGCGTACTGACCATTTCTGCGAGCCAAGCTGCATTGCCAAACGCACTACAGGCGATTCGAAAGGCAGGGTTTAAGCCTGAGCCCATCGATGAAGCCGACAAAAAACCTTCCGGTACAACTAATGCGTCTGCGACGTTTTGGGACATGTGGGGAAAGCTTCTGGCGGCGCTCGGCTTGGCATTGGCAGCAGAGGCGATCGCGTACGCCTTCCCTGCGACGACCTGGATCAAAGCCCTGGGCATGGCCATCGCTTTGGGTGCCATCTTCCTTTCAGGCTTCGGCGTCTACGGAAAAGGCCTGGCTGCGCTGCGGCAAGGACGATTGAACATCAACGCCCTCATGGCAGTAGCCGTCACAGGCGCCTTCTTGATCGGCCAGTGGCCTGAGGCCGCCATGGTGATGGCGCTCTATGCCATTGCAGAGGCCATCGAAGCGCGGGCGGTCGACCGCGCTCGAGGTGCCATCAAAAGCCTTCTTGCCTTGTCACCAGAGCAAGCCGAGGTACGCCAGGCCGACGGCGGCTGGCTTCGGATTGACGTCAAGTCTGTTGCATTGAACTCGGTGGTACGTATCTCTCCGGGTGAGCGTGTTCCGCTTGATGGCACCGTGCTGGCGGGTCAGAGCGCGGTGGATCAATCGCCTTTGACAGGCGAGAGCCTGCCCGTGGACAAAGGACCTGGTGATGAGGTGTTTGCCGGAACCATCAACCAGGCCTCTGCTTTGGAAGTCCGGGTCACATCGCCCGCCTCAGACAGCACGCTCAGCCGGATCATCAAAGCCGTCGAGGAAGCGCAGGCCTCTCGCGCACCGACGCAGCGTTTTGTTGACCAGTTCGCCGCCGTCTACACACCTGCGGTCTTTGCCCTTGCGCTGCTGGTTGCCGTCGTGATGCCCTGGGTGGCCGGGATCACGTGGCTCGAAGCGGTCTACAAGGCTTTGGTCCTGCTTGTGATTGCATGCCCTTGCGCCTTGGTCATCTCCACACCCGTCACGGTGGTGAGTGGTCTGGCCGCAGGGGCACGGCGGGGTATCTTGATCAAGGGAGGCGTTTACCTGGAGGAAGCCCGAAAGATCAAAGCCGTCGCTTTGGACAAAACCGGCACCATCACCGAAGGGAAGCCCAAATTGGTGGCGTTCGAGCCCATCGCGCCCGACGAGCCTGAGCAAGGGGTAGAACTGCTCGCAAAGAGCCTGGCTGCGCGTTCAGACCACCCGGTCTCGAAAGCGATTGCTCAAGGCCTAGCGGTACAAGCCCAAGAAGTCGAAGCATTTGAAGCTGTCGCAGGTCGTGGCGTCCAGGGGGTGATCGATGGCCACCCCTACATCCTGGCCAATCACCGCTGGATCGAAGAGCGCGGCCAGTGTTCTGCGCCATTGGAAGCACGCCTCGCAGTTCATGAAGAGGCAGGACGAACTGTGACCATTTTGGCCAATCGGGACCGGGTGATCGCGCTCTTCGCTGTAGCGGACACGATCAAACCGTCATCGATCGAGGCCATTTCCGAGATGAAGGCGCTGGGGGTCGTTCCCATCATGTTGACCGGTGATAACGCCGCAACGGCGCGCACCGTCGGACACTTGGCAGGCATTTCAGAAATCCGAGGCAACCTGCTGCCCGAGGACAAGCTCAAGGCGATTGAAGAGTTCCAAGGAAGATACGGTGTGACGGCCATGACCGGTGACGGCATCAATGATGCCCCGGCACTTGCAAAGGCGAACATTGGCTTTGCGATGGGCGCTGCGGGCACTCACACGGCCATGGAAGCGGCCGACGTCGTCGTCATGAACGACGACCTGCGCCGATTGCCCGAGACGATTCGCCTATCCAAACGGACCCATGTCATTTTGTGGCAGAACATCACCCTCGCTCTGGGTATCAAGGCAGTATTCTTGCTGATGGCCATCTTTGATGACGCCTCTATGTGGATGGCGGTCTTTGCCGACATGGGCGCAAGCTTGTTGGTGGTTTTCAACGGGCTTCGGCTTCTCAAGGCAGTCAAGTGATGGCTCCTTGGCAGCTGTAAACCTCTTCCATTTCCTCAGGATTACTGAGGCCAACGCCTCGTCCCGTGATCAAGCAAGCCTGAAGCGACTATACTATCAACTTATGAAAAAGTTCTTGGCAATTTTCTTGCTGGTTCTGTTGCCCTTGCAATACAGCTGGGCAGCAATGGCAAGCTATTGCGAGCACGAAACCAGTGTAACTGCCAAGCACCCTGGTCACCACACCCATGACCATGCGTCAATTGACCAGCAAGAGTCCAGCAAAAATCCCCCTCAATCGGCGGGCATGGACCATGACTGTGCCACTTGCCATATGGGTTGTGCCGCTGCCCTGGTCAGCGATCTGAGCAAGACCACATTAGCAGCCTCTGACGATCACCCACTTCACCTTCAGGTCATTGCTTCTCATATGGCAAGTGAACGTCCTGAACGGCCTCAATGGCCCGTGCTTGCCTGATCGGCGAGCCTCGGGTTTCTTTACCTTTCCCTCTTTTCGAATCCCCTGTGTGCGGATGCACATGACGCTTTGCGCGTTGTGCGTCATCGCCTAGCGACGTGTTGTCGCTGCTCGCTGATCTCCTTGGATGTTTTCACCATTGGAGATGAGCTATGAGTTTGTACAAAAAAAGACCGACACCGATTCGAATCGCGCTGTTGGTCATGACCCTGAGTGGCTTGGTGCTGACGGCCCAAGCACAAGGCACATCCGCCGCCGCGTTGAGTGGCTCGGTGTCCTTGAAAGATGTTTTCGAAACGGCGTGGCAAAGGCAACCCGAGGCGCACGCGCTTCAATCGCGTCGCGATGCCGCCCTGGCCCAGGCCAAAGCCGCGTCGATGCTGTCCCCCGAGCCGCCCTCGCTGGAGATAAGTCAGCGATCAGACCGGATGACAGGCAACAGCGGTGCGCGGGAAGCTGAGGTGGGTATCGCCGTTCCAATTTGGCTACCCGGACAACGCACAGCCAGTGCCGATCTGGCGCAAGCTGAAATATCGTTGGTTGAGCGCAAGCTGCTCGCCTCACAACTTCGGCTCGCTTCTTCCGTCAGGGATGCTTGGTGGGGCTGGTTGCGAGCTCGCGTAGATGCTGAACTGGCGAGCGAACAACTGGCCAATGCACAACGCCTCGCCGCTGATGTTGCCAAACGGACCAACGCGGGTGATCTGGCAAAGTCCGACCAGCATCAAGCCGAAGGCGCTGTCGCTGCGGCCCAAGCGCATGCCGCCCAAGCTCAAGCTGCATCTGCCGCAGCCTTGGCACAAGTGATGGCGCTAACAGGCAGGACGGCACCGGCAGACTTGAAAGTCAACGCGGCGGTGGAGCCAACGCCAGATTCGACCCCACATACGGGTGCGTCAGTGGGGCATCCCTTGTTGGCTGAACTGGAGGATCGCATCACGATGGCCGAGCGGACGGCTCAGCTGATCAGCGCCCAGAGGCGATCCAACCCGGAACTCACGGTGGCCACCACGCGCGGCCGTGGGGCATTTGGAGAACGCTATGGCCAGACTGTGCTGATTGGCATTCGCGTGCCCTTGGGTGCAGGCCCTAGGCATGACGCCCGTCTTGCGACTGCACAAGCCGAAGCGATAGAAGTGCAGTCACAACTGGTCCTCGAGCAGGCGCGCATTCAAGCCGACAAACAAGGCGCTGCTGCTCGTCTGGAGGCCGCACGCACTCAACTTGATGCTGCGCAGCGACGAGCCCAGCTGGCCAACGAGTCCCGCAGCTTTTTTGACAAGTCGTTCAGGCTGGGCGAGTCGGATCTGCCCACCCGCTTGCGCATTGAAGCAGAGGCTGCAGAGGCCGCGAGACAAGCCGCTCGAAGCCGAATTGACCTGGCCTCCGCCATTTCGGCATTGCGGCAGTCCTTGGGCCTGCTGCCTCAGTGATGCTGACACCCCTCAAAAATTCAAGGAACACCATGAAGATCATTCATTCAACAGTCGCCACCTTTATGGCGCTGATATTCACATTACTCAGTCCTATGGCCATTGCCGGTGCGGGTCACGATCACGCGGAAGCTGCGCCAAAAACCCAGGGAACAGCACTGCCGCGTTTCGTCGCGGTTTCAGAGGATCTGGAAATGGTTGGCATCGTCAATGGCAAGCAGCTGACGATTTTCCTGGACCGTTTTACAGACAACAGTCCGGTTAATGACGCTCAAATTGACATTGACATCGAAGGCAGCAAATACAAAGCTGAAAAACACGGCGTAGGTGAATACGAAGTCATCCTCAAGGACACGCTCAAACCTGGCGTCATTGCCATCACCGCAACCATTCAGGCCGGTGAACTGAACGACCTGCTGACTGGCGAACTCGATTTGCACGAGGACGAAGATGAACCTGTCAGTGGTTCTTCTTGGAAAGGCATCGCCCTGTGGATCGGCGGGGGGTTATTGGCCCTGATGGCATTAGGCGCGATCGTTCGCTTTCGTCAACAAGCTCGTACGGCCTAAGGAGCCTCAGCATGAAAACAATCAACACTTCAAAAAAACGCCACTGGATGGCACTGGCCACTGCTTTGACCCTTGCAGGTGCTGCGCTGCCTACGTACGCGGGCGAAGGCCATGACCACGGCGCTGCGCCTGCGACGGCCAATGCCAATGGTCCACAGCGCATGGCCGATGGCAGCGTGTTTCTGCCCAAACCAGCCCAACGCCAACTGAATGTGCGCACGATGGTGGTGGAAACCGCTGAGGTGCCACGCGCCTTTGAACTCAATGGTCAGGTACTGATGGACCCCAACGCTGGGGGCAAAGTCCAGCCCATCAACGCCGGACGCATAGAACCCGGCCCCAATGGCTTGCCCAACGCAGGGCAAACCGTCAAGAAGGGTCAGGTATTGGCCTACGTGGTCCCTGCGGTCGCCCCCCTGGAGCGGGCCAGCCAGTTGACTCAATTGGCCGAATTTCGCGCTGCCAAAGCGCTTGCTGAAAAGCGTTTGGCACGTTTGCGCGAGTTATCAGATACCGTACCGCGCAAGGAAGTGGAAGCCGCAGAGAGTGATGTGCTCAGCCTGACCGACCGCATGTCGGCCGTTGGTGGCGGCCTCAGCAGCAAAGAAGCACTGGTCGCGCCCGTTTCTGGCGTGATTGCCTCGGCGCATGTCGTGGCAGGCCAAGTGGTGGACACGCGGGAATTGATTTTTGAAATTGTCGACCCGAAGCGGCTGCGCATTGAAGCCTTGGCTTTTGATATCTCAGTGGCCAACAACATCGGCGGTGCCACATTGGCTGTCGGCGACCAGCGCACGCCACTGGTTTTCATGGGTGCAGCGCGCAGTTTGCGCGAGCAAGCGCTGCCGCTGAACTTCCAAGTGCAAAGCCCGGAACTACTAGGTCTGGCCGTTGGACAGCCCGTCAAAGTCTATGTGCAGTCCAAGCAAAAGACACAGGGTATTGCGGTCCCCCAGTCGGCACTGATGAAAAACGCTGCTAATCAGAACGTTGTGTGGGTCAAGTCTGCAGCTGAGCAGTTTGAACCCCGCACGGTGACGTTCGAGCCCCTGGATGGAGCGCGTGTCACGGTGATCTCGGGCTTGAAGTCTGGCGATCGTGTGGCGACCCAAGGTGCCACGCTCATCAATCAAGTCCGGTAAAGGGGTCACGATATGTTCAAGTGGCTTCTCGAAAATAGCCTGACCAACCGGCTTCTGGTGTTGATAGCGGGTGCCGTATTGATGGCTTACGGGGCATTCACATTGTCTCGAACGCCAGTCGATGTCTTTCCTGACCTCAACAAACCTACTGTGACGATCATGACCGAGGCGGGTGGCATGGCGCCCGAAGAGGTCGAGCAACTGATTACCTTTCCTCTGGAGACGGCCATGAATGGCTTGCCTGGGGTCGAATCGGTTCGTTCTACTTCCTCTGCTGGCCTGTCCTTTTTGTATGTCACCTTCAACTGGGACACAGAGATTTTTCGGGCACGCCAACTGGTGTCTGAACGTCTCTCGTCCATGGAAGAAGGTTTGGCTGCCGGGGTGATACCCCGCATGGGACCGATCAGCTCCATCATGGGTGAGATCATGCAGATCGCTATTCCTGTCGATCCGCAGAAAATCTCCCCTATGGCGGTGCGTGAGTACGCCGACTGGGTGCTCCGGCCGCGACTCTTGTCCATACCGGGTGTCGCACAGATCATTCCCATTGGCGGCGAAGTGCGTCAGTTTCAGGTGCAGCCCAACACAGCGCGCCTGTCGGACTTGGGTATCTCCTTGGACCAGTTGGAGTCGGCGTTGCGCGGGTTTTCGGCCAACACCTCGGGGGGGTTTCTGGAACTCAACGGGCGCGAGTACCTGATTCGAAATCTTGGTCGCACTTCACGCCTGGAGGACTTGCGCAATCTGGCCATCACCGCCAAGAACGGTCAGCCCATCTTGTTGCGCCAGATCGCTGAGGTCACTTTTGCCGCAGCCATCAAACGTGGGGATGCAGGCTTTGAGGGCAAGCCCGCCGTGATTCTGGGCGTTCAAAAGCAACCCACCGCTGACACGACCCGTTTGACACAGTCGATTGAAGAAGCGATTACGGATCTCAAGGCATCCCTTCCTGAGGGGATGGAGGCACCCCGTGTGACCTTCCGCCAGGCCAGCTTCATTGAGGCGTCGATCTCGACGCTGCAAGGCAAGTTGATCGGTGCGTCGCTGTTTGTGGCCGCGATCCTTTTCTTCTTCTTGGGCACAGTTCGACCCACCATCATTGCGCTCACCGCCATCCCAGTGTCCATCTTCATCACGGCACTGGTGTTCAAGTATTTTGGCTTGTCGATCAACACCATGACGCTTGGAGGACTGGCGATTGCCATTGGCGGACTGGTGGACGATGCCGTGGTGGATGTGGAAAACATCTTGCGGCGCATGAAAGAAGACCGTGCCAAGGACCCCAGTCAGCGCCTGTCGCTGCTCGCGCTCGTGGCCAAGGCGTCCATGGAAGTCCGCTCGGCGATCCTCTATGCGACGGTGATCATCGTGCTGGTCTTCCTGCCGCTTTTTGCTTTGCCGGGCCTGGAAGGCAAGTTGTTTGTGCCGCTGGGCATTGCCTTCATCATCTCGACACTGGCCTCTTTGTTGGTGTCGGTAACGATGACGCCGGTGCTGAGCTACTACCTCTTGCCGGGCATGAAAAACCTGGACCATGGCGACACCAAAGTGCTGGCATGGCTCAAGCAAGGCTACAAAGGCAGTTTGCAAAAAGTGCTGGACAAGCCACGCGTGGCGATAACCAGTGCATGTGTGGCGGTGGTGTTGGCTGCGGCGGCTGTTCCGTTTTTTCCGACCACCTTCTTGCCTCCTTTTAATGAAGGCACCTTGCTGGTGGGCATACGGCTGAACCCGGGCGTGACCTTGACCGAGTCCTCTGACCTGGCGCGCCAGGCCGAAGTGCTGGTCAAGCAGGTGCCCGAAGTGCTGCATGTGGGCAGGCGCAGCGGACGTGCTGAACTGGATGAGCATGCCGAAGGTGTTCATGTCAGCGAATTGGACGTGGGCATCAAACCCTCAGGCGAGTTGACGCGCTCAATGGATGAGGTCCGTGCCGACATCCGTGCACGCTTGGTCAACCTGCCTGCTTCGATTGAGGTGGGGCAACCCATCTCACACCGCATCGACCACATGCTGTCTGGGGTGCGCTCCCAAATCGCCATCAAGATTTTTGGCGAAGACCTGGACGTGCTGCGCGGGCAAGCCGATGCGCTGCGCTCACGGCTGTCAGGTATCGAGGGCATAGCTGACCTGCAAATCGAAAAACAAGTTCTTGCACCCCAGATCAAGGTACGGTTGGACTATGCGGCAGCGGCGCAATACGGCCTGTCTGGCGCGCAAGTGCTTGCCACACTGCAGACCCTGGTGGAAGGTGAACGTGTCACGCAAATCATGGAGGGAGGTCGCCGCTTTGCGTTGGTTGTGCGTTTACCAGAATCCGCACGATCGCTGGAAGGCTTGGGCCAGGTGTTGATCGAAACACCCTCGGGCAGAATTCCGCTGTCCAAAATCGCAACGATTGAAGACGCCGATGGTCCCAACCAAATCAGTCGGGACAACGGCAAGCGGCGTATCGTGATTTCTGCCAACGCTTCGGGCCGCCCATTGTCAGAAGTTGTGGCCGACATACGCAAAGTGACGGCGGATTCTCGATTGCCAGAGGGCTACTTCATCACCCTTGGAGGACAGTTTCAGGCGCAAGAAGAAGCCTCGCGCCTGATCTCTTTGCTCTCGGTGGTCTCTGTGGTGTTGATGTTTGTGGTGCTTTACAGCCGCTACAAGTCCGCCGTTTTGTCGGCCTTGATCATGGTGAACATTCCCTTGGCGCTCGTGGGTGCCGTGTTGGGTCTTTGGCTGTCAGGTCAGCCCTTGTCGGTGGCCGCCTTGGTCGGGTTCATCACGTTGGCTGGCATTTCGGTGCGCAACGGCATTTTGAAAGTCAGCCATTACATCAACCTCATGCGCTTTGAGGGAGAGTCCTTCACCAAGCCCATGATCTTGCGCGGTTCGATGGAACGATTGAGCCCTGTGTTGATGACGGCCTTGGTGACTGCCTTCGCATTGGCACCCTTGCTCTTCGAGGCCGAACGCCCCGGCACCGAAATTTTGCACCCGGTCGCCGTGGTGATTTTCTCGGGCTTGATCAGCTCGACGCTGCTCGACACCTTTCTGACGCCTGCCATGTTTTGGCTCTTTGGCCGAAAACCTGCCGAGGCGCTTTTGCAAGACAAAGATGCTGAAGCATTCTGACCATTCATTCTTTTCTTCAACCTCAACCAAAACCTCAAAAGGACATCTCATGAAATTCCATACGCTCTTGATCACATCGTCGCTTTTTCTCAGCGGACTCGCATGGGCAGGGCCACACGATGCGGATCACAAACCCATGCAAGGTGGTGTTTTGACCACCGTCAAGGATGTTGACTACGAACTGGTCGCCAAACCTGATGTGCTGCAGTTGTTCGTGCGTGACCATGGCAAACCCGTTGACGTGAGTAAAACGACGGCAAAAGTCACACTGCTTTCTGGCGCTGACAAGCAAGAAGTTGAGTTGAAACCAACAGGCGACAAGCTTGAAGCCAAAGGTAGCTTCAAGGTAGCTCCTGGGACAAAGGTTGTTGCTCAATTCAGTTCAGCTGGGAAAACCACTTCTGCACGTTTTGTTCTGAAATGAGGCGTTTACAACTTACTTGTTTTTGCCACAAATGGTGGATCAATTTTGGGAAAATATTATGAAAACTTGGATTACTAAAACAATCGTCGTCTCAGCTTGCGTACTTGGCATCGCGGGCTGCGCTTCACCGGTTGATCGAATCGCTGAGAAGCCGCATTGCCATACGGATCGAGGAAGAAATGCTTACTGCACCAAAGATCCTGCACCCAGCATTGCCAAAGATGATGAAGCAAAGTTGTTTGCCTCAGTGCCTGAAGCTCTGACGGTTTACGTCGTGCGTTATTGGGGCGACGGACATCATCCGTTGGACATTTCTGTGGATGGTGGCGCAGCGATGGAGACTGTTCCAAACTCCATGATTCGCCTGCGATTAAAAGAGGGGACTCATCAAATCACCTTCAATGTTGGAGGCAAGACCTTTGATCGAACAATTTCAGGTACGAAGGGGGAAGTTCAGTTACTAGGGATTACGGGTACCGATTGGATCTGGGGCAACTCTTCACATTGGTGGACAGATGACTCAGTTGATCAACTCAAACGGCGCGCACTGCGTTCCCGTTTGATCAAAGACATCACTTTGCTTTGATGTTCTGGGGCCCCCGCCATGACTGTTTGTCATTGGCGGTGGGAGTGGCAGTGACGTTCATGGCGCAAACACTCAACACGCTTGGTTTCACAAACGCCTGCAATCAGCCTGAAGCTCAGGTTGATGCAATATCCTTATCGTCCGCTTATGGCCTCTACCTCACCCTCAAGGCAGTGATAGATGACCGGGTCTGAATTGGCCATATTTCAACGAAATCATTTCGCTATGAGACCAACCCGTTCAACCGAAAGGCTTCGATACGACGATCTGATGCGCAAAATCCATGCCGATCAATTTCACGTTCACATAAATATTTATATTGATCAAAACTCCTACATACCGGACTCGAAATAGCCTTCAAAGGGTGAGCAAAATTATGCTCATCGTTGGAGAGCGAGAGGTTGTTCATCTTGCAAAATTGAGCAAATTGCAGGCGCATAAAACCGAACAGGTCGGATGTTCGGACTGAAAAGACTTGAATTTTGTAGTCAACCAACCGTAGGTAAAAGTACCCTCCTGAGTAGACCAGGATTGATTTAATTCGTCGTCTGGGAGCGATGGACACATGGTGGATTTTCCAACCATCACAGAGTTCAACACTTGGCGCTGTGTGCCAACCATCACGCTCGGACCAAGTCAAACAAAGACCTGACCCACACTTTTCTTTCATCGCTTGGGCAAGGTTGTCATGATCCAAAACTCTTTGTGATTTGCTTCGTCCGATTTTTCGTGTCAATGCCAATGGCTCATCCACATAGCTTGTGAACTCCAGACTTCGTGCAGTAGGCCGGGTCACTGTGATCTGGAAAAGGTTCAATTGACGAATGTCATCGGTTGACCAAGTGCATCGTCCCTGTCCGATCTTGTATTCAACAAATCGCTCTGCTTCTTTCCAAACTGCCAGGCAGTAAAGGCCAAAGACGTGACTTTGGACCCATGATGAATATTCGGTTTTTGATGCTCTCTGAAGGTACTGCTCAAATCCAACGGACGCCTCGCCCAAGAACTCTGAAAATTTGCATCTGTACCACCCTACTTCTGGGGGGAATTTCTTACGTTCATCCCAGCGCCTTATGTCCCCCGTCGGCTCAACGGTTCTGGCCCAAATCAGCTCTATGAATGCCAGACGGGCTTGCCGGTTGGATCGCAGCAGTGCCGCAATCGCCTCTGGCGTTATGCACTTTCTGAATTGCCACACCCAATAATCAGATCGCGGAACCACGTGCCGACGCAAATACCGCGCTACAGATTTGTAGACATCTGTTGGTACAAAACTCATTCTCCAAAAATCAGTGTGACCACCCTGCTCGAATCCCAGCCGAGGTTTATTTGGTAGCTCTCGAAATTCAATACTCTTAGTTCTGTAGGCGTAACGGTAATTAGGTGTTTCATATTTGATCAATGCATTCGGATATGCGATAGCTTGGATTTCACACAATTCTTTGAGTCGAATGAGCCATTCTTCCTCGTTCAAAGCATCAAATTTTCTGTTCATGTACGAGGCCACATAAATGGCGCTCAACGACGTCAACCAATCGGCAAGAGGCTTGAGTTTTTCGGTGTCGATCAAACGATGATCGTTTCCGTGCAAGCGCGCTGGATCGAAATACTTCAGGCTTGAACATTGGCAGGTATTTGGATAAGCAAGAGACATGGCATCAACACGCTCTCCATCGTTCTTCATGCACGAACATTCGACGTGCAGAGGCTCCTCGTGGATCGGGCACTGATTGAGCAATTTCAGTGAAAAAAGTCTGGTGTGATACCCCAACTCCAAGCACTTTGGGCAGTAGCCGTTTTGGGGTGTGAACAAGAATTGCCAGCAGTATGGAATGAATCGATGATCACAAAATGAAAAAAATTGAACTGGCTCACCCATCAGTCGAGCCAAAACCCGAAGATCAACATTTTGAACCGAACGGCTTTGACTCTGCGCACGTTTCGCCCTGGGTGAAAAACTTTCACTCAGTGGAAAGTCAGAAATTCTGAGTTTGTTCAAGTGGGCCAGTTTTCTCAATGTCAGCCAAAGTGACGTGTAGGGCAACAGCGTGCCTGGCTTCCATGTCAGAGTTGTCATGCGCTTACCCCTTTGGTGTTCGTCCCCTTGGTGCCCCCGCTGAAATAATCGCCATCAGGGCACCATGGCCAGAATGCTCGACGATTTCACTGATGGATTTTTTTGACAGCACATCAGACACCGCTCGTCCAGACGCCAGCAAAAGGAGAATCCGTCTGCACACCACAGAGATGGTGTTCATTGGAATTTCATGCGGCCCGTCATAGCGATGCGGCAATTGGTTGATGAACTCTTCCCAAAGTGGTGCCGCATAACTGGCAAGGCGAAATCCATTGCTCCAAAGCTCAGGGATGATGCTGGCAGTAAAAGAAATGCCCGATCCAACAGGCCATTCAGAGCCTTCGTCATACCCGGACATCACGTACCCCAATTGCGCCTCATCGCAAATGCCATGAAACCTGGCAGCGGTAAGCAAGAACCTCGCAGCGACATGTGCACCGCCAGCCATGGCGAGATTGATCGGGTCATCCCGAAATTGAACAGAAGCGATGGAAATCACACACAACCGAATCCTCTTTTTCTCCAGCATGCTGTGCAGCTCGACAAGCCACAACCACTCGCGCATCGTCATGCCTTGTGCTTCGTCAATCACAAGTACAACAAAACGTCCGCCCGCCTGTGCTGACAATTGTTCAAAACGGTCCACGAGCATTCCCAAGCGTTCCGTTGGGCTACGGGTTGATCTGGCCAACCGATGCTTGGCTGCTTCCAGCAAATTTGCATAAAACCGCCCGGATGCGCTGGCACCGCCCGATTCGGTATGACTCCAGATCACCATCGGTATGAATCCTCCATACCTGGCAGCAAGCAAGCCTTCGAGCCAGTTATCCACAGCGCTAGATTTACCCAGTCGAGAGGCCCCATAAATGGTGGCACCATCAAATTGATCGTCCAGCCATCGTCCGATGGTGCTCACCATTTTTTCAATGGCGGGGGTGAACAACGAGTAATCTCTCGTGACCAGGGGATGGTCTTTGGGGATGTGCTCTGGAACGAGCTGAAAGTCTGAGTTTTCCATCACCAGGTCTTTGCCATGCGCATCTTGGGAAGTGGAGCGCTCTGGCTTGCAGATTTGGGTTTCGGCTCAGGTGGCGGTGAGGTGCCCTTCGTTTTCTTGGATGCTCCGGAGACCTTGGTCAGCTCTTCGGGCATGGCCTGACGGTTGATTTCACCCATGACGTCTGGCACCGAAAAGTTCGGCTCTTTCATTTCATCCAGCGCTTGAGTGCTGGTCATCATGATTCGTCGCGCCTGCAGTGCGTATTCCAGAACCTATTGACCATCCGCTCCAATCCCTCGTGACCATCAATTCCAGTCAAAGCTGACCACTCAGTCCAGCAAGTTGACCAAAGAAAAAAGTATGGCGATTTGACCAGATAGTAGTCAGACTGACATGGTCAATCTGACTACTCAGACTATCAGCTGGATTGCATTTTTTTGCGAGCCATTGTTTACGCATGGACTCCCCTTTCAGAGATAACCGATGCGATTGATGCACCACGCGATCCAATATCGCATCAGCCAACGTGGGATCAGGAAAGAACCCATGCCATTGGTCAGTTGGGTATTGCGTTGTAATGAGCAATGATCCTGTGCGCATTCGCCGATCAATCACATCAAGCAAGAACTGCGACGCATGTTGATTCATCTCACCCAAACCCAGATCGTCAAGTATCAACATACTTGGTTTGCTCAATGACAGCTTCAGAGCGGGCAATGAGCCATCAAGCAATGACTCTGTGATTGCCCCATAAAGATCACTGGCGCGATAGAACAGGACTGGCATTTTTAGCCTGCACGCCTGCTGGCCAAATGCACACGCAAGCCACGTCTTACCAACACCCGTAGCGCCTTGGATGATCAGATTTTGCTGACGCCTTATCCAATCACAGCTTGCCAAAGATGCCAACTGTGCCTTGTCTAGTCCACGGTTTACCTTGTATTCCACATCCTCAAATGAAGCCAATTCAGGCATCCCTGCGCCTCGGATAAAACGCTTCAACTTTCGGCCCTCTCGCTCGGATGCCTCGTGATCAACAAGCATTGCAAAGCGATCATCAAAACTGACATCATGCAATTTGGGTTGCTGAAGCTGCATGTCGTAAGCATCAGCCATTGGAACGAGCTTGAGCTCTCGAAGGCGAGCGATGGTTTGTTGCGTGCTGCTCATGCTGATTCTCCAAAATAACTAGGACCACGCAATTCACCAATGATTTTGACTTTGGGTGCTTGAGTGATAGAAAAACGTTTGTCTGCATCCTCTTTGAGGATGGATGTGATGCTGCGAAGTGAGGTGATATTCAATGGCATCGCGTAGGCGCAGACCTCTTCAAATCGGGCCTCACCGTAGTCCCTTGCGAGATCACGCATTCGTCGTGCAGCTTTGACGCCGTTTGTGATGTCGCTTCGGTTTTCAAGTTGATGCCGAATCATCAACTCCACATTGCCGCCGACGTTCATCGCCCATGCCAACAATGCCCGAGGTTCGGCATCAAGCACTCGGCTGTGTATGACGGGCCGATGCTCTGGTATCGTTCTGGCATTTCCTTGTATCTCAATCAAAGGGTGAAGGGCAACCCTTCGACCTCGGTGGAAAATTTCAATCACAGTGGCTGTAAACCTGAGGTCCACGCTTTCTCGTGCAAGCGTGTGAGGCACTGAATAGAAGCGTCTTTGATGTTCGACGTGATAGTCATCCTGTACCCTGCCCTGATGGCCACCTAAATTCCCCCACTTATGGCCACCTCAAACTCCCCCACCTGAATTGATCGGGGACAGGGTCTCAACGCCGACACCGTCGGCACCTGTTGGCAGGACGCATGTTCTGGCCTTCCTCGAAGGAAGGCCAAGGAGTGAATGTCTTGAAACCCAACCAACGCGCCACCGTCATCACGCTGCTGGAGCGCAATACTCCCCAGCGAGAGATTGCCCGCATCACCGGCATCGACCGCAAAACCATTCGCAGCTACCACCAGCGCTGGCTGCTTGACCCCGCAAATTCCCCCGGGGTGGCCACCGGCTCTGAGGCCGTGGCCACTCAAATTCCCCCACCCTGGCCACCGGCTCCAGTTTCCACTTCCGCCAGCCTGTGCGAAGTCCACCGCGACTTCATCCAGGCCCAGTTGCTTTTGCGCCGCAACGCCATGGGCATCTACCAAGACTTGGTCGATGCCCACGGCTTTACCGGGGCCTACAACAGCGTCAAACGCTTTGTGCGTGCCTTGCGCAAGAAGGCACCCGAACAGTTTGATCGCCTGTCCTTCTTGCCGGGCGAAGAGATGCAGGTCGACTACGGCGAGGGTGCACCGACCTTGGTGCCCGGCACCGATCGCTACAAGAAGCCCCGTTTATTTGTCGCCACATTGCGTCACTCACGGCGCAGCTTTCGCCGGGTGGTCTGGAAGTCCAGCCAGCATGTTTGGGCCCAGTTGCACGAGCAGGCGTTTCGCTACTTCGGCGGCTGCCCCCAGTACGTGGTGCTGGACAACCTCAAGGAGGGCGTGCTCAGACCCGATTTGTACGAGCCCGAACTCAACCCCGTGTATGCGGCCATGCTGGACCACTACAGCGTGGTGGCCGACCCCGCCCGCGTGCGCGACCCCAACCGCAAGGGCACGGTGGAGCACGCCATCGGCCACACCCAGGCCACCGCCTTGAAGGGCAAACGCTTTGAATCGATCGAGGCCCAGAACGAGCACCTGGAGCATTGGGAGACGAACTGGGCCTCCAAGCGCATCCACGGCACAGAGCGCCAACAAGTGCAGGCCATGTTCGAGGCCGAACGAGCTCACCTCAAGCCCTTACCCCTGTTGGGCATGCAGTACTTCACACAAGGGGTGCGCACCGTGTGCGATGACAGCTGCGTGCGGGTCGACCACAGCAGCTACGCCGCACGCCCTGCGGCCATCGGCTCCAAAGTGCTGGTGCGCATCTTTGAGCGGCGCGTCGAGATCCGGGATGTGCAAGGCGCTTTGCTGCGCACACATGCCAAAGCCGAGCAGCCAGGCTCGGTGGTGCTGCCTGCGGATGAGCGGGTGTTCAACCCATCACGCGAGACGCGGTTGATCCTTGGCCAGGCCAAAGAAATTGGCGAGCACGCCAGCCGCCTGTGTGAGCTGATGTTTGCGGCCGAAGGTCGGGTGGGTCAAAGAAAGCTCTGGGGCATTGTGGGTTTGGCCAAACGCTACCCGGCGGTCTGCATTGACAGCGCCTGCGCCCAAGCCCTGGAGCAAGGGGTCTACAGCTACAACCATGTCAAAACCTTGAGCGAGCGCTTGTTTGCCAGCGCCATGGCGGCCATGGACGAGGCCGCAAACGATGGCCATGACGGTGGTGGCAGCGGTGGTGACCTCGTTCAATCAGACCCTCTGGCACAGCAGCATGCTCTCATTCGTCAAGGAGACGAGTACGCGGATTTGTTCACCCATGCGGCCATGGTGGCCGGTGCGGCCGTGAGCCGTGCCATGGATGCGGCCCAAGGAGGTCAGGCATGAACATGACTGAGATCGACAACGCTTTGCGCCAGCTGCGACTGTCGGGCATGCAGCAAACCCTTTCCACCCGAGCGATGCAGGCCCAGGCCAGCCAGGAGTCATTCTTGGAGACCTTCGCCGCGTTGCTGCAAGACGAGCTGGAGCGGCGCCGATCGGTGCTGCTCGATCGCCGCTACAAGCGTTCAGGGCTCGATGAGAAGGCCTCGTTGGCGGACTTGGACTGGCGCTTTAACCCCAAGATACCCCGGGCGGCGTGCTTTGAGTTGCACACCTTGAAGTTCATCACCGAAGGGGCCAATGCCTTGATTGTGGGCAAACCGGGCACGGGCAAGAGCCATGTGGCCAAGGCGCTGGCGTACCAGGCCACGCTGCAGGGCTATGACGTGCGGTATCTGGAGGCGGACACCGAGTTTGCGCGGTATGCGCTGGCGGGTAGCCAAGACAGGGCGAATTTGCTGCGGGAGTGGGTCAAGCCGGATTTGTTGATCGTGGACGATTTGTTTCTGGCCAGGCGAATCACGGCGGAGGCAGCAGAGGCATTGCAGGCCATCGTGCACCAGCGCTACAAGCTGCGCCGAGCGTTGGTGGTTACATCAAACCGGGTGGTGCAGGACTGGGGCAAGTATTTGGGGGATGCCACGATGGCCAGCACGATCCTGGATAGGTTGATGCACCGCTGCGCGATGCTGGAGTTTGAGGGCAAGAGCTACAGGCTCAAGGAGGCGGCTGCTCGCTTGGTCGTGAATCCGGAAACGTCATAATCTGACGGCGCTGCCTGGGGGAATTTGGGGTGGCCACGGGTGGGGGAATTTGGACTGGCCATCAGGGCCCTGACGCTATATCGCCAATCACTCAATTCAAATGCCGTTCCAGGCAATGGCTTGAGGCTCGCTTTTTCTGTTTCCAAAAAGCGATCCAATCGACAGCCAGGGAGCCGTTTAAATGGATGGCGATTCATTTCTTCGGCCTTGATCCGGAGTTCTGCATTCAACTCGGCAAGGCTGAAGAAAATGCGATCACGAAGTGAAAACAAAGCCCATCGTTGAGCGATTTGCACTCCCACTTCAGCCTTGGCTTTGTGTTTGGGTTTTCGTGCCCCCGTTGGTAAAGGTGCCGTGTCGTAATGGCTCAGGCAATCTCTGTAGGCGGGGTTGATCACCGTTCGATCCCGTTCACGCCGCCAAACGGCCGCTTTAAGGTTGTCGCTGACGACCCACTCTGGCACACCACCCAGAGCCTCGAAACAATTAGCGTGACATTTCAGCCAGTCTTTGGTGGTCTGACTCGCCGTAGCTTCGATGTACGTGTAGTTTGAGTACCCAAGCACAGCCACAAAGATTTGAGCAAAGGTCGATGGGCCACCGTTTTGATCTCGGATTTCAACGGTCCGGCCCGCAAAATCCACAAACAGCTTTTCACCTGGTCGGTGCGTGCGTCGCATCACCACATGTTGATTTTTTGTCCAAGCTCTATAGAGCATGGCAAATTGTGAGTAGCCCACCCCGTCGGGGGTGGTCTCGCGCCACTCTCGCCAAAGACGCTCCAGAGTTGCGTCGGGTCGCCGCATTTCGGCATGAATCAATTCACAATCTGGATGCGTCTTGAGTTGCGCAATAGATCGATCTTGGGTTCCAAGTGCTGCCCGCCAGGCATCATCATCTAACGGCGAAAGCTCTTGCCAACTCAAGCCAGAGGCATCCACTTGCTGTCGAAATTTTCGGATCGTGTCGTGGTGCGTCCCTGTTGTTCTTGAAATTGCTCGGTGAGCCAACGTCGGGTCATAAAAGTGCTGGCGTGCAATGTCACGCTGCAAATGAACGGGTAGCCTCATGGGCTGCTCCTTTGGTCAAACGAGTGCAGGAGGCATGCACTCGGGGTGAGTTAACCCACTCCCGCCCACTTGACATGAGGGGATGCTCGACCGATACTCCAACCCACAAGGTACTACTTGATTCGGCTTCGGTCGGACGCTAGGCCCGAGGTGTCCGCCTCGGGCTTTTGCGTTTCTGGGTGGCTAGATTTAGCGTCGTTCTGGTTTTTTCCTCCTCGTTTTATTCAGTGCTAGACGTGATCCGTGCCTGCGCAAGCCAGTGGGCGACATCTCTGGTGAGTGCATAAAAACCTCGTCGATGTGGCAACGTGAACAGCGTTACGGCGACTTGACCACGGTATCTGGCTTGTCTTAGCCCCGCCACACTGGCGTGTCCCAGAGCGTTGGCCAACCGCAGGCCTCCCAGCAGTGGGCCATGGGTTTGCTCCATTTCTGTTTTCAATTTTTCAGCCAAGGTGCCTGGCTCGCATGAACTCGTGGTCATTTGTTCGGGTCTCTCTACGGTTGTCACGCAGTGTTTCCGAAAGTTAGCAATTGTGGAACCCGAACGGATAATCGGAGTTTCTGTACACCATGACCATGCCCACCTTTTTGCAACCGCCAAAGCCGGGTCGCCCCAAGCGAAATCCGATTGATGTCTTGCGCACGAAGGTCTGGTTTTATGCCGTCAAAGCCAGGTCGGGTTTGCCAAGTGCCTACGCCATTGAGTTGGCAATAGAGCCGTCCATCGTTAAACACAAAGAGGCAGGGGTGGTACGCCCGCGTAAATGGGATGGCTATCAAACGGGTTTGCGTGTCCCGCGAAGAATGGTCGGCAAGCCATATTCAGTTGATATTGCCGATCAAAACTATCCCGGTACTGCGTCCTACTTTGATTCGCCTATTTGGGCTGTGTTGCGTGGGGATCAGCTCAATCAGAGATGGATTGACGATCAGCTGAAAGCATTAGCCCCTGCTATCACGGATCTCCTGATGGTTTCAGCACCTCCAATGCTTCAGGCCATCCCGCAACCAGATCGTTTCCAGAAATTTGATGAAAAAACGGCCTATCGGTTGGCAGAAATCGGAACATTTGAAGCGTTGGTTGCGCTCATCTTGCTCGTCAAAAAATCAGAATTGATTTCCTCTCAAGAGTTACGAGAGTTGGCGCTTAACGCTTACCACCATTGCCAGTCTTGGGTGAAGGTGTTGCCAGAGATTGCGCCTATCGCACTCGATCTATTCCATGAAATTGATCTCAAGTGCAAACACTGGATCTACCCATCCCCTGAATGGCGAATGGAAGTGGTCATCTTCTCCCGTGAGATCAATCGATGACCCCTTGGTCGCACATCAAATCAAACCGACATCTGAAACTTGGGCATCTGGTCAATGGTTTTTCTCTGGACCGACCTTGGTCAACCTGGTTTTCAACCAGCGAGGCCCCCATTACCGCCGTCTTTCTTCAAGGGCCGTTGCTCCCACCCCAGCCAAAAGCAGTCTGACCATAGTCGGCTCGTTTCAAGAGCTTGACAGGCCCAGCCCGGTCAACCCACGTCTCCCAGATTGGTTTGCCGCGTTGTGCCTCAGCCATTCTTAAACGTGTTTCTGCGTGTGTGGGTTCCAAAATTAGTGTCAGTGGACAGTCAATGAGATCAATGGCTTTAACACTAACTCTTCCATGGGTTGGACGGTAGCCCCCCCCCCCGCATTTAATGTCAAATTCCTATTTCGCAACACAAATTTTGTCAGTCAGCTTCCGACCCATTGCAGCCGGTCACATCTTTTAAGACGTTGACTTGTTTGTAGCGGTTGCTGCCGGTCGTGTCCCGCAGTCATTTGTGGGCTTTCTGCCAGTAGCGGTCGGTCGATCTTTAACCATCAGGCTCGGCAGCCGGTCAGTTCGGTCATAGGCCAATGACCGCTACCACACATCCTATCCAGTGCTGACGGATAGGATCCATTGATGCATGGGCCAATTTGCACAACAGGCTATGACGCCCAATGAACAGGGAGCCCTGCACATTTTCGATGCAGCGACGTTTTCTTACTGAACTAGCTGGATGTCAGTGACGATCATCTTGCCACCTTCATTGATCACCATAAACTTAATTTTTTCGCCTGGCTTGATGCTGGTCAATAAACTCTTATCTTTAGCAGTAAATACCATTGTCATTCCCGGCATATCCATATGTTTGATTTCGCCGTGTTTGATCGTGACCTTGCCAGTTTCGAGATCAATTTTCTTGACCTCTCCGTCGGTTAAAGACGGCGTCATTTGAGACATGTTCATCTTGCTGTGATCCATGACAGCTTGGGAAAAACTGCTTAAGGGAAGAGCCGCACCAATGGTCAATAGTGCAATTGCAATTTTCGTTTGAATATTTTTCATATTTTCCTCATGAGTAAGAGTTAAAAACTTTTGATGATCCGTCTTTTTGGATTAGCAAGACTTGATACGCGTCACGCCTTGCGCCGTAGACAGGACCGTCCATTCCAGGAGATCCGATAGGCATCCCCGGAACGGCAAGACCTAACGCTTGTGGTTTTTCTTTGAGTAAACGTTGAATGTCTTCGGCTGGCACATGCCCCTCAATCACATATCCACCGACCAGAGCTGTATGACATGAAGCGAACTTTTGAGGCATACCCAGTCGAGCCCGCGCTGCGTTATTACCTTGATCGTTTACTTTCAAAGAAAAATTATTCTTTTCTAAATGAATAATCCAGTCTTTGCAACAGCCACAGTTAGGGTCTTTCCAGACTTGTATAGCTATAGCGTTTGGGCTGGCTGCAATAGCAATTGAGGACGAGCACATTGAAGCTATTCCCAACAATAGCAACCGCCTCGTTGAATTTTTTGAACTGTTTTTGTCAGTCATTTCAGCAGCCCTATCCTGTAATGAAATTACTTCTTGCCAACCTTGATCGCGCCCTTCATCCCAGCTTCGTAGTGGCCTGGCATCAAGCAGGCAAAATTTACGGTTCCAGTCTTCGTGAATTGCCAAACAATTTCGCCTTGCTGTCCTGGAGATAGTGTCACTTTGCCAGGTTCGTCATGTTCCATATCTGGGAATTTTTTCATCTGCTCCAGATGCTCGAGCAATTCCTTCTGGGTGCCCAGACTCAATTCGTGCTTGACCTTTCCTTGATTCTTGACAACAAAGCGGACCGTCTCTCCTTGCTTGACCTGAATAGATGAGGGTGTGTAACGCATGTTATCCGTCATATCGACATTGATGGTCTGCGTTACCTTGGAGGCAACACCTGGTTTGCCAATTGCGGTTTCCTCGTCAGCATGGCCATGCCCACCGGCGTGCTTTCCAGCCGCAAAAGCCGACGCTGACAGGGTCAGAGCAACCAAAACAAAGATTTGGCGAGAAGTGATGTGCTTGGGTTTCATTCGTTAACTCCGGAAAAAAAATTCAGTGATTGCTATGTGATGAGGGCTTGCGCACCTTGACTTCGGTCGTCTTGGCGGGCATCTGGGCGCGAGGCATGGACTGCCCACCCTCCGCCTTGAAGCGCGCTGGTTCAGTCAACGGCCCGGTGTACTCATGGGCTACCGTGCCTTCGGGATGCTTGTACCAACCCGGGTCCTTGTAGTCCCCCGGCTTTTGATTACGGCGGACCTTCAGAACGCTGAACATGCCACCCATTTCGACCGATCCGAAGGGGCCTTGGCCAGTCATCATCGCAGCGGTGTTGTCAGGGATGGGCATTTCCATCTCAGTCATGTCGGCCATACCACGCTCACCCATGACCATGTAGTCTGGAATCAGGTTATTGATCTTCTTGGCGATGCCACGGTGATCCACACCAATCAATGTCGGAACGTTATGGCCCATGGCGTTCATGGTGTGATGGCTTTTGTGACAGTGGAAGGCCCAGTCCCCTTCCTCATCTGCCAGAAACTCGATCTGTCGCATCTGACCGACGGCCACATCGGTCGTCACTTCATGCCAGCGGGTGCTCTTGGGTGTCGGGCCACCGTCCGTACCAGTGACGAGGAACTCATGGCCGTGCAAATGTATGGGGTGATTCGTCATCGTCAGATTGCCAATGCGAATACGCACCTTGTCGTTCAGGCGAACATTGAGGCTGTCAATGCCTGGAAATATCCGGCTATTCCAGCTCCACAGGTTGAAGTCCAGCATTGTCATGATCTTGGGGGTGTAGCTGCCCGGATCGATGTCATAGGCGTTGAGTAGGAAGCAGAAGTCTCGCTGGACCTCATCAATCAGATCATTCTTGACCTTAGGATGGGTCACCCAAAAGCCCATCATGCCCATGGCCATCTGTGTCATCTCATCAGCATGCGGGTGGTACATGAAGGTGCCAGGCCGGCGCGCGACGAACTCGTAAACAAACGTCTTGCCGGAGGGAATAGCCGGCTGGTTCAGTCCGGCCACACCGTCCATGCCGTTGGGCAGGCGCTGCCCGTGCCAGTGAATGGAGGTATGCTCTGGCAGCTTGTTGGTCACGAAGATCCGTACGCGATCGCCCTCGACCACTTCAATCGTGGGCCCCGGGCTCTGGCCGTTGTAGCCCCAGAGATGGGCTTTAAAGCCAGGGGCCATTTCCCGCACTACTGGTTCGGCGACCAGGTGAAATTCCTTGACGCCTTGATTCATGCGCCATGGCAAAGTCCATCCATTCAGCGTCACCACCGGGTTGTAGGCGCGTCCGCTGTTGGGGACAAGCGGCGCCATGGTGTTAGGGCTGGTCTGTATTACAGGCTCAGGCAGAGCGGCCATCGCCACGCGGCTGACCGCGCTGGCGGCCACGGCACCACCAGCAATCCCGGCGTACTTAAAAAAGTCTCTTCTGGAAGTCATCGTTGTATCTTTCATTCAATGAGGCGCAGCGCCACCGGCTGGCGCACTGGGCATGGCTGCCAGCGGAGTGTTCATCGGTCGCCCGACCAGTGAGGCTTGTAGCGCGGCATCCGCTAGCCAAAACTGCTGCTCGGCTCCGATCGCAGCCATGACCGTAGAGACCTGATCACGTGAGTCCGCCAGCAACTCGAAGATGCCGATGATCATTCCGTTGTAGCGCAGTTGGTTCTCTTCTGAGATCACCTTACGAAGCGGTATCACCTCGTCCCGGTTGTGCCGTGCAATGTCATAAGCCGTGCGATAGGATGAGTAGCTTTCTCGCAAGCTTGAACCCGCCGAGCGGACGGTCGCCTCAAGCTGATTGGCTGCGGCCAAGGTGCGTGCGTTCATGGCATCGCGCTGCATGCCCCCCCAATCAAAGATGGGCAGGCGTACCGCGATTTCATACCCTCGCGCTACGCTGCGCTCACCCGCCACGCTGTTCGTGCTGGTGTTGCGCATGGCCCTCAGTTCAATGTCGGTGATGCTGGTGACCATGTTCAAACCCTGGGCTCTGGCGGAAGCATCCAGTGTGCTTTGGGCAAGACGGATGTCGAGGCGGTTACGCGTAGCAAACGTCGCAACGCCCTGCGGATCGAGCGCCTGTTTGGGTAGTTCAGGCAAGCGGTCCGGCAGTTTGAGCATCTGGGCCTGTTGGGCATCCAGACCGAGTACGCGTACGAACTCTTCGCGGGCAGCAGTTACTTGGTGAGTTGCTGTTGCCAATCGGGTCCCTGCGTCCGCATAGAAGGCCTGCTCACGAGCCCGTGTGAGGCGATTGAAGTTGCCTATGGCCTGCATCCTGCGAGCCAGTTCGGCACTCGCTGCAGCGCTTTCATACACCTGCTTGGCATACTGAAGCGTCTGTTGGGCAGCCACGGCGCGGACCCATGCCTGGCGCACGCGGGTGACCTGGTCGACCACATCACTCGACAGTCGCAGATGGGCCACTTCGATGCGACGGTTGGCGATTCCCTGGCGACTAGGGAGGGTCAGAATATCGAGCAGACCAAAGGAAAGCGCACGGTTTAACTCCAGCGCATCACCGGCCACCATGCGTTCCAGGGAGAAGACCGGGTTTGCAATCGTGCCCACTTGTGCCGCATCTGCGGACTCCGCCCAACCTTGAGCCAGCAACGCCTGGAGCGATGGGCTGTTGACGAGCGCCAGCTGGACCGCCTCGCGCTGACCCAGAATGTTTTGAAGCAGCTTCTGGGCCGCCTGCGCACGCTGTTCGCGCTCATCGGCAGTCCGCGCGAGAGAAATCTGCCCTTCGGCAAAACTCTTGGCCTCCTCGTTCACCCGGGCAACGTTTTGTTCGAGGCTAACAGTGGCGCAACCGGCAAGCGTGGCCAAGGCGATCGCGGATAGCGCCAGTTTCCCTAGCGAGGTGCTTGGGATGCGCTTCATGGCTTGACTCCCCCATGATGACCAGATTGCGTATCAGGCACGTCAGAGGCGTCCTTCAGGGCCTCACCTGTCGCGACCTCCTTGGCATAGCTGCGCCAGCCTCCAATACGACCTACCAAGTCGTTGGCTTTGACCCATGACTGAATGGCCTGGTCGTTATAGGGGCGGAAGTCACTAAGTGCAGACTTGTACTCAACTTCCACCACCGAAAGATTTTTCACGGGCTCGCTGGTGGCTTGGGCCGCGGCTACACCAGCTAACATGGCACAACTCAGGGCGAGACATGTCTGTGCGAATAATAGTGAACGTCTGACGAGCATGGTTTCCTCAATGTGATCGGTAACATAGATAGGGGGAATTATTAAAATACCAAGTCGTCAGCACGATGTCGAAAAGATTACATATTTGTCATCTTGCCATCGCAACAAATGGAAGTCGTCATACTCAGGTCTGCCAAAGAGGGTCAGTTGCCAATGAAAATTTTGATTGTGGAAGATGAGCCTAAGACCGGGGCATATCTGCGCCAGGGACTGATCGAGGCCGGTTTCGTTGTGGACTTGGCCAGAAATGGGCCCGACGGCCTTCACCTAGCTCTTGGCGGTAACTACGATCTCGCGATCCTGGATGTGATGATGCCGGGCATGAACGGTTGGGAGGTCCTGCAGGCGATACGTCATGAAGGCCTACAAGTGCCAGCCATGTTTCTCACCGCCCGCGATCAGGTGGAAGATCGCGTGAAGGGGCTTGAATTAGGCGCCGACGATTACCTCGTCAAGCCGTTTTCCTTTGCCGAGCTCTTGGCCCGAGTTCGCACCATTGTGCGCCGCGGTCGTAGTGGCACCGAATCCACGATCTTGCAGGTGGCAGACCTCCAACTTGATCTGCTACGCCGCCGCGTCACCCGAGACGGCAAGCGCCTTAATCTCACCGCCAAGGAGTTTGGATTGCTAGAACTGCTGATGCGTAGGCAGGGAGAAGTCCTGCCCAGGTCGCTGATCGCCTCTCAGGTTTGGGACATGAACTTCGACAGCGACACTAACGTCATCGAGGTGGCCATGAGGCGTCTGCGCGTCAAGATCGATGATGATCACCAGTTCAAGCTGATCCAAACTGTACGCGGCATGGGCTACGTGCTCGAAGCGCCGGAGGGTCGCTAGATGTTTCGCAGGCTGTCACTGACATCCCGCCTCACCATCTTTTTTATAGCGCTGGCCAGTTCGGTCATCCTGGGCTTGGCGCTTCTTTTCATGGTAGAGGCTGATAGGCACTTCGTCGACCTCGATAGCGCCGCCTTGGATGATAAAAAGCACCTGATCGAGGGCATTCTGGCCAGTTCTCGATCCCATGAAGAAGCTCGCAGTCGCCTGAACGAAGCATTGAGCCATCACCACAGCCTTTACGCTCTGGTCAAAGGACCGCAGGGTGAAAAGTTGTACCAGACCAACGGATACAGCGGCCCGACTACGCAAGCATCATTCATCACGAATGACGACGGCCACGGGCTTCAGTCTTGGAGGAGTGGCGGTCGCGAGTTCCATGAGATGAGCTTTACTGCTGGCATGGTTCAGGGAATGGCCGGGCCGCTCCAAATATCACTCGCCGTCGATACGCAGCACCACCAAGAATTCATGAGGGAGCTCCGGCGCAGCATTGCGATCTATGCTGTGCTGGCCATTCTTCTAAGCGGATTCTTGGCTTGGTTCGCGGCTCATCAAGGCATGTCTCCGCTGCGCGCAATGAAACGTCGCGCCGCTGCAGTGACAGGCCAACAGTTGCAAGAGCGCATGCCCGAGGATGCCGTCCCGATTGAAATGGCAGATTTGGCAAGGGAACTCAATGAGATGTTGGGTCGCCTGCAGAACGACTTCAAACAGCTTGCTGATTTTGCGGCGGATTTGGCACATGAACTTCGCACACCCATCAGCAATCTCCTCACCCAAACACAGGTGACGCTGTCCACCCAACGCGACCTTAAGACATACCAAGATACGCTGGCGTCCAACGCAGAGGAATTGCAGCGTTTGGCTCGGGTGGTATCAGACATGCTATTCCTCGCCAAGACAGAGCGGGGGGTAGACCTGCCCCATAAGGAGTCCTTCTCGGCAGCACAAGGAGCTCGCGAACTCGTTGAATTTTATGAAGCCGTTGCGGACGAAAAACGCATCTTGATGAGCGTGGAAGGTGATGGGCGAATCTATGGCGATCGTTTGATGTTCAGACGTGCCTTGAGCAACCTCCTATCCAATGCGCTCAGGCATGCACCAGTCGGCGGTGTCGTGGGCGTCAGAATCGAAAGTTCGTCGCGTGGAATTGAAGTCACTGTCAAAAACACGGGCAAGGAGATTCCATTGGATGTCCAGCAGAGAGTCTTCGAGCGCTTCTATCGCGCAGACTCAGCACGCAGGCACCCAGCTTCTGACGGGGCAGGCTTGGGGCTGTCGATTACCAAAGCCATCGTCGAGGCCCATGGCGGGGCGATCTCGGTTACTTCAGACCAGGAGTGGACTCGATTCAGGCTTGTTTTTCCAGGGCTTCAAGCAAGGATGAGGCAAGCGACTGAACTACTTAGTCGGCCCTGAATAACGCCTTTTGCGTGAACAAGAGAGGGCCGGATCGCGCTGTACCGATTCATAACAACCGCCGCAGCGGGCGCAAACAAATGAGACTGCCCAATGAGCAATCAAGGCGACCGGGGAAACTGCTGCGGCCGTGGGACGTGGCGGCCACACCGCTGGAACTGGCGCTGGCCAGGGGCCACCGGTGGTTGGCAATGCTGGAGTACGGCAAGTTGAAAAACCTGACTGAAAATGTAGCGCTGGAGGGAGTCGACAACAGCTACGTCAGCCGGATGGTGAATTTGACTACGCTGGCACCGGACATCGTCGAGGCGATTTTGGAGGATACGCTGCCGGATCACCTGACGCTGTTTGATCTTGCGGTGGACCCGCCTGCGCTGTGGGAGGAGCAGCGGTTACGGATTTGGTGAGACGGGACTGTAAAAGATAGTGATGGCGACTGACTCCATGACAGCGGGGTGTCTGTACAGCCAGCACCAGACCGCCCGATCATGTTCGCATAAGCACGGATCGCATACGCGGCATGTCGAGTGACCGGTATTTCAATTACAACGGTCCTCGTAGCTCCTCCCGCTTAAATGACCGGTAGTAATCGCCGCAACTATGACGTCCACTTACCGCGAGTGTTTGACGACAATTACCTTGGCCGGTTGACGACAACTATGTTGGCCGGTTAGAGGCCTGTTCCGGGCGGGTCCGGGAGGCGGGGCTACCGTTGAGCCTTCGAGACAAATCGAAGGTAGGCGGCATGCCCGGCAAGAGAATCACGGACCACCAAGTGCACAAGTACAAGCAACACCGCAACCAACTCAGCCAAGTGGCCTCCGCCGCCAAAGCTGGCATCAGCGAGCGCAGCGCCAGGCGCATCGAGCAAGCCCCAAGCCTGCCCTCCCAGCGCCCCAAACGAAACTGGCGCACCAGACAAGATCCGTTGAATGCGGTTTGGGACAGCGAGATCGTGCCTTTGCTTCAAACCGACGTACATCTCAACGCCGTTACCTTGCTCGAAGAACTCCAACGCCGCCACCCAGACCAGTGGGACACCCGCGTGCTGCGCACCTTGCAGCGGCGCATGCGCCTGTGGCGTGCCCAGTTCGGTGCCGAGCGAGAGGTCTACTTTGCCCAAGAGCACCCGCCCGGGCGACAAGGCATCTCCGACTTCACCGTGGCCGATGCGCTGGATGTGGAGATTGCCGGTGCCCCGTTCAAGCACCGCCTGTACCAATTCGCGCTGGCCCACTCCGGCTGGCGGCACGTCACGGTCATTGACACCGGCGAGAGCTTCTTGGCGCTGTCCACCGGTTTGCAGGCGGCGCTTTGGGCCTTGGGCGGTTCGCCAGAAGAGCACCGCACCGACAGCCTCTCAGCCGCCTTCAACAACTTGGCCGAGCAAGAGGAGCTGACCCAGCGCTACGCCGATCTGTGCCTGCACTATGGTCTTCGCCCGACCCGCTGCAACCCCGGGCAATCCAACGAGAACGGCTCCATTGAGGCGCGCAACAACTCTTTGAAGAAAGCACTGGACCAGGCGCTGCGTCTGCGCGGCACCCGTAGCTTTGAGACACGCGCCGATTACGAGGCCTTTGTGGACACCGTCGTGCAACGCATGAATGCGCGCGTGGCCAAGCTGCTGGTCGCTGAGCGGGCCGTGCTCAAGCCCTTGCCCGTGCGCCGCACGGCGGAGTTTGAAGAAATCCCGGCTCGGGTGAGTAAATTCGCCATCTTCACGCTCAAAGGCGTGCTCTACAGCGTGCCCAGCCAACTCATTGGCCACCGGTTGATGGTTCGCCAGTACGCCCAGCATGTGGAAGGCTGGCTCGGTGGGCAATGCGTGGTCAGTTTGCCAAGGGCCAAGCCTGCTGACGGCCAGCGTCTTGGCCGCAGCATTGATTACAGGCACTTGGTGGGCGCGTTAAAGCGCAAGCCCGGTGCGTTTGCCCGCTGGGTGCTGCGCGATGCGGCATTCCCCCGTGCGGTGTACCGCCAAACGTGGGAGCGGTTGTCGGCACAAAAGCCCGAGCGCGAGGCCTGCAAAACCATGGTCGGCTTACTGGCGCTGGCCGCTGACGGGCACGAGGCGCAATTGGCCCAGGAACTGCAGCAGTTGATCGAGCTGGATCAGCTGCCCGACCTGAGCGCATTGAGCTTGCTGCTACGTCCGCCCAGTGCGGATGTGCCACCGGTGGTGGTCAAGCTGCCTACGTTGGCGGGCTATGACGAACTGTTTGGGGTGGCGGTATGAGCGAGGCGTCAATGACAAAACCCAAAACGACAATTACAGCGACAACTATGACGACAACTACAGGGGCCAGCACATCAGCCAGGCTGGGCCTGATGCTGACCGACTTGAGGTTGCCAACGGTCAAGCGTTTGGCTGGGGATCTGTGCGCCCAATCCGATTTGGAAGGCTGGCCTGCACACCGCTTCTTGGAAGCGTTGCTGGAGCATGAGATCAACGAGAGGGAGCGCAGGCGCATAGACCGGCATCGCCACGACTCGGGGCTGGGGCCAGACAAGCGGCTGTCGAGCTTTGACTTTGCGGCCGTGCCCAGCGTGTCCAAGGCGCAGGTGATGGCATTGAGCGAAGGGACAGAGTGGCTTGACCGGGGTGCGAATGTCTTGTTGTTCGGCCCGCCCGGGGTGGGCAAGAGCCACTTGGTCAGTGCTTTGGGCCATGCCCTGATTGAAGCAGGCAAGCGGGTGTTGTTCACACGCTGCTCGGATCTGGTGCAACGCTTGCAGGCGGCCAGGCGTGATCTGCGGCTGCCGCAGGAGTTGGCCAAGCTGGAGCGGTTTGATTTATTGATTCTGGACGACCTGAGCTACGTGCGCCGTGACCAAGCTGAAACATCGGTGTTGTTTGAATTGATCTCTGAGCGGTATGAGCGCAAGAGCTTGGCCATCACGGCCAACACGCCGTTCTCGCAGTGGGGAGAGGTGTTTGTAGATCCGGCCATGACGATAGCGGCAGTTGACCGCTTGGTGCATCACTCCACGATATTGGAGATGAATGTGGAGAGTTACCGCAGGCGCTCGGCGCAGGCCATGGCCACACCGGTGAGAAAGGTCAGCTCAAGCAAATAACGGATTGAATTCATTCCCCGCTTCCACCGGCCAGGATAGTTGTCGCCGAGCGGTCAGGATAGTTGACGTCAAGCACGCGAGTGACTACAACCAGCCTAAATCACAGATTGATACAACAACAGCATCGTCCGCTTTTGGCCGATAGCTGTCGATGGTTACAACGATTGGACTAGTTGGTCACGTTGCTGGGTTGATTGGTCAACATCACTGGAATACGCATGCAGATAGGCCGGATGAACAGGTAGCTTTTTATTGGCTTGTATCTCAGCGTATTCAATTAACGCCTGGACGGGATCTCTGTTGCCGGTCAGAAATAACAATCGCTTTGTCGCAAGTGCCCGAATGGCTTGCCGCATGTAAAGGGTGTGGGGTGATCGGTGCCACGGCGGTTGAACATGGACGGTTCCGTAGATCAGACCATTTGAATCGGAGACTGTGGCCCAGCGTGCGTCTGTTTCGTCATCCAGTTGAAGCCATAGTTTTTTACCGAGAAGATCAGGACGTTGAACCAGCCACTCGGAGGTGTATTTGGCGTTCTCAAAGTTGAAATACGATCTTTTGCCCGTGTATTCACCGCCAAGCAATGTGCAGACCTTTCTTGTTCCCGCCATTCTTTTAACGAGCTCAGGGTCAGCGTGGCGTATGCGATTTTTTGTTTTGGAAGACAAGAAGTCCATTTGAGCCAGAGGACTGCGATAGCCCAGACCTGTATGTGGCGTGGCGTTGTAGTTCGCGATGGTGACATCCAGCAACTCCTCGGCATAGTCAAGTTGGAACTGGACCTCCGCCGCAATTTTTTCTGGATCTCGCCCTTTCTTATCTTCGTGACTGCTGCCTGTGCTCGGAGAGAGTCGGTGCATGGTGCCAGAGGCCAAAACCCTGAAAAAAGACTCGATAAATGGCCGATCATCTTTGCTGCGTCTTGAGCTGTAAGACATCGGATCCTGGGGCTTGATGACCTTGGCGCCCACAATATGCAGTAATGGTTCCTCGACTCTAGGGCAAACGTTGGCCAACGCGCCATCGACACTGAATTCATTCCAGCAAGCTGACAAATAGACTTCAGAGTGCGCGGATGGCAAGGCCGCGCCTTCTGCGTACCCATCCTCACAAAACGTCAAGGTTCTTGGGGCCCACTTGGACAAAGCATTTTTGATGGTGATCAGAACGTCGAGCGCACTACATTCGCGTCGCAAACTAATGTGATACCCCAAAACTGCACGGGATCTGACGTCAATGATCACGATGATCCAGATGCGGCGGATTTTTCTGGGTTCATAACCGCCGTGAGGAGACGGCACCATGACCACCATACGGCAGTCCAATTTGTGGGCATCACACTCGACCCGATCAAACAGCTTGAAATCAGGCCGTCGGGTTCCATCGGAGGCTTTGGCTTTTGCAATTGCGTCTGGCCCCCCCATTTTTGACATGGCTAAAAAAGGATGCTCTGCCAAAACCTTCTTGATGTACAGACGAACTGACTCATAGCCGAGCGACTCTGAATTGAATGGCCAGGCTTTCTGATCTTCCAAGCCAGCTTTTCTTAGCTCGTCAATGAACCATCGAAAGATCGTTTGAACATTGATCTTAGGGTGTGCAAGAGAATCGGCGTTATTGAGGATTCGTTTGTGAAAACGATCTTTCAAATCTTTGAACTGTGGACGTTCAAGTAGCCACTTCAACGCGCCGGTTGCTCCAGCCCCATTTTCGTGAACAACAGGTGCAGTTTGACGCTCGTAAGCGGTCACACGGAAATGTGGAAGTGCTCCTCGCCAACCAAAAATATCCCCATCTGAGTGCCTTTGAAGGCATCGGTTTGTGATGATTCGGTAGATATTGGATCGTTTTTCACCCGTTTTCTTCTGCAAAACTGCATCGGTAGCACCCTTGAGATACAGCTCAATGGCTTTTTTTCGGGCTAAAAATTTAGTTTTGCGAGCAGCTGACAAGCTGTTCTCATCCACCATAGGCCAATTGCCAAGGTCAATGCTCTGGCTCGATAGCTCAGAATTCGGAGTTGAGCGATATCCAATTCGTCCCGATAAAGCCATAGAACCTCCTAGTTAAAGGTCTATCCAAGACTCATTAAAAAGGAAGAATCACTTAACGTCAACTTTACTTGGAATTCGTAGCATCAACTTTACTTGGAAAGAGACACCCTCCAGAGGGAAGATCCAGCTGTTCGTAGCATCAAATTTACTTGTGTGAACGTGAACATCCACAATTCACCCAAGACCGTGCTGAACGACTATCTTGGCAACGCTGATGGCCAGCGATTGGGCTGGACAGGCACAGTGGTGGATTTTTGACGTGCAGCCCACCTGGCCAAACCGGCATCCATCAATTCGATGGAATTTTGGCGACGACCCTGAACCGCAAAATCCTTGGCGGTCAATCCCAACTGATTGGACAAGGTGGGGTCAGCGCCTTCCTGAATCAACAGTTTGACCGCTTCAGGGCTGCCATACCTGGCGGCCATCATCAGCGGCGTCGTTCCATTGGGCGATTCGGCGTCGATGTACGCACTGTGGTCCAGCAAAAACGACATCACCGCCACGTGTCCTCCAGAAGCGGCGTAATGCAAAGGTGTCCAACCCGTTTTGTTCACGTCGGCATCTTTGGCCACCAATTGTTGAACCAAGGGCAAATAGCCTTTGATGGCCGCCAGCATCAAAACACTTTCGTCTTTTGCATTGCGCACCTCCACCCGTATTTGCGGAGATCGCACCAACAACTCTGCCACTTGAAGGGATGGGATCAGAACGGCCATCATCAAGGCGGGCACACCCTGAGGGTTCACCGTATTCGGATCAAATCCCCGTTGCAACAAGGACCGGACCACGGTCACATCGTCGGCTTTGAGCGCATCGAAAAAATCCTCATAAGACCCCGCAGATGCGGTGCTCAAACCCAGAGACAAAGCAATGAAAACGATCAGTTTTTGAAGGCCTTGAACATGAAACATGGTTTTTTTAAGCGGCTGTTTTTGAAAAAAGACTTAAAAAATTATGCGTGGTCAACTCACCAATGGACTCGGATGTGCATCCTCGCAACTCTCCCAATAACTTGGCCACGTAAGGCACATAAGATGGGTTGTTGGTCTTGCCGCGATATGGCACAGGCGCCAAATAAGGGCTATCGGTCTCGATGAGCAAGCGGTCATCGGGCACAAACTTGGCCACCTCACGCAAATCGGCCGCTGTTTTGAAGGTCAGGATACCTGAAAACGAGATGTAAAAACCCAAGTCCAAAGCGGCACGGGCCACCTGCTGGCTTTCGGTGAAGCAATGGAATACGCCGCCCGCACACCCTGCCCCCCCCGTTTCACCCTCTTCTTTCAGGATGGCGATGGTGTCGTCTGAAGCCTGCCGGGTGTGGATGACCAAAGGCAAAGCCGTCTGGCGCGCGGCGCGGATGTGGGTGCGAAATCGCTCGCGCTGCCATTCCAGGTCGGCCACGGTGCGCCCGCCTTTGCGCTCGTCCATTTGGTAATAATCCAGCCCGGTCTCGCCAATCGCCACCACTTTGGGGCGGGCGGCACCGTCCAGCAGATCCTGCAGGCTGGGCTCCTGCACGCCTTCGTTGTCGGGGTGCACACCCACGGTGGCCCACATGTTGTCGTGGGCCAAAGCCAGGTTGTGGACTTCGTCAAACTTTTCCATGGTGGTGCAAATGACCATGGCGCGGGTCACTTGTGCGGCCTGCATGGACTGCTGGATGCTGTCCAGCTGGCTCATCAGTTCGGGAAAATTCAGGTGGCAATGGGAATCGGTGTACATGTGAATCAGCCCTTGGACATCAGGGTTTGTTGGGCATCGGCGGTCAGGGCTTCGAGCATCAGACCGGCATTAAAAGGGTGTTCGGCCGTGCGGGCAGATTGCATCAGGCGCTTGAACCAGTCGGTCAACACCGCCACAGAAGCCGCGCTGGCGGGCAAATGCGATGCCTCAAAAAACCTCGGCACTGCCCCCGTTTGGCGCAACACCAGGTCGTGGCAAAGCTTTTGTAAGGCGTCAATGGCCTGGGCAGGGCTCAATTCGGCCAAGTGCCGGGCATCGCCCTGGCGCATGGCTTTGGGCAAATGCGCCCACCAGTCGGGCGACAAACCCGATTCAGCTTGGCGCAGCACATCGGCTGGACGCCCGCCTGCACTGCGCAGCAAATCTTGCGCCACATCGGCGGGCACGCCCTGCCCCGTGAGCCAGGGCAGCGCCTCATCGGCTTCGGGCCACTTCATGGTGTGGGCCAAGCAGCGGCTGCGGATGGTGGGCAGCAACATATGGCTGGCCTCGGTGGCCAGCACGAAGCGCACGTCGCCGGGCGGCTCTTCCAGCGTTTTGAGCAAAGCATTCGCCGCGATGGTGTTCATGCGCTCGGCCGGAAACACCAGCACCGCCTTGCCTCGTCCGCGTGCGTCGGTGCGCTGAGAAAACTCCACCGCATCTCGCATCGCGTCCACCCGGATCTCTTTGCTGGGCTTGCGGGTTTTCTTGTCGATCTCGTCTTGGGCTTTTTCAGGCAAAGGCCAGCCCAGCTCGATCATCACCGTTTCGGGCATCAGCACTTCGAGGTCAGCGTGGGTGTGCACAGCAATCGCGTGGCAGCTGGGGCAGTCGCCGCAAGCGCCCTGCGCGGTGGGTTTTTCGCACAGCCAGGCCGAAGCCAAGGCCAAAGCCAACTCGTACTGGCCCAGGCCCGACGGGCCTTGCAGCAGCCAGGCGTGACCGCGCTGGGCCAGCAAATCGGTGGCTTGCCGGGCAATCCAGGGGGCGTTCAAGACGGCGCTCATGAGGCCCTCCTCTTCAGCCAATCACTCAGTGCATACAACACATCAGCGCCCACGGCTTCCATGACTTGCGCCGCGTCAATGCGGGCAAAACGACTGGGCATCTCGGCTTGGCGGCGGGCGTAACCGGCCCGCACTGCCGCAAAAAAGTCAGCCGGTTGGGACTCAAACTTGTCCGGCACGCGGGCCGAAGCCAGGCGCTCAGCCGCAATCAAGGGGTCAAGGTCAAACCAAACGGTGAGGTCGGGTTGGCGCAAAGAACCGTCAGCCAGTCCTTGCACCATGCCCTCGAGTTGGGCCAACACTTGCCAATCAAAGCCACGCCCACCGCCTTGGTAGGCAAAGGTGGCGTCGGTGAAACGGTCGCACAAAACCACATCGCCCCGGGCCAGCGCGGGTTCGATCACCTGCACCAAGTGCTCGCGGCGAGCCGCAAACATCAACAGCGCCTCTGTCAGCGGGTCCATGGGCTCGTGCAGCACCAATTCGCGCAGCTTTTCAGACAGTGGCGTGCCGCCGGGCTCGCGGGTCAGCACCACCGCCCTGCCCGCCTGCCGAAAAATCTCGGCCACGCCGGCGATGTGCGTGGACTTGCCCGCACCGTCGATGCCTTCAAAACTGATGAATGTGCCGTGTGTCATGAGCGTCTGGAGTTGATCGTCGATTGTCGCCGATGGCGGTGTAAGCCCTGGGGGCGAACTGTCCCCAAGGCCGACAGATCTCACTGGCCACGCTGGTAACGGTTCACGGCCCGGTTGTGCTCGTCCAGGGTGGCACTGAAATGGCTGCGGCCGTCGCCCTTGGCCACAAAGTAGATGGCGGCCGTTTTGGCCGGTTGCACTGCGGCCAAGAGTGCCGACTTGCCGGGCATGGCAATGGGCGTCGGTGGCAGGCCGGCCCGGGTGTAGGTGTTCCAAGGTGTATCGCTTGTCAGGTGCACACGGCGCAAGTTGCCATCGAAAGCCTCGCCCAAACCATAAATCACCGTGGGGTCGGTTTGCAAACGCATGCCGATGCGCAGGCGGTTGTTAAAAACGCCCGAAATCAGCGGCCGGTCTGAGCCCTTGCCGGTTTCCTTTTCCACAATGCTGGCCAAAATCAAGGCCTCTTCCGGCGACTTGAGCGACGCATCGGGCTGCCGCAGCGCCCAAGCCTGCTGCACATGCTTGTCCATGGCCTTCATGGCCCGCTGCAAGACCGCCAGATCGCTCGACCCCTTGGCGTAGGAATAAGTGTCCGGGTAAAAACGCCCTTCAGGGGCCACACCGGGACGGCCCAATTGCGCCATCAAGGCGTCGTCGGCCAAAGCGCGGCTGTCCGGCTTGAGGCTCTCAGCTTTGGCCAAGGCTTGGCGCACTTGCCGCCAGTTCCAGCCCTCGACAATCGTCACCGTGCGCAGGCTTTCTTCGCCCCGCACCAGCATGTTCAGCAAGCGTTGCGGCGTGGTGCCAGGCGCCATTTCGTAACTGCCCGCCCGCATCTGGCGCGATTGGCCCGAGACGCGAAACCACGCATACAAGAGCGTGGGCGACGTTTGCGCCCCGGCGTCCACCACCGCTTGGGCGATGGACTTGGGCGAAGTGCCGGGCTCAATCGACAAATCCAGAGTGGCTTGGCGGGTGTCCATGGGCTGATTCAGCCACCAAAAGCCCGCCGCAGCCATTCCCAGGGCGAGCAACATCACACTGAGCAGTAACTTCATCAAGCCTTTGAGCACGGCCATGTCCTTTGTTCGGGTGTTGAAAACGTGGAGGGCATGATAATTCAGGCCTTGCCCCCCGGACCGAGTCACCCCATGAACACCCGCCCAGAATTGAGCCCACCCATGAACACCGTTTTGAATGGCACCAGCGCCCTGCCCCACTTGGGCGTGATCCAGGCCCAAGGCGAAGAAGCGGCCAACTTTTTGCACAACCAACTGAGCAACGACGTGCTGCTCTTGCCCGTGGGCCAAGCGCGACTGGCGGCTTTTTGCTCGGCCAAGGGGCGCATGCAGGCCAGTTTCATTCTGGTCAAAACCGCGCCCGATACCGTGCTGCTGGTCTTGAGCCTCGACTTGCTGGCCCAGACCCTCAAGCGCCTGTCCATGTTTGTGCTGCGGGCCAAAGTCAAAATGAGCGACGCCACGGGACAGTGGCAGCTGCGCGGTTTGCTGGGTGACAGCGCCCAGGCTGTGGTGGGCGGTGCCGCGCCTTGGGAGACCCTGGCGCAGGATATGGCGCACACCGTGGCGCTTTATCCCGCCGTATCGGGCGACACCAAAATTCCCCGCGCTTTGTGGATCGCCCCGGCGGGCCATGCGTTACCTGCAGGCGTCGATGTGCCCACCGATGTTTGGTCTTGGGCCGAGGTCATGAGCGGCGTGACGCTGGTCAGCCAGCCCGTGTTCGAAGCCTTCGTGCCACAAATGATGAATTACGAATCGGTGGGCGGCGTCAACTTCAAAAAAGGCTGCTACCCCGGGCAAGAGGTCGTGGCCCGCAGCCAATTTCGTGGCACCTTGAAGCGCCGCACGGCGCTGGTGCACAGCCCTGTGGCCCTGACGGCCGGGCAGGACGTGTTCACCCCAGCCGACCCCGATCAGCCTTGCGCTACCGTGGTTCTGAGTGCTGCCCGACCGGACGGCCAAGGTTTTGACGCACTGGTCAGCGGCA
Organism: Limnohabitans sp. 2KL-3; assembly: GCF_001269405.1. NCBI lineage: Bacteria > Pseudomonadati > Pseudomonadota > Betaproteobacteria > Burkholderiales > Comamonadaceae > Limnohabitans > Limnohabitans sp. 2KL-3. The sequence goes on from NZ_CXON01000007.1 coordinate 66,810, forward strand.
CCACCGAGAGCCAGCAGACGGGGTGGCAAGTTGGCGGAGCAGACGGCACCGCCTTGGGGTTGCTGCCCTTGCCCTACACCTTGCTGGCCGACATTTGAGGGTTGACCAGAGTCTGAACAGGCCCTCATCGCCTTTGCATGACCCTTTCACGACGAGAGCGGCATCACTGGAGGGAGCAACACCCTCGAATGGCGTGCCTTGTCCCCCGTAGGAGCGACGCCCTCGTCGCGATAAGCCTCGCAGGCCACGACCCATCGCCCCGAGGGCGGGGCTCCTACAACATGCATGGCACCATCACACGCGAAGCACGGCATGCCTTGTCCCCCGTAGGAGCGACGCCCTCGTCGCGATAAGCCTCGCAGGCCACGACCCATCGCCCCGAGGGCGGGGCTCCTACAAAATGCATAACACCCACACACGCGATGCACCGCATGCCTTGTCCCCCGTAGGAGCGACGCCCTCGTCGCGATAGGCCTTGCAGGCCACAACCCATCGCCCCGAGGGCGGGGCTCCTGCAACATGCATGGCACCCGCACACGCGATGCACGGCATGCCTTGTCCCCCGTAGGAGCGATGCCCTCGTCGCGATAAGCCTCGCAGGCCACGACCCATCGCCCAGAGGGCGGGACTCCTACAACATGCCTGGCACCCGCACACGCGATGCACGGCATGCCTTGTCCCCCGTAGGAGCGACGCCCTCGTCGCGATAAGCCTCGCAGACCAGGCCCACAGGCAAGGCTGTGACCGCAAACACTACAGCTGGCGAACCATCTCGATGTGCGCAATGCCCGCTTCTTCAAATACCGCGCCATGCGGCTCAAATCCTGAGCGCTTGTAAAAACCTTCGGCGCTGCATTGGGCGTGCAGGATCACCTGGGTATCGCCCCGGTGCTTTGCCGCGTCCATCAGGGCATGCAGCACGCGGCGGCCCAGGTCGCTGCCGCGCATTTGCTTTTTGACCGCCATGCGACCAATGCGGGACACACCGGGCGCGTGTTGAATCAGGCGGCCTGTGGCCAGGCAAAAGCCCATTCGGTTCAGGGCCACCGCGTGCAAGGCGGTGTCGTCTTCATGGTCCCATTCCAGCTCGGCCGGAACTTTTTGCTCAAGCACAAACACTTCGGTGCGCAGCGGGCTGGCCAGCTTTTGAAAGTCGTGCCAAGCGCCCAGATGCACCTGCACCATGTCTTCGCCGCGCTCAAAGCCTTCGAGCATGTCGCGCAAGGGGGCCGGGACGGGCTGGCTCTTTTTGGCCACCGGGTCTGCGTACACATAGACCAGCTCGCTGGTGATCAGCAATTCATCACCCCGAAAAATCGCGCCCACAAAGGTCATGGACGAGTTGCCCACGCGTTCGCAGCGCATGCACACATCCAAAAAATCGTCCATCTCGGCGCTGGCGTGGTATTCGAGGCTGGCCTTTTTGACAAACATGTCCCCGCCCAGTTGGTGCATGGTGTCGGCGTAAGGCATGGCCAGGTTGCGCCAATAGTCGGTCACGGCGGTGTCGAAGTACATGAGGTAATGACCGTTGAAGACGATCTTTTGCATGTCCACCTCGACCCAGCGCACGCGCATGCGGTGGGAAAAACGGAAGTCTTGGCGTTTCATCTTGTTCCTTATGAGGGCTCTCGCGGCGGGGGCGCCGCTCTTACAAAAAAGCGGTTTTTAAGGCCCGGCCAGCATCGGCATGCGCTTGCAGGGCATCGGGAATGGCGCGGCCCATGGTGACAAAACCATGGATCACGCCTTTGTAAATCTCCAGATCAACCGGCACACCCGCCATGCGCAGCGTGTCGGCATAGCGCACGCCCTCGTCCACCAGCGGGTCGCATTCGGCCAGGCCCATCCAGCACGGGGCCAAATCGCTGTGGTCGGGCGCGTTGCCGGGGGCAAAGCGCCAATCATGACGGTCTTGAGCATCGATGTAGCCGTCAAAAAACCAGGCGATGGTGTCCTTGTCGAGCATGAAGCCTTGGCCAAAAGTGTGGTGCGAAGCCGTGTCTTGTTGGGAGCCACAGCCCGGGTAAAACAGCAGCTGCAAAGCGAGCTTCAGGCCTGCATCGCGGGCCATCAAGGCGCACACGGCAGACAAAGTGCCGCCTGCGCTGTCACCGCCTATGGCCAATCGTGAGCTGTCCAGGCCCAAGGTTTGGCCGTGCTGCTGCAGCCAGTTCAGCGCGTCCCAGGCGTCGTGCACGGCCGTGGGGAATCGGTGCTCGGGTGCGAGCCGGTAGTCCAGCGACACGACGGCGCAGTGGCCCTGGCGGCTGAGTTGGCGGCACAGCACGTCGTGCGTGGTCAAACTGCCCACCGTGAAACCGCCGCCGTGCAGGTACAGCAGCACGGGCAAGGCGGCGTCGCTTTGCGGGGCATAAAGCCGGGCGGGCATGGCGTGGCCATCGCGGGCAGGAATGGTGAGGTCCTGCACCTGGTCCACATGGGGCGCGGGCTGCAGGTCCAGGATCGGGCCGCCGATGTCGTAAAACGCACGGGCCTGTGCTGCCGTCATGGCGTGCATGGGGGGACGCCCTGCCCGCTCCACGCGGTCAATCAGGGTGCGGGTGGCCGGGTTCAGCAAGGATCGGGGGTTGAGGTGGTGGCTGCTCATGCAAGGCGGGGTCCTATCGCCAACGTGACGGCTCGGGGCCGTTGCGGCTGACAATGGACGGCTTCCTGAATCAAAATGAATGGCATCGTACAACGCGCCGGGGCCCCTGCCTGTCACCCCCGCCGCAAACATCCTCAGCACATCACCGGAGTGCCTCTCATGTCCTTCATCAATTACGTCACCCAAATCCAGATCGACTTTGGCGCTGTCAAGCTGCTGCAGGCCGAGTGCGAGCGCGTGGGCATCCGCAAACCCCTCATCGTGACCGATGCGGGCGTCAAGGCCGCAGGCGTGCTGCAAAAAGCGCTCGACGCCTTGCCCGACTTGCCTGTCATCGTGTTTGACCAAACCCCCTCCAACCCCACCGAGGCGGCTGTTCGCGCCGCTGCGGCCATGTACCAGAGCCACGGATGCGACGGTCTGATCGCAGTGGGTGGCGGCTCGGCCATCGACTGTGCCAAGGGCGTGGCCATTGCCGTGAGCCACGAAGGACCGCTCAAAACCTACGCAACCATAGAAGGCGGCTCGCTGAAAATCACCGACCGTGTGGCCCCCATCATCGCCGTGCCCACCACCAGCGGCACCGGCAGCGAGGTGGCACGCGGCGCGATTTTGATCTTGGACGACGGCCGCAAGTTGGGTTTTCACAGTTGGTTCATCGTGCCCAAAGCCGCCATTTGTGATCCCGAACTCACCTTGGGTTTGCCGCCCATGCTCACCGCTGCGACCGGCATGGACGCGGTGGCGCACTGCATGGAGACCTTCATGGCCGCGCCTTTCAACCCGCCCGCCGACGGCATTGCGCTGGACGGTTTGACCCGAGGTTGGGCCCACATTGAACGCGCCACCCACAACGGCCAAGACCGCGAAGCCCGCCTGAACATGATGAGCGCCAGCATGCAAGGCGCCATGGCCTTCCAAAAAGGGCTGGGTTGTGTGCACAGCTTGAGCCACAGCCTGGGCGGCGTGAACCCACGCCTGCACCACGGCACCTTGAACGCCATGTTTTTGCCCGCCGTGGTCACGTTCAACGCGGCTGCCGAATCGGTGCAAAAGGAAAACCGCCTGAACCGCATGGCCCAAGCCATGGGCTTGCAAAGCGGCAGCGACATCCCTGCGGCCATCCAGGACATGAACGTCCGTTTGGGCCTGCCCACCGGTTTGGGTGCCATGGGCGTGACGGAAAGCCTGTTTGACGCCGTCATCACTGGGGCGCTGGCCGACCATTGCCACAAGACCAACCCGCGCATCGCTTCGGCGGACGAATACCGCGACATGCTGCTGACCAGCCTGTGAGGCTTGGCGAAAGCCTTGATTTTGTGTTTCCCACCCCTGTGGACGTTTTTGTCGTACACCGCCATGGCATGACATCGCCCACTGGGTGAGCTCCCACAAAGAAGAAAAAACCATCGCTTGTGGGGGGGAAAGCGCCCCCCTGTGAGCGACAGTCAGCCCCCTGTGCGTGTGGACTCAAGACGTTTTTTCAAACGGGTTTTGGCCCTCTCGCGTGTCTGCGCTTTGGCCACATGCCCACGCAAAGCGGCATCCCAAGCCGACCGTGCCCAGCGCACGGCCTCGGCGGGCTCGTCAAAAATCGCATCGGGTGCCGTCCAATAAGACAGGGCCACGTCTTTGCCCTTCATGGGGTGGGTGAGGGGCGTCAAGTTCAGCGCTTCAAAATCGGGCCGGTTCACAGCGTCCGCCTTGAGGTACAGCCGGTTGTCCATGACGATGGCGAACATCAAGCCCTCGTGGTACAGGCCATGCCCGCCAAACGTGCGGCGGGCGGTGACCTGGCCCCACTTTTCCAACAGCTCCTGAACGAAGCCGATGAATTCACTCAAAGGCTGCCCCGACCGTGCTCGGCGTGGTACTTCTGGGCAGTTTCCCAGGCCATGGCTTGCAGGTGCGCGGCCACGTCAGCGGGCAGACCTGCGGTGTACTTGCTGCCGATCGGGTTGATTTTGAACACCGACGCCAGCACCGTGCTGGCCCCAAGGTAAGTGCCCTGCAAAGTCGGGTGGCGCTTGTCGCCAATGATGAGCGGGATGTCCGGACGTTTGGCCAAGGATGCGGCAAAAGCCAAGCCAGCCGGCACCACCAGCGCGTTGTTGGCTTTGCCCACCTTGGTGTATTCGGCCGCGAGTGGCTCGGTCATGTCGGGCTTGTCCGAATAGGCCCAGGACATGAACAGGATGGGCTCAGCCCCGTGCTTGCGGGCTGTGTCGCTGTGCTTTTTGGCAAATTCATGGAAAACCGGCTGCAGCTTGGGGTGGATGGGGCACTGGCTGCAGTCCATCATCATGACCGCGTCAAACGGCTTGTCAAAGGTGTTGAAACGCACCTCGTTGTCGCCCACAAACGAATAGCTCGACACGCCGCCGGGCTTGAAATAAGCCGCCACATCGTGCCAGTTGATGCCCGAGCCGCTGATGGTGGCCGACACATTGCGCACACTGCGCTTGCCATTGTCGGCCGCGCCCGCCATCAATTGGCCCAGGTGACCGTGCATGGAATTGTTGTAATAAAAAAAGCTGTTGCCCACCCACAGCATGCTGCGCAGCGGTGCCGTGGCGGTTTGGGCGGGTGGCTTGGCCGTGCTGACGGCAGGCCCGGTGCTGGGCAGTGTGCTGCAAGCGGCCAATACACCGGTGGCCAGCAGCAAGCTGGGTGTGCGAATCCAGTTCATGTTCTTCCGATCTTTTGAAGTGAAACCTGAACCAGTTTCGTGCAGTGCACCCTGCGCGTCAGTCACATCGGTTCAAAGGCCGTCGTGACTGGGCATCTTGGCGCCTACATGCAGCTCGCCCCGAGACTCGGCCAGCTCAACCTGGCGCTGACGCTCGGCCAGTTTGACCTTTTGCTCGGGTGTGCGCTGGTCGTGGCAGTGGTCACAGCTCACACCCAACACGTAGTTCGGCGACAACTTGTCCTGCTCGCTCAAAGGCCAGCGGCAGGAGCGGCACAGCTCATGGCTGCCCACGCCAAGGCCGTGGCCCACACTCACGCGCTCGTCAAACACAAAGCACTCACCCTCCCAGGTGCTTTGCTCGGGCGGAATTTCTTCCAGGTATTTGAGGATGCCGCCTTCGAGGTGATACACCTCGTAAAAACCGCGCATTTTCATCAGCGCGGTGGATTTTTCGCAGCGGATGCCGCCTGTGCAAAACATCGCCACCTTGGTCTTTTTGGCGGCTTCGCCTTGCAAATGGGGCTGCGCATCCAGCCAGGCGGGCAGCTGCACAAAGTTTTTGATGTTCGGGTTGACCGCGCCCTTGAAGGTGCCAATGGCCACCTCGTAGTCGTTGCGCGTGTCGATCACCACCACATCCGGGTCGGCCAGCAAGGCGTTCCAGTCGGCAGGTTTGACGTACTGGCCCACCGTCTTGTTCGGATCCAACTCGGGCACGCGCAGAGTCACGATCTCTTTTTTGAGCTTGACCTTCATGCGGGTGAACGGCGGCTTGGGGCTCCAGGACTCTTTGTGCACCAAGCTGGCCAGGCGCGGATCGGCCCGCAAAAACGCCAACACGGCGCGGATGCCGTTTTCAGGTCCGGCAATCGTGCCGTTGATGCCCTCGTGGGCCAAGAGCAAGGTGCCTTTGACCTCGTTGGCTTCGCAACAGGCTTGCAAAGGGGCTTGGAGGGCCTCGAAATCGGGCAAATCGACAAATTTGTAGAGGGCGGCGGTGAGGTAAAGGGTTTCGGTCAACATGCCGTAATTATCCATGCCAACAAGGGCAGGTTTTTCGTGAACGACAAGCTTCAGGAATGCTGAACAGTGGCCAAGGGCAAGAACAGGGTCAGCGGTGAGTCGGGCAAGGCGATGAAACCATGATGACTGTAAAAAGCAGCTGCCGCCTCGTCCTTGGCGTCCACGACCAGGGCGAAGGCGGCAATCTCTGAGCGAGCAGCGCGGTCAAGCGCATCGGCCAGTAACGCACCGCCCAGACCTTGGCCCTTGAATTCATGATCGACGGCCAAGCGGCCCATGCGCACGGCGGGCACCGTCGGGTAGCGCGGCAGCTTCTTGCGGGTGCTGGTCGGCAAATCGGCCAGATACAGGCTGGCCGAGGCCAAGGTGTAGTACCCCGCAATGCGCTGCCCGTCTGCCAGGGCCACAAAGCAGGCGGCGACGCGACGGCGAATGTCCTGGGTGGCTTGCTCGCGCAGGTAGCGATTGAGCGGCTCCGAATCGCAATGGAACTTGGCGCGGTCATGTGCCCCATCCAGCGGGGCCAGCAGGAACGGGGCGCGGCTCATTCAGAACGCAGCAGCTTGTTGCGACGACTGAAGGCACGCTCCAAAGCAGGGGCCGGTTTGGGTGGCGACAGTAGCGCCTGCGCAAAACAGGCTTGATCGGCCTGCGACAGACGAATGACATCCGCTTGTTCGATGGCCTGATGTGCGGCGGCCTGCACGGCAGACACCACAAAATCGGTCATGGTGCGACCCTGAAGCTCGGCCGCACGCTTGAGCATGGCATGCAGATCGGTGCTGATTCGGGCTTCGAGGCGGGCGGTAGAAATGGCTGCGGGCATGGTGGTGACCTCCTGATGCGAGGATACGGCAGTTTGCCGTATGGATCAAGATGACGACTGTTATGCGCCTCTTTCACTCGTCAGGCGTCCGTGCTGGCACTGAGAATGGCCTTAACCCCGTAAAGATCCCGGGCGACTTGGACGCAGAGCCCTTCAATTTCCTTTGTGGGAATCTGGACGTCCGGGACCATGATGGTCATCGCTCCAGCTGCATGCGCTGCTCTGACGCCGTTGAATGAGTCTTCGAGCGCAATGCACGATGCAGGTGCCGAGCCGAGCATGCTCATGGCCTTAAAGTAAACGTCTGGGTACGGCTTCCCTTGTGCAACATCGTCTCGGGCTGCCACGATCTGAAAGTAGGGACTCAAACCCGTTGCATCCAGATGGTGCCGCGCCTCTGCATGTTTCATCGACGTTGCGATGGCGAGTGGGACTTTTGGGGAGGAAAGATACTTTGCCAGGTCAGCAGCGCAGGCTTTAGAGGAACCCGTCCGCCGATTAGTGGTTCCAATCGGGTATTCATTGCCTTCAGATAGTTTGTTATCGGAAAGTCCGGATCATGGTCGGCGATTAGCCGGGCTTTCAGTTCACTTCCGAGAAGGCCAACCAGCGAGAGGACATAGCTGTGGGTGATGTTGACGCCAACGTCCTGACCGGCCTGCACCATCGCTTCTGCATAAAGTGGAACAGTGTCAAGTAAAAGGCCATCCATATCGAAGATGACAGCGCTGATTGGACGAGGTAGCAACATGTTGATCGAATGACAGATCAGAGCGCATCGAACTGGAGAAGGTCATGCAGCACACCCGAGGGGTCGCGGAACTTCACCACAACACCGACAGGACATCTTTGGGGCTCTTCGTCGACCAGCTCGCCCCCCGCTTCAACGACACTGCGCATACTCGCCTTGTATGGGCGAACTCCTCGGACGCCCGAGTTCTCGGCAAACCAGCGCCTCGTCAGCCGAACAGGTAGAAAATGATTGACTTGCTCGTTCTCACCCGAGTTTGTGAGAAGGGTCATGCCTCATAAGTGACCAAAACAACGTCAGCCGCCTCTTGGCGCAAAGGAATCAGCGCTTGGTAGGCTGCAGACCCATGCCAGCCCTCGGCCTCTTGCAGTGAGGGGAAACGAATCACCACGATGTCGGGGTGCGGGCAAACACCCGAAAAGGCCTTGACTTGCTCCCCCCGAAAAACCAGTTCCCCTCCAAAAGGCAGCAGGGTCGCCAAAACCTGCGATCGGTATTGGCCCCATTTTTCGGGGTTTTTCACAGTCATTTGACCGACGACATAGGCTTTAGACATGAGCGATCCTTATAAAGGCTGAACCATGGAGGTGGCAGGTTTTTGCAACCAGTGGCCAAACTCATCCGCCATCTGCTGCGCTGCGCTGGCAGCCGCGTTCCACACCTTCACCCGCCCCGCCAGATCGCGGTCGTAGGTCATGAAGTCCTTGCGGTCGGGCAGTTTGCCGCCCGGCAGGGTTTTGACCCATTCGGGGTTGGGGGCCAACACGATGGTGCTGTCCAGAAACGGCGTGGCGCCGTGTCGCCACTTGAGCGCTTTGTCGAGCCAGCCGGGCACCACGTTTTGCTGGAAGTGCGGGTACAGCACGATGGCCCGTTCGGGGCCTTGGGTGGGTACGGTCCAGTTCAGGTGCAGGTGGTAGTCGGTGATGCCGCCGTCCCAATAGGCGCCAGTGGGTGCGCCGGGGATGTCCTGCACGGCTTTCAGGGCAAAGGGGATAGAGCAACTGGCTTGCAAGGCGGGCATGAAGTTGCCCTCTGTCAGGCCCACGGCGCGGGTGCGAAAGTCTTGGGCGTCAAACGGCAAAGCCGGGCCCTGCCCTGAAAACACCACCCGCTCCAGCCAACCACCCAAGGCCCGGCGGTGAACGGCGTTGCTCAAAAATGCCCCCGCATAGCCCAGTGGCGTAGCCAGAGGGTGTTCGCGGTGCAGGATGTGCCGCCCGCGTGAGGTGACGATGTGCAGGCGGTAACGCGGGTGGCTCAGCACCTCGCCAATGCGGCCGCCGTAAAACGCTTGCAGGCTGTGTCCAAACGCTTCGCTCACCTGCTCGGCGCTCACGCGTTTTTTGCCCGGCAGCGGTTCGTAATGCTGGTGGATGTAGTCGTGCTCCAGCCGTTCAAACGCGGCCACCGGCTCATTCAGGCAAGCGGTGGCCATGCGCCAAGCGCCAATCGATGCGCCCACCAGGTCGACAGGCTGCTGGCTTTGGCTCAACCACTCGCCAAAGATGAATCGGTCGAGTGGGCCGAGGATCAGGCCTTTGGGGCCACCGGCTGCGCCCGGAATGACGCCGATGTGCTCGGGCCGCAGGCCATGTTCGCGGATGTGGGCCAAAGCCTTGGGGCCGGCGTGGATGTGAAGGGCTTGCATGGTGGGATCAATGGCTCTCAATGGTATTTAGTGCAAGGGGCTTCGGTAGGCGCGGCCTAAGCGCTCAGCCAAGGATTGCAGACGCAGGTCCAGCGACCACAGCACGGCCCCTTGACTCAGGCAGGTGGCGGCCAACAGTTGCAACTCAACCCAGCCGCAACCGCGCCCAAAAAGCTGCTCGCGCTCTAAAAAATCCAGCATTTCCGGCAAGCTGGCTTGCTGGGCAGCTTGCAGCGATGCCAAATCGGCCAAGGTTTGCGCACGCCGGGGCGGCGTGCCGCAAGCGATTTCGCCCAGGATGCAAGGATGAATCAACACCCGATCCTGCACCAGCAACGCCACCAAGGCCTCATTGCCGCGCCTGAAATGGTCCACCCACACCGAGGTGTCCACCAAAACAGGCGTCATGCGGGCAAGTCCTGCGCACGACGGGGAATGTCGGGCATGTCCACTTGGGTGCCGCCCAGTGCGGCCAGGCGTTTGGCCGCTTGCGTGCGGACAAAGGCCTTGATGGCCTCGCGAAACAAATCGGCCTTGTCCATGGACGGGTCGGCCACTTCCAAAGCCCTTTGGTAGAGCTGGTCTTCAATGGTCACGGTGGTTCGCATCACAGGCTCCAATCATCAAATAAGGTGCAATTATGCATCTCGGTGGATGACTTGGAGGGGTCAGAGTGAAGGCGCTTATTTCTTCAAGCCCTGCAATTTGGCAAAGGCGCTGGCCATGGCCGAACCTGCTCCGGCTGCGGGGGGGGAGGTGTAGCAACCGCCGCCGCGCTGGCGGTTGTCCCGCCCTGCCCCTTCAAACCGGTTGTCACGGGGGCCATCGCGCCGGGCAGGCGCGGCGTCGAGCTTCATGGTCAAGCTGATGCGCTTGCGGGCCACGTCGACTTCGAGCACCTTCACTTTGACGATGTCACCCGTCTTGACCACCTCGCGGGCGTCGGTGACGAACTTGTTGGCCAGCTGGCTCACATGGACCAGCCCGTCCTGGTGCACGCCCAAATCGACAAAAGCGCCAAACTGGGCGACGTTGCTCACGGTGCCCTCCAAGGTCATGCCCTCTTTCAGGTCCTTGATGTCTTCCACGCCGTCCGCCAGACGCGCCACTTTGAAGTCGGGGCGCGGGTCGCGGCCGGGTTTTTCCAGCTCGCCCAAGATGTCTTTGATGGTGATCGCACCGAATTTGTCGTTGGCAAACAGCTCGGGCTTGAGGGTTTTCAAAACGTCCGAGCGGCCCATGATCTCTTGAATAGGCTTGGCGGTTTTGACAATGATCTGCTCGACCACCGGGTAGGTTTCAGGGTGAACGCCCGTCATGTCGAGCGGGTTGTCGCCGCCGCGAATGCGCAGAAAGCCCGCGCTTTGCTCGAAAGTCTTGGCGCCCAGGCCAGTCACTTTCAGCAAATCCTGACGGGTTTTGAACACGCCATTGGCATCTCGCCAACGCACGACCGACTTGGCCACGCTGGACGACAAACCCGACACGCGGGTGAGCAAGGGGACGCTGGCTGTGTTCAGGTCCACGCCCACCGAGTTCACGCAGTCTTCGACCACGGCGTCCAGGGTTTTGGCCAGCTCGCTTTGGTTCACGTCGTGCTGGTATTGGCCCACGCCAATCGCCTTGGGGTCGATCTTCACCAGCTCAGAGAGCGGGTCTTGCAAGCGACGAGCAATGGATGCCGCGCCGCGCAGGCTCACGTCCACGTCGGGCATTTCTTGGCTGGCAAATTCACTGGCCGAGTACACCGAAGCACCCGCCTCGCTGACCACCACTTTTTGAATCTCGACACCTTCTCTCAGGCGGGCCAGTTGCTTGATCAGGTCCCCCGCCAGCTTGTCGGTCTCGCGGCTGGCAGTGCCGTTACCAATGGCGATCAGGTTCACGTTGTGCTTTTCGCAGAGCTTGGCCAGGGTGAAGAGCGAACCCTCCCAGTCCTTGCGCGGCTCGTGGGGGTACACCGTGGAGGTGTCGACCAGTTTGCCCGTCGCATCCACCACGGCCACCTTCACGCCCGTGCGAATGCCCGGGTCCAGACCCATGACCACGCGGGGGCCAGCGGGCGCGGCCAGCAGCAGGTCGCGCAGGTTGTCGCTGAAGACCTTGATGGCGACTTTTTCGGCCTCTTCGCGCAAGCGGGCAAACAAATCCCGCTCAGTCGACAGGCTCAGTTTCACGCGCCAAGTCCAGGCCACACATTTACGAATCAGGTCGTCCGATGGGCGGGCCGCATGGCTCCAACCAAGGTGCATGGCGATCTTGCCTTCGGCGATGCTGGGTTTGCCGGGCTCGGGCTCCACAGGAAGAACCAGTTTGGCGTCCAGCATTTCCAATGCGCGGCCACGAAAAACGGCCAAAGCGCGGTGGCTGGGCACGCGGCCAATCGGCTCGTCGTAGTCAAAGTAATCGCGGAACTTGGACACATCGGCGTTGTTCTCGTCCTTGCCGTCGGCCAGCTTGCTTTTGAAAAGGCCCTCGTTCCACAGCCATTCGCGCAGGGCTTGCACCAGTGATGCGTCTTCGGCCCAGCGCTCGCTCAGCAAATCGCGCACGCCGTCCAGCACAGCAGCCGTGGTGGTGAAGTCGGCGCCTTCGATTGCACCTGGGGCCAGCACAAAGGCGGCAGCCTCGGCGTGCGGGTCGAGTGTGGGGTCAGCAAACAGCTTGTCCGCCAAAGGCTCCAGACCGGCTTCGCGGGCAATCATGCCTTTGGTGCGGCGCTTGGGCTTGAAGGGCAAATACAGGTCTTCCAGCTCTTGTTTGGTGGGCGCGGCGTCGATGGCGGCCAGCAACTCGGGCGTCATCTTGCCCTGCTCGGTGATGCTTTTGATCACGGCGGCGCGGCGGTCTTCCAGCTCGCGCAAATAACCCAGACGCGACTCCAGCTCGCGCAGCTGGATGTCGTCCAGGCCGCCGGTCACTTCTTTGCGGTAACGGGCGATGAAGGGGACGGTGGCGCCGCCATCGAGCAGCTCCACGGCGGTCTTGACCTGGTCAGGGCGGATACGGATTTCTGCGGCCAGTTGGGCCAGGATTTTCTGCATGTCTCAGGTCACATCACTAGATAGAAAGCGGGCGAGTTTGCCACAAAGCTTGCCCTGTTCAGCCGCCTCAAAGGCACACCCGAACGAACAGTCGTCAAAATCGACAAAAGAGAAATTTGATACATTTTGATAAATTTCACCAAATTTATTGACAAAGTTGACAATTGCAAAGAGAATAAACACATAAACACACAAATTCATCTACAATCGTCAACCAAGAGATCACTCTTTATGAAATTCGTTGAATCTAAGCTTCGCTTCTGTGGCAACCGACTTCTCCGCACCCTGGCCTTGGTGGTCTCGGCGGTGGGAATCAGCGCGTGCACCAGCGTGCCATCACAAAACATTTCATCCAATGAGTTCAACGCATTCAACGCCATGCCGACCCAAAATCGGATCATGAACAACGTGCGGATCAAGTGGGAAATTCGGGACGACGTGGCGCAGTACTGTGCGCGTGCCTATCAGATGGGGCGAGAACAAGCTTATTTGACACCCCCTCTGGCCTGCGCCATGTGGGATGCCGTCAAGGCCGAATGCACCGTGGTCACTGGCCCCGTGACCACCCATGTGGCCTTGGGCCACGAGGTTCGGCATTGTTTTGAGGGGCACTTTCACCGTTGAAGCGGTGAAAGCCCAAAATCAACTTTCGCGCAAGGCCTTGCGCAAACCCTCGCCCACTTCAGGGCGAGCGGCAAAGGGGTCCGGCGGGTTCAGGCCCTGCACAATCGCCTCCATCCGGCTTTGCACATTGCCCAGCGCCTGCGGGTGGCTGTAGATGTAGAACTGACCACTGACCACAGCATCAAACACTTTTTGCGCCACATCGGCCGCTGACACCTTGCCACTGCCAACAGCTTTATCACTTTGCGCCTGTCCTATCAATTGGCTGGCTGTGGGCTTGTCGGCCGCCAGGTCCACAGGTCGGTTTCGGTGGCTCTGACTGATGCCAGTGGGCACAAAGTAAGGGCACAAGACACTGGCGCTGACTTGGTCACTCACCAGTTGCAAGTCTTGGTACAAAGTCTCGGTCAGTGACACCACCGCGTGTTTGCTCACGTTGTAGATGCCCATATTGGGGGGCGTCAACAGACCGGCCATGCTGGCGGTGTTGACGATGTGGCCTCGGTAAGCCGGGTCGGCCTTGGCGGCTTCAAGCATCATGGGGGTGAACAGGCGCACGCCGTGCACCACGCCCCAGAGGTTGACACCCAGCACCCATTCCCAATCGGCCACCGAGTTTTCCCAGACCAAGCCCCCTGCCCCCACGCCCGCGTTGTTGAACACGAAGTGCGGTGCGCCAAAACGGGCTTTCACGTCGGCAGCCAGTTGCTCCATGGCCTGGGCATTGGACACGTCGACCTTGCGGGCCAACACCTGCACGCCTTGGGCGGTCATTTCGGCCTCGGCTTTGTCCAAAGCGTCTTGCTGCACGTCGACCAGCACCAGGTTCATGCCCAGCCGGGCACCAATGCGGGCGCATTCCAGCCCGAAGCCTGAACCCGCGCCCGTCAGCACAGCGGTTTTGCCTTTGAAATCGTCGATCATGCGGATACCTTTTTGAGTGTGAACCCGACACGCGGGAAATGAACATGGACCGTGCCCGCACGGTCATCGGTGCGACGCAGGGTGTACCGGGTGCGTGTGGCCGCGATCAACTCACCCTCGGTGGGCTCCAAGCCGAAGTTGTCGGCCGCCACCAGCACCGGGCTGCCCAGGGCAATGCCGTGCTCGTCTTGAAACACGTCGCCCGGCTCGGTGGCGGGCGTTGAGTTGCGGGCCACTTGCAAGGCTTCTTCGGCGCTGCATTTGCCAGCCGTGCCGTGACCCATGGCCTGCATGCGGGCCATCCAGGCTTGGATCTCGGGCGTGGCATCCAAAATGCCCGCCAATGCAGGCGTTCGCTCTTGGGTGAACCACAGTGGGTGATAGACCGCAAAATCGGCCACCCCAGGCTGCTCGCCGAACAAGAAGTCCTGACCGTGCAACATGTTGGCGATGCGGCGCAGATAACTCTTGTAGGTGCCCGTGGCGTCCGCAGACGCCATGCGGGATGCGCCCCCGCGCATGGCGGTGCGGTCAGCAACAAAAGCCTGCACGCCTTCAGCGGGTGCACCCGCAAAAACTTGCGCCACCCCGGCGGGCTGAAAGTTGTAGGCCATGGCGGCGGTGAACAAGGCGCTGTCGGCCCACTGGGCCACGATCCTGGCCGCACCTTTCACGGCGTCGGGATAGATCGTTGGCGTGGGGGCCAGATGCTCCAGCACATCGCAGATCAAGGCGGTGTCGCAGTAAATGTCGGCTCCGATCTGCAGCACCGGCGTTTTGCGGTAGCCGCCCGTCAGGGCCGTCAAGTCGGGCTTGGGCATGATCATGGGGATGAACACGCTCTTCCAGGCCAATTGTTTGTAGCCCAGAATCAGCCGGATTTTTTCAGCAAACGGCGAAGTCGGGTAGTGGTGCAAGATCAGATCGGACATGCGCGTGGCCTCAGACCAGTTTGACCAATTGCTTGCCGAAGTTCTTGCCTTTGAGCAGACCCAGGAAAGCCTCAGGCGCAGCGGCCAAACCTTGCGCCACGGATTCGCGGGGGCGCAGTTTGCCGGTGCCCACCAAGGTGCCGAGTTCGTTCAAAGCCTCAGGCCAAACTTCCATGTGCTCGCTGACGATGAAGCCTTCGATCTTCATGCGGTTGACCAAAATCAGCGCCGGGTTGGCCATGGGCAATGGCGCACCGTCGTAGCCGGCGATCATGCCGCACACCGCAATGCGGGCGAAGGCGTTGGTGCGCAGCATGACCGCGTCCAAAACCATGCCGCCCACGTTTTCAAAATGGCCGTCGATGCCGTTCGGGCAAGCTTCACGCAGGGCTTTGGACAGGCTCAGGTAATCCTTGTGCTCTTTGTAGTCGATGCAGGCGTCAAAACCCAGTTCATTGACCACGTAGTCGCATTTGTCTTTGCCACCGGCAATGCCGACCACGCGGCAGCCACGGGCCTTGGCCAGTGCGCCATAGGCGCTGCCCACTGCACCGCTGGCGGCGCTCACCGTGACGGTCTCACCCGCTTTGGGGTTGATGATCTTGACCAGGCCATACCAAGCGGTCACGCCGGGCATGCCCACAGCACCCAGGTAATGCGACAAGGGCACATGGGTGGTGTCCACCTTGCGCAGCGCACCGAGCACGTTGGCATCGACCACGCTGTACTCTTGCCAGCCGCCCATGCCGACCACTTGGTCACCGGCCTTGAACTTGGGGTGCAGGCTGTCCACCACCTCACCCACGGTGGCGCCGATCATGACTTGGCCCAGGGGCTGGGGCACGGCGTAGCTCTTGCTCTCGTTCATGCGGCCGCGCATGTAAGGGTCCAGGCTCATGAAGTGGTGCTTGACCAGCACTTGGCCGTCTTGCAAGGCCGGAATGGGGGCTTCAACCAACTTGAAGTTGGCCACAGTGGCTTCGCCTTGGGGGCGGTTGTCGAGCAGGATTTGGTGATTGATGGTCATGAAAAGGTCTCCAGTCGTTGGTAAAAAAATCGAGGCAAATGACCGCTGAAAACTCAGTCGGTGGCTGTGGGAAGTGTTTCGCGGTGGGGCACATATTTGAAAGTGCCCGTGGCCATGGCACAGAGCTGCCCTTGGTCGTCGTAGATCCGTGCCTCGGTGAAGGCCATGGACTTGGTGCGGTGCTGCAACAAACCTTGGCCGACCAAGTGCTGACCCGATCGCGCGATGGCAGGCCGCATGAAACTTGTTTTCATCTCAATGGTGACCACGCCAAAACCTGGATCGACGCTGCGTGCCGCAGTGGCCATGACCACATCCAAAAACGTCATCACAGCCCCGCCATGGGTCACATCGAATGAATTGAGGTGTTCGGGACGGGGGGCAAAATGCAACTCGGATCGGCCCCCCTCAAAAACTTCCAGGCTGAAGCCCAGGTGGTCCACAAAGGGAATCTTGACGCCAAACGGAATGCTCATGAATGCCCGGCTCCCGTGCTCAACCGCCAATGATGGCGCTCACGCCACCATCCACCGCCATCCACTGGCCTGTGATGTGCTTTCCAGCGTCCGAGGCGTACAACAAAGCCAGACCTTTGAGGTCTTCGTCGTCGCCCAAACGACGCAGCGGAGCGCCCTGAGCCATTTTGTCGGCCCCCAGCTTTTCGAGCAGGCCATAGGTCATTTTGCTGGGGAAAAAGCCGGGGCAAATCGCGTTCACAGTGATGCCGTGTTCACCCCACTCACCCGCCAAGGCGCGGGTGAAGTTGATCACCGCACCTTTGGAGGTGTTGTAGGCGATGGTTTTCATCTCTGAGGGGTTGCCCGCCAGCCCGGCAATCGAGGCGACGTTCAAGATGCGGCCCTTGCCACGGGGAATCATGCAACGCTTGGCCACCTCTTGCGAAAGGATGAAATAGCCACGCACGTTCAGGTTCATGACCTTGTCCCAGGCTTCAACCGGGTGGTCTTCGGCCGGGGCACCCCAGGTGGCACCGGCGTTGTTGACCAAAATGTCGATCGGGCCCATGCGTTCGATGGTCTCTGCCGCCAGACGGCGAATGTCGTCTTCTTTGCCGCAGTCGGCCGCAATCCAGCGGGCGTCAATGCCTGCGGCTTGCAACTCGGCAGCCGCTTGTTCCAGATCAGCGGCTTTGCGCGAACTGAGCATGATCTTGGCACCGGCTTCGCCCAAGGCGTGGGCCATTTGCAAGCCCAGGCCACGAGAGCCGCCTGTGACCAAGGCGACTTGTCCGGTCAGATCAAAGAGTTGTTGAATGGTGCGAGCCATGATGAGCTTCCTTGGGGGTTGAATTCAGAGGGTGAAATCCATGCAGCAGCGTTCTAAAACCACGGCCTGCATGAACGGTTTGATGGCCTGATGTTGCGGGTGTTTTTGATAGGCCGCTAGCACATGGGCGTCATCGACCAGCATGTGCAGCACCAAATCGTGGGTGCAGTCCATGCCGGGGGTGGCGGTGGCGACTTCAAAAGTGCGAATACCGGGCACCACTTGGGCACACGACAGCAACACATCTTTGGCTTTGGCCAGGTTGGCGGCTTTGTCGGCCCCTTGTGCCTGGTCATGCAAGCGCCACATCACCATGTGGCGGATCATCAAAAAGCCTCTTCAGGCAGATCGGCACAAGTGGCGTCGCGGCTGCTGACCACGTTCAGCCAGGCACCGATCTTGGGCAATTCGTAGCGGAAGAAGTAACGGCAGGCAGCGCGACGGCCCTGCGCGGCAGGGGTATTGTTGCCGTCCAGGCTGGCTGCCACATCGAGCCAGATCCAGGCGATCACGGTGTGGCCAAAGGCCTGCAAATACGGCACGGCATTGGCCAGCGCCTGCGCGGGTTCTGCGCCATCCCAGGCTTGTTGTGTGGCTTGGCCGATTTGCTGGAGCGCGTCACGCAAAGCTTCAGCTTCAGGCCCCCAAATGGCTTGCGCCTTGTTCGCGGTGGACAACATGCGCTCAGCCAGCAGTTGCAGGCCCCGGCCGTTTTCCATCAACACCTTGCGGCCCAGCAAGTCCATGGCCTGGATGCCGTGGGTGCCCTCGTGGATCATGTTCAGGCGGTTGTCACGCCAGTATTGCTCGACCGGAAAGTCACGCGTATAGCCGTAACCCCCATGGATCTGGATCGCCAGGCTGTTGGCCTCCAGGCACCATTCGCTGGGGAAGCTCTTGACGATGGGCGTCAGCACTTCGAGCAGCAAACGTGCCACATCGGCGTCTTCGGCGGTGCCGGTGTGCTGCTCGTCGACCAAGCGGGCGCAGTACAAAGCCAGCGCCAGAGCGCCTTCGCTGTAGGCTTTTTGAGCAAGCAGCATGCGCTTGATGTCGGCGTGCTCGATGATGCGCACCTGCGGGCGGCTGGCGTCTTTGCCCCCTGCCCCTGTGGGCCTGCCTTGCGGGCGGTTTTTGGCGTAGTCGAGGCTGGCGTAATAACCGGCCATGCCCAGCATGGTGGCGGCCATGCCTACGCCAATGCGGGCCTCGTTCATCATATGAAACATGCAGCGCAGGCCTTCGCCGGGCTTGCCGACCAAGTAGCCCACGGCGCCGCTTCCGCCACCGTCTAAGCCTCCACCTGAATCGCCTCTCACCGGGTACTTGCCTTCGCCAAAGTTCAGCAGCGTATTGGTGGTGCCGCGCCAGCCGCATTTGTGGTTCAAACCCGCCAGCGCCACATCATTGCGTTCTCCCGTCAGCTGTCCATTCGTGTCCACCATCTTTTTGGGCACGATGAAGAGCGAGATGCCTTTGACGCCGGGCACCAACTGGCCATTGGCATCGGGTATCTTGGCCAGCACCAAATGGATGATGTTTTCGGAGAGTTCGTGCTCGCCGGACGAAATCCACATCTTGTTGCCCTTGAGGCGGTAGCGTGCACCCAAAGCGTCGTCTTCAAAGCCTTCGCCATCGGGCGTAGCGCGGGTGGTCACGTCACTGAGCGACGAGCCCGCTTGCGGTTCGCTCAGGCACATGGTGCCCGAAAAACGCCCCGAAAATTCGTTGGCGGCAAACACCTGCTTTTGCAAATCGGTGCCGTGCACCATGAGCAAATTGGCGTTGCCGCTGGTGAGCATGCCCGAGCCGATGCTGACCGAGGCCATGGCAAAAAACGCGTTGGCGGCCGCTTCGACCGTGTAGGGCAGCTGCATGCCGCCAATCTCGTAGTCTTGCGCGGCGCTGAGCATGCCCGACTCGGCATAGGCCTTGTAGGCGTCGTGTGTGGCCTGAGGCAGGATGACTTTTTCGCCATCAAAGTGCGGCTCTTGCGTGTCGACCAAGCGGTTGAACGGCGCGTACTTCTCGCGGGCGATGCGCTCGCAGGTGTCGAGCACGGCGTCAAAGGTTTCGCGCGAGTGGTCGGCAAAACGTTCGCGGGACTGCAGGCTTTCCACCTTCAGCCAGTCGTGCAGCAAAAAATCAACGGTGGGGCGCAGGCTCATGTCGCATCATCCCGGTTCAGAAAAATAAAACAGACAAAGAAAAAGGCGGTCAGCTGCAAACCGACCGCCTTGGTGTTGATCAGGCGTCAACAGCCACCGGCATCACAGCACTTCAAAAATGCCGCAAGCGCCCATGCCGCCGCCGATGCACATGGTCACTGCCACGCGCTTGGCACCACGGCGTTTGCCTTCGATCAGGGCGTGGCCTGTCAGGCGCTGGCCCGACACACCGTAGGGGTGGCCCACCGCGATCGCGCCGCCGTTGACGTTCAAGCGGTCAGCCGGGATGCCCAGCTTGTCACGGCAGTACAGCACCTGCACGGCAAACGCTTCGTTCAGTTCCCACAAGTCAATGTCTTGCACGGTGAGGCCCAGACGCGCCAGTGCTTTGGGCACGGCGTAGACGGGGCCAATGCCCATTTCGTCAGGCTCGCAACCGGCCACGGCAAAACCGAGGAAGCGACCCAGGGGCTTCAAGCCACGTTGTTCGGCCAGCTTTTCGTCCATCAGCACGCAAGCGCCTGCGCCATCCGAGAACTGGCTGGCATTGCCTGCCGACACCAGGCCGCCGGGCAGCGCAGAGCGCAGGCCGCTGATGGCTTCCACGGTGGTGCCTTCGCGCAGGCCTTCGTCCGCACTCACGGTCACTTGCTTGGTGGTCATGCCCATGACCTTGTCGATCACGCCTTGCGTGACGGTGATGGGAGCGATTTCGTCGTTGAACAAACCAGCGGCTTGCGCAGCGCAAGCTTTTTGCTGGCTGGCCGCGCCATACGCGTCCATCACATCGCGGCCAATCTTGTAGCGCTTGGCCACTTGCTCGGCGGTTTGCAGCATGTTCCAGTAAATCTCGGGCTTCATCTTGGCCAGCGCCAAGTCTTGCAGCATGTGGGTGTTCATCTCTTGCTGCACGCAAGAGATGCTTTCCACGCCACCGGCCACATACACCTGGCCTTCGCCCGCGATGATGCGTTGTGCAGCCAAGGCAATGGTTTGCAGACCGGACGAGCAAAAACGGTTGACGGTCATGCCCGACACCGAGATGGGCAAACCGGCCTTGAGGGCGATCTGGCGGGCGATGTTGGCACCCGTTGCCCCTTCGGGCGTGGCGCAGCCCATGATCACGTCTTCGACTTCGGCGGCATCAATGCCAGCGCGGGCCACGGCGTGTTGCACCGCGTGGCCGCCCAAAGTGGCGCCATGGGTCATGTTGAAAGCGCCCTTCCAGCTCTTGGCCAGAGGGGTGCGGGCGGTCGATACGATAACGGCGTTGGTCATTTTGAATCCTTGTTTTGGCTCGTTGAGCGTTGAGTGTCAGGCGTTAATGGGTGATCGTCTGGCGTTGAGCGAGCAGTGAAGTGGTCTTTTGACACGCAACACTGAACTCTCAAACTGCAACACAGAACCCTCAACGCCCGACGCGCCTCAGTTGAATGTCTTGCCTTCGGCCACCAAGCGTGCCAACAAGGGCGCGGGTTGCCAGAATTGGGCGTCGTCATGGGGGTTTTTGGCAAAGCGCTTCATGGCTTCGGCCACGTTGAACAGGCCAATCGTGTCGGCGTAGTTCATGGGGCCACCGCGCCAGAACGGGAAGCCATAGCCGGTGATGTAGACCATGTCGATGTCGCTGGCCTTGCTGGCAATGCCTTCTTCCAGAATGTGGGCGGCTTCGTTGACCAGCGAGAACACCAGGCGCTGAACGATTTCGTCGTCCGAAATCTTGCGCGGGGTGATGCCCATGTCAGCGCGGTGCTTTTCGATCATCTCGACCACCACGGCGCTGGGGATCGCGTCGCGCTTGCCGGTTTGGTAGTCGTACCAGCCTGCGCCGGTTTTCTGACCGTAGCGGCCCATTTCGCACAGCAAGTCAGCGGTTTTGCTGTACTTGAGGTCGGGCTTTTCGGTGTAACGGCGCTTGCGGATCGCCCAGCCGATGTCGTTGCCCGCCAAGTCGCCCATGCGGAAGGGGCCCATGGCAAAGCCGAATTTCTCAACGGCTTTGTCGACCTGCGCAGGGGTGCAGCCTTCTTCGATCAGGAAACCAGCTTGGCGGCTGTATTGCTCGATCATGCGGTTGCCGATGAAACCATCACACACGCCCGAGACCACCGAGGTCTTCTTGATCTTCTTGCCAATCGCCATCACGGTGGCCAGCACGTCTTTGCCGGTTTGGGCACCACGCACCACTTCGAGCAGCTTCATCACGTTGGCCGGGCTGAAGAAGTGCATGCCCACCACGTCTTGAGGACGCTGGGTGAAGCTGGCGATCTTGTTCACATCCAAGGTGGAAGTGTTGGACGCCAAAATCGCGCCGGACTTCATCACTTCGTCGAGCTTCTTGAAAACGGCTTCTTTCACGCCCATTTCTTCGAACACGGCTTCGATCACCAGGTCGGCCTGACCGATGTCGTCGTAGCTCAGCGTGGTGCTCAGCAAAGCCATGCGCTGCTCGTATTTGTCTTGCTTGAGCTTGCCCTTTTTGACTTGGGCTTCGTAATTTTTGCGGATGGTGGCCACGCCACGGTCCAGCGCGTCTTGCTTCATTTCCAAAATCTTGACCGGGATGCCCGCGTTCAAGAAGTTCATCGAAATACCACCGCCCATGGTGCCGGCACCAATGACCGCGATGCTCTGGATGTCGCGCTTGGGGGTGTCGGCGGGCACATCGGGGATCTTGCTGGCTGCACGGTCGGCCATGAAGATGTGACGCAAAGCACGGCTTTCGGGCGTGAGCATCAGGTTCATGAAGATCTCACGCTCAACGACCATGCCGTCTTCGAACTTCTTCTTGGTAGCGGCTTCGACGGCGTCCACACATTGGGCAGGGGCTGGCAGGTTTTTGGCCATGCCTTTGACCATGTTGCGGGTGAACTGGAAGTACGCATCGCCTTGAACGTGCTTGCAAGGCAGGTTGCGCACCAGGGGCAGCGGGCTGCCATCGGCGTGGGCAGCGGCCACTTTGCGGGCCAGCGCAAAGGCTTCTTCGGGCAGGCTCTCGGCCGATTGGGCCATGGCGTCAAACAGCTTTTGACCGGGCAACATGGCCAGCATTTCGCTCTTGATGGCTTCGCCGCTGACGATCATGTTCAGGGCCGCTTCCACGCCAATCACGCGGGGCAGGCGCTGTGTGCCGCCCGCGCCGGGGATCAGACCCAGCTTGACTTCAGGCAGCGCAATCGAGGTGCCAGGCGCTGCAATGCGGTAGTGGCAACCCAAGGCCAGCTCCAAACCACCGCCCATGGCCACCGAATGAATGGCCGCCACCACCGGCTTGGCCGAGTTTTCGCAAGCGCGAATCACGCTCAGCAAATTGGGTTCTTGGATCGCTTTGGGCGAGCCGAATTCACGGATGTCTGCGCCACCGGAAAAGGCCTTGCCGCCGCCCGTGATGACAATGGCTTTGACAGCCGCGTCGTTGTTGGCTTTTTCCAAACCATCGGTGATGCCGATGCGTGTGGACAGACCCAAACCGTTGACCGGCGGGTTCATCAGGGTGATGACCGCGACATCGCCGTGGACTTTGTATTCAGCTGTCATGCTGGACTTCCTTTGCGTGAAAAATTAAAAAAGAACGACCGTTCGTTTTTTGCCATTTTAGACAGAAAAACCGAGCCAAAACGAAATTTTGTCGCGATTGAGACGGGCCAAGCCAGAGCCAAGTGGGCCATTCGCCCACCTCAGCTCAAACTTCCAGCCACTCCTTGCGGATGTAACTGTTGGCCCGCAACTCATCGGGTGTGCCTTGGAAGACGATGGAGCCATGGCCCATGACCAAAGCACGGTCAGAAATGCTCATGGCAATGGTCAGTTTTTGCTCAATCAGCAAGACCGAGACCCCTTTGGCCTTCAGGCTGTGCAGAAATTGCCCCACCAACTCCACAATTTTGGGGGCCAGGCCCTCGGTGGGCTCGTCAATGATGATCAGGTCCGGGTCGCCCATGAGGGTGCGGCACAGCGTGAGCATTTGTTGCTCGCCGCCTGACAACACACCGGCTTCGGTGTGCTCACGCTCTTTCAAGCGCGGAAACATGGCAAACATGTCCTCAAAGGACCAGCGGCCGTTTTTGCCGCTGCGTTTTTGACCCAGTTGCAGGTTTTGGCTGACGGTGAGTTTGGGAAAGATGTCGCGGTTTTCGGGCACATAGCCCAGGCCCAAGTGGGCGATTTCGTAAGCTTTTTTGCCCTGTATCGACTGGCTTTTCCAGTCGATGCGCCCTTCGCACTCGACCAGTCCCATGATGGCCTTGGCGGTGGTGGAGCGGCCCGAACCATTGCGCCCGAGCAAGGCCACGATTTCGCCTTGCCCCACCTCGAAATCAACACCGTGCAACACATGGCTTTTGCCGTAATAGGCATGAAGGTTTTCGATTTTCAACATCAGTGGGCTCCCGCTTGGCTGTCCGCAACCGGAGAGCCCAAATAGGCCTCCTGCACCTTGGCGTTGGCCCGCACGGCTTGGGGTGTGTCAAAAGCGATCACTTCGCCATACACCACCACCGCGATTTTGTCGGCCAAACCGAACACCACCCCCATGTCGTGTTCCACCGTGAGCAAGGTTTTGCCCACCGTGACTTCCTTGATGAGTTGGATGAAACGCGAGGTTTCGCTCTTGCTCATGCCCGCCGTGGGTTCGTCCAGCAAGATCACATCCGAGCCACCGGCAATGGTCACGCCAATCTCCAGCGCACGCTGTTCGGCATAGGTCAAATTCACCGCCAGCACGTCCCGTTTTTTGTCCAAACGGATCATGTTCAGCAGCTGATCGGTCCGCTCGTTGGCGTCTTTCAGGCCTGACAGGAACTTCAAGAAGCTGTATTTGTAGCCCAGGCTCCACAGCACCGCGCAGCGCAGGTTCTCGAACACACTCAGCTTGGGAAAGATGTTGGTGATCTGGAAGCTGCGCGACAGCCCCAAGCGGTTGATCTCGTAAGGCGTTTTGTGTTGAATGGCTTGGCCATTGAGCAAAATCTCGCCGCTTGTGGGTCCAAAACGGCCGCTGATCAGGTTGAACAGCGTGGACTTGCCCGCGCCGTTGGGGCCAATCACGGCCACGCGTTCGCCGGGCGCGACCGCCAGGTTCACGCCCCGGATGATTTCGGTCTTGCCAAAATTCTTGCGAAGGTCTTTGAGTTCAAGTGCATTGGTGCTCATGCTGCGTTCTCCCGGCGCTTGATTTCTTTTTCAATGTCGGTCTGAATCTCGCCCCAGTCACGCGC
This sequence comes from Limnohabitans sp. 2KL-3, assembly GCF_001269405.1. NCBI lineage: Bacteria > Pseudomonadati > Pseudomonadota > Betaproteobacteria > Burkholderiales > Comamonadaceae > Limnohabitans > Limnohabitans sp. 2KL-3. The sequence continues at coordinate 91,586 of NZ_CXON01000007.1, forward strand.
AAACTGCCTGCGGGCCAACTCAAACAAGCCCAAACCGGTCAGCATGACAAAGGCCGAGCCAAACCAGCTGTCCAAGCTCTTGGCATTCAGCGTGGCCCCCATGAACTTGACCGTGTCACCCAAAGCCGAGTTGAGCTGCAAGTGATAAACCATCTCGATCATGGCCCCGGCACCCGCCAGCATGACGATGGCCGTGAGACCCAGGCCCAAATAACTGGTCCAGATCTGGCGCAGTTTGCCGAACTTGGCCACCCGCAGGTTCATCATGATCAAGCTGGCAATGCCGCCCGGTGCATACATGACCATGAACAGGAACACCAGGCCCAGATAAAGCAGCCAGGCCTTGGTCAACTCGGACAGCAGCACAAAGGCAATGATCATCAAGATCGCGCCGATGATGGGGCCAAAAAAGAAAGTGGCTCCGCCCAAAAAGGTGAAGAGCAAATAAGCGCCCGAGCGCCCTGCCCCGACCACCTCGGCCGTCACAATCTCGAAGTTGAGTGCACCCAAACCGCCCGCGATGCCCGCAAAAAAGCCAGCAATGATGAAGGCCATGTAGCGCACGCGCTGGGTGTTGTAACCAATGAACTCCACACGCTCAGGGTTGTCGCGCACCGCGTTCAAAATGCGGCCCAGCGGCGTTTGTGTGAAGGCATACATGAGCGCCACACTCACAAAGGTGTAGATGGCAATCAGGTAGTACACCTGAATTTGTGGGCCGTAGGTGATGCCAAAAAAGGCCTCACCCGCCACCCGGTTGCCCGAGACGCCCGCCTCACCCCCGAAAAACTCCGAGAACATGAGCGACATGGCAAACACCAGTTCGGCCACGCCCAGCGTGATCATGGCAAACGGCGTGCCCGATTTTCGGGTGGTCACCCAGCCCAGCAAAATGGCAAAGCCCATGCCTGCCACGCCACCCACGATGGGCAGCAGGCTGACCGGGATGTTCAACTTGCCGCCACTCACGGCATTGAGCGCGTGAATCGCCATGTATGAGCCCAAGCCGGTGTAAACCGCATGGCCAAAGCTCAACATGCCGCCTTGCCCCAACAAGATGTTGTAGGACAGGCAGGCAATGATGGCGATGCCCATTTGCGCCAGCATGGTCACCGACAAGTTACTGGTAAAAACCAGCGGCGCAGCCAGCAAGACCAGGGCGAACAGGCTCCAGATGACCCAGCGGCCCACGTTGTAAGGTTTGAATTTGTAAACAGCAGCCATGTCTTAACCCTCGCGTGTGCCCAAAAGACCCTTGGGTCGGAAGATCAGAATCAACACCAAAAACAGGTAAGGCAAGATGGGCGCGACCTGCGACAGCGTGAGCTTGGCAAAGGAGTTTTCCTGCGTAGCGGCCGACAAAGCCCAGCCCATGTCTTTGGCCAGCGTCAAGAAAGAATAGTCAATGGCCACGGCAAAAGTCTGGATCACACCGATCAGGATGGACGCCAAAAAGGCCCCCGACAGCGAACCCATTCCGCCCACCACCACGACCACAAAAATGACCGAACCCACGGTGGCGGCCATGGCGGGCTCAGTGACGAAAGTGCTGCCGCCAATCACGCCGGCCAAACCGGCCAGGCCTGTGCCCGCACCAAACACCAGCATGAACACGCGTGGCACGTTGTGGCCCAGCGACTCCACCATTTCGGGGTGAGTCAACGCGGCCTGAATGACCAAACCGATGCGCGTGCGGGTGAGCAAAAGCCACAAAGACATCAGCATGAGCAAGGCCACCAGCATCATGAAGCCGCGTGTGGCCGGAAACGGTGAGCACACCACACGAATGGCGGCATCGGCTGCACTGCACATCTCGGCAGGCGCAGCGCCCCAGACCACACCCAGGCCGTTGACCGAGTGGTTGATCAGGGTAAAAGCTGAGCTGCGCAAAATTTCAGGCGGGGGAAACTCGACCGCCGTGCGGCCCCACACCAGCTGCACCAATTCCAGCACCACATAAGACAGGCCAAACGTGACCAGCAGTTCGGGCACATGGCCGAAGGGGTGGACTTTGCGCAAGGTGACACGCTCAAAAACGGCACCACAAGCCCCGACGAGCAGGGGCGCCACAACCAAGGCAGGCCAAAAGCCGATCCACCCGGTGAGGGTGTAACCGAGATAGGCCCCGATCATGTAAAAACTGGCGTGCGCAAAGTTGAGCACACCCATCATGCTGAAAATCAGCGTCAGCCCGGAGCTGAGCATGAAGAGCAACAGTCCGTAACTGAGACCGTTGAGCATGGAGATGATGAAAAACTCCATAAAAACTTTCCAGACCCTCTGGGGTCTAACAACGTTACCGAAAGTGGGTTTGAACACTCAAACCCCAACCACACCCAAGGCACAAGCCCATGAAAAAGCCCGATGAACATCACGTTGATCGGGCCTGAACCCTCTCATCTTGCACAGCACAGAACCACAGGCTCTGCGCTGCACAAGACTGGCCGCCAAGCGGCACCCTTTGATTAGCCAGGGCGCTTCATCTGGCAGCTGGTAGGCGTGCTGGAGACGTAAGACGGGAATTCCTTGACCGGGGCCAAGGTCATGCCAGTGTTCTCAGGGCTGTAGGGGTACTTTTTGTCCGCCTTTTGCCACACGGTCATGTACAGCGGTTGCTGCATTTGGTGGTCAGTCTTGCGCATTTCCACATCACCGTGGTAGCTCTTGAACTTCAAGCCCGACAGAGCTGCGGCCACTTTGACCGGGTCGGTCGACTTGGCTTTGGCCATGGCTTCACCCAAGGCGCTGTAAATCGTGACCACAGAACCGGTGTAAAAGTCGTCGTTGAACTTTTGCTTGAACTCGGCCATCCACTTGCCCATGTCACCACCCATGTTGTAGTGGCTGTAGGCAATTTGATAAACACGACCTGCACCGGTTTGGCCCAAAGCCGTTGGTGTGCCCGTCACGCCTGTGTAGTAGGTGTAGAACTTGCCGGTGTAGCCGCCTTCGTTGGCCGCCTTGACCAGCAATGCCAAGTCAGAGCCCCAGTTGCCGGTGATCACGGTGTCTGCACCCGAGGCTTTGATCTTGGCGATGTAGGGCGAGAAGTCACGCACTTGGGCCAAGGGGTGCAGGTCTTCACCCACGATTTGCACATCGGTGCGCTTGCGGGCCAGGTTTTCCTTGGCGAACTTGGCGACCTGGTGGCCGTGTGAGTAGTTCTGGTTGAACAGGTACACCTTCTTGATGTCTTTGTCGTCCTTCATGAAGGTGGTCATGGCCTCGATCTTCATCGAGGTGTCGGCGTCAAAGCGGAAGTGCCAGTAGCTGCACTTGCTGTTGGTGAAGTCGGGGTCCACCGCAGAGTGGTTCAGGAAAATGATTTCCTTGCCGGGGTTGCGCTCGTTGTGCTTGTTGACCGCTTCGATCAAGGCACCGGCCACCGAAGAGCCGTTGCCTTGGGTGATGTAACGCACGCCTTGGTCCATGGCGGCTTTGAGCGCGTTCAGGCTTTCAGCGGGGCTCAACTTGTTGTCGATGCCAATCACCTCAAACTTGACACCTGCGGGGTTGGTTTTGCTGAATTTTTCAGCAAAAAACTGAAAGCTCTTGAGCTGGTTGCTGCCCACAGGGGCCATCAGGCCGGACAGCGGATCGATCCAGGCGATCTTGACGGTCTCGCCCTTTTGCGCATAAGCGCCCATGGAGCAAGCGGCCAGGGCTGCGGCTGCGATCAGACGGGTGGTGGTTTTCATTCAAGGTCTCCTGCGTGGTTAATCGGAACAGCTTCAGCGTAACCGCTGCGGCAACAAATGCGCTCGGGGTTTGCCCCTAAGGCATATCACCCGCGCGACTTATTGATCCAACCCCATCCAGTTTGTAGGGTCCCAGTTTTTGTCGGCCATGTGGTTTTATGCCGTTGTGGGAGCCCCGCCCCCGCCAGGCGATGGCTTTTGGCCTTGAGGAAGACCTGCCTCAGGGCGATGGGTCGTGGTCTGCGAGGCTGCTCGCGACGGGGGCGTCGCTCCTACAGGGGATGCCCTGCATTTTGTAGGAGCCCCGACCCCGGGGCGATGGGTCGTGGTCTGCGAGGCTGATCGCGACGGGGGCGTAGTTCCGACAGGGAATGCCCTGCATTTTGTAGGAGCCCCGCCCCCGGGGCGATGGGTCGTGGTCTGCGAGGCTGCTCGCGCCGGGGGCGTAGTTCCGACAGGGAATGCCCTGCATTTTGTAGGAGCCCCGCCCCCGGGGCGATGGGTCGTGGTCAACGAGGCTGCTCGCGCCGGGGGCGTAGTTCCGACAGGGAATGCCCTGCATTTTGTAGGAGCCCCGCCCCCGGGGCGATGGGTCGTGGTCTGCGAGGCTGATCGCGACGGGGGCGTCGCTCCTACAGGGGATGCCCTGCATTTTGTAGGAGCCCCGCCCTCGGGGCGATGGGTCGTGGTCTGCGAGGCTCTATCGCGACGGGGGCGTCGCTCCTACAGGGGATGCCCTGCAATTTGTAGGAGCCCCGCCCCCGGGTCGATGGGTCGTGGTCTGCGAGGCTGATCGCGACGAGGGCGTCGCTCCTATGGGGGATACCCTGCATTTTGTAGACATGATGGATGACCTGCCCACCTGACAAACGTGGGTTAAGTTAATGGGTGTGAAACCTTTATCAACTCAGTGCCACAACTCAGGAGGCAGGTCATGAAACAGTTTAACGATATTTACGTCGGCCTTGATGTTCACAAAGACACCATCGCCGTTGCCGTCGTGCGCGGTCTTCGCACGAAACCGAGTTACTTTGGAGAAATCCCCAACACACCAACGGCCATCACCAAGTTGCTCAAACAACTGAGCCCCGATGGCGAGGTGCTGAACTTTTGCTACGAAGCGGGGCCATGTGGTTATGAGGTCTACCATCAGCTCACCCGGCAGGGCCACGCCTGTGACGTGGTGGCCCCTTCCTTGATCCTGAAGATGCCAGGCGTGCGCATCAAAACCGACAGGCGTGACGCCATGAGCTTGGCCAAGTTGCACGCCGATGGCAGCTTGACGGCCGTGTGGGTACCCGACAAAGAGCAAGAGGGCATCCGAGATCTGAGCCGGGCACGCGAAGATTTCAAACAAACCGAGACCAAGGCACGCCAACGCTTGGGAGCGTTTTTGCTGCGCAACGGCAAGGTCTTCACCGGCAAAAGCAAGTGGACCGTGGCGCACTGGCGCTGGATGGAGACGCTCACATTTGAGACGCCCACGCAGCACATCGTGATGCAAGAGTACGTGGAGGCGCTCAAGGAGGCCAGTCGGCGCGTGTTGGGCATGGAAAAGCAAATCTTGCTGGCCGTGCGCGGCTGGAGCCTGGAGCCAGTGTTGAACAGCCTGTTGGCCATGAGAGGGGTGAATACGATCACGGCGGTGACTTTGTTGGCCGAGCTGGGGGACATCACGCGCTTTGACAACCCCAAGCAGCTGATGTCGTATTTGGGGCTGGTGCCCAGCGAATACAGCAGCGGCAGCAAAAGGCAGCAAGGCGCGATCACGAAGACGGGCAACGGGCACGTCAGGCGGGTGCTGATCGAGGCGGCCTGGAACTACCGATTCCCGGCACGCAAGAGCCGCACGATAGAGATGCGGGCAGAAAAGACCAGCGAGCGGGTGCAGGCCATTGCGTGGGAGGGGCAAAAGAGACTGTGCGGGCGGTATCAAAAACTGCTGACGTCGGGCAAGCTCAAACAAAAAGTGTGCACGGCGGTGGCCCGCGAGATGGTGGGCTTTGTCTGGGCGATTGCGTGCGAGGCCAGTGGCCGGGTGCACGGTAGCCGGGCAACGGCATGAACAAGAGGTCGGTGATTGTGGTTCAGGGACTGCGCAGGCAGAACTGCAGAACCCCAGATGCTCCTATGTGGCGCTCACTCGCAAGGGGGAGATGACCCACGACTGTAGAGATGGGCAGCTGCGCGACCGAAGACAAGGCATGTGGTAACCAACCCACGAATACCAGATTGATCTACCGTCGCCCAATCAGCCTCGTAGTCCCTGAACCACAGTCACTGACCGAGAAGACAAAAGAAACAGACAGAGAAAGCTGAAAAACAACCGACACCTATTGACAGGTCAATCCATACCAGGAGCGACGCCCCCGTCGCGATGACCCTAGCAGACCACCACCCATCGCCCCGAGGGCGGGGCTCCCACAAAATGCGGGCTCTTCCCCTGTAGGAGCGACGCCCCCGTCGCGATGACCCTCGCAGACCACGACCCATCGCCCCGGGGGCGGGGCTCCTACAAAATGCGGGCTCTTCCCCTGTAGGAGCGACGCCCTCGTCGCGATGACCCTAGCAGACCACCACCCATCGCCCCGAGGGCGGGGCTCCCACAAAAAGACCATCGCCCCGAGGGCGGGGCTCCCACAAAATGCGGGTTATTCCCCTGTAGGAGCGACGCCCTCGTCGCGATGACCCTCGCAGGCCACCCCCAAACGCCACAACGATGTCACCTCGGCCGCCCTTGCTGCGTGCAGCGGGTCGGTCGCGTCTTGGGCTTTGCTGTGAACCGGCTTGGCGTCCATGCGCCCCAGCACCACCAAACCTGCCGCCTCGATCCAGCCCATCAGCTCCTGCCGCGAGCGCAAACCCAAATGCTCGGCCAAGTCCGACAAAATCAGCCAACCCTCGCCCCCTGGGCACAGGTGTTCAGGCAAACCCTTTAAAAACCCCTTGAGCATCTGGCTGCCTTCGTCGTACACGGCCTGGTCCAACAGCGACGTGGCCCGGGCTGGCAACCAAGGCGGGTTGCACACCACCAAAGCCGCTTGCCCTGGGGGGAACAAATCGGTCTGCAGCAACGTCACCTGGTTTTGCACGCCCAAACGCTGCAAATTGTCTTTAGCGCAAGCCATGGCCCGATCGCTCAAATCGGTGCCCACCACCTGGGCCGCGCCGCGACGGGCCAGTGCTGCTGACAGCACCCCCGTGCCTACCCCAATGTCAAACGCCACCGAATGCGTGCCCATGGCGGCAGGCCATGGGGCCTTGGCCACCAACGCCACATACTCGCCGCGAATGGGCGAAAACACCCCATAGTGCGGAAAAATCCTCAGAGCCTCGCCCAAAGCGGGCACCTCCACCCCGTTTTTGCGCCACTCAAACGCCCCCACCACCCCCTGCAAACTGCGCAGCGACAGCACCGAACCCTGCCCATTGGCCGGCCCAAAAGCCTGCGTACAAGCCTGGCGCACATCGGGCGCACGCCGCAAAGCCACCCCGTAATCGCCCTGCAACTCAATCAACACTTGGTTGAGCACCCGGCTTCGGTGCGCCTGCGCCTGGCGATGCGTGTGAAACGCAGCCCCGGGCACCACGGCGGGGGCCGCCTCTGATTTCTTGACGCGCACCTTTTTGGGCTTGTCGATGCGCCGCGCCAAAGCCTGCAACAACTGCCGGGCGTTCTGAAAATCCCCCCGCCACAACAAGCCCGTGCCCTCACAAGCCAGCCTGAAAGCCGTGTCCGCGCTCATCGTGTCATCGGCCAACACCACCTTTTTGGGCACCGCCGCCCCCTGGTCCATGCGCCAAAACAAAGACCGCGTCTCGTTGTCCTCAGTCCAGACCAACTCGGGTTGCACATTCATGCCGTATCGCCTTCAGGCGCCTTTTTTCTACACAGAGGGCCATTTGGCCGGTGCGGGACTATAGCCCGGACGCAACAGGAACCTGCACATAGTGCCTTAATTCTCAATTTTTTATTAAAAAGTCTCATAAACATCAAACCAATAAAGGCACAATAACAAGCTAGTATGTTTTTAGATACAAACTTAAACCAAAAAATGGCGTACTTTCAGCAGTCCTCAAAATCATTTTGTGAGCGTGCCGTCGTTTTGGTCCCGACCTGCAACCCCGGCCCGACTTGGCCCGACTTTTTGGAGGCGATCCAACAACAGGTCGCGCAACCCCTCAAAGTCGTCATTCTTGACTCCGAATCAACCGACGGCAGTGCACAGGCGGCGCAAGCGCGGGGCCACCAGGTGCAAACCGTGAGCCGCCGTCGTTTCAACCACGGGGGAACCCGCCAGCAAGGCATCGAGCAGCACACATCAGGTGCCGAGTTCGTGATTTTTTTGACCCAAGACGCCATCCTTGCCGACCCCTACGCCTTGCGCAACCTGTTTCAAGCATTCAACGACCCCCAAGTCGCCGCAGCTTACGGTCGGCAGTTGCCCCACCACAACGCCACCCCCATCGCCGCCCATGCCCGGCTGTTCAACTACCCCCCGCAAAGCCACACCGTCACCCTGCAAGACAAAACCCACAAAGGCATCAAAACCTGCTTTCTCTCCAACTCCTTTGCCGCTTACAGGCTATCGGCATTGCACCAAGTGGGTGGGTTCGCCACAGATCTGATTTTGGGTGAAGACATGCACCTTGCCGCCCGCTTGCTATTGGCCGGCCACGCCATTCGCTACCAAGCCAACGCCAGCGTTTACCACTCGCACAGCTATTCCCTGCGTCAAGAACTCGGCCGTTACTTCGACACCGGTGTTTTTCATGCCCAACAGCACTGGTTAATCGAAACATTCGGATCTGCTGCAAATGAAGGTATTCAATTCATCCGCTCAGAAATGAATTATTTGATTAAAAAATCCGCATTTTCATTGCCCGAAGCCTTATTGCGAAACTTAATGAAATATGCCGGATTCAAAACCGGACAACTTCACGCGAACATGCCCCAGTGGCTGGCCAAGGGCTTGTCCATGCACAAAGGGTATTGGGTTTGAATCAAGCCAATAGCCTGTCAGCGCCCTTCATGCGCGAGGCCTCGACCATGAGCTTGCGCACCGTGCGGCTGTCCAAACTCGCCATTTTGTGCGGCGACCTGGCCGCCATCATGCTGGCCTTTGTGTTGGCCACACTGGCCTGCACAGGGCTGGCCACCGGCAGCATGCTCCACGTGGCGCACTGGTTGGACCAACAACAAACCGCACGGCTCATCTCATGGGGGCTCATGGGCATGCTGGGCACATTCTTGTTGCTCATCAGTTACCAGCACTACAGCGACCGACGCCCCTTTTGGGACGAACTGGGCGATTTTTTACGCCTGATCGGCTTGCTGGCGCTGCTGGACATGTCGCTCGTGGCCATCAACCAATGGCAAGTGTCCCTGCCATGGTGGTGCATTTCTTGGGGCATGGTTTTGCTGGCGCTGGTGTGCATGCGGGCCGCGACTCGGCGCCTGCTCAAACGCATGAACCTCTGGATTCGGCCCACCGTCATCATTGGCGTTGGCAACAACGCCGCCGATGCCGCCATGGCCCTCAAAAGCCAGCCCGAACTTGGCTTGCAAGTCATCGGTTTTGTCTCGACATGCGAAGGCCAAAAAGGCGACAACCCCGCTACCTACCCGCGCCTGCAACAGCAACAAATCGAAGCCCTGGCTGGCCAAATCGGCGTGCAGTGGGTCATTGCCCTCGAACACTCCGAATCGGAACAACGTGAACACTGGCTGCGCATGTTGGCCCAATGGGGCGCACCCGACATCAGCGTCATCCCCGCCATGCGCGGTATACCGCTGCACGGCACCGACATCTCGCATTTTTTCTCACACGAAGTCGCCATGCTGCGCATGCGCAACAACCTGCGCCGCTGGCCCGCCCGCCTGACCAAAAGGGTGTTTGACACCTTGGCAGCCATCGCCTTGCTGGTGGTACTGAGCCCCCTCATGCTGGCCCTTGCCTTGCTGATCCGGCGCGACGGCGGCCCGGCCCTGTTTGCACACCCACGGATCGGCAAGTACGGCAAAACCTTTAATTGCTACAAATTTCGCACCATGGTGGTCGACGCCGAGCAACAACTCGAACTCTTCCTCCAATGCCAGCCCGAACTGCGTGTGCAATGGGAAAACGAACGCAAACTCAAGAACGACCCCCGCGTCAACGGATTTGGCCGCTTTTTGCGCATCCACAGCCTCGACGAACTGCCGCAATTGATCAACGTGATCCGTGGCGAGATGAGTCTGGTGGGGCCTCGGCCTGTGGTTGAGGCCGAGCTCAAACGCTTTGGTTCAGATGCCAGTTACTACCTGCTGGTGCGGCCCGGAATGACCGGTCTCTGGCAGACCAGCGGTCGATCCAGTTTGGACTACGACAAGCGTGTTTACCTGGATGCCTGGTACGTTAAAAATTGGTCGTTTTGGTACGACCTCATCATCCTGTTCAGGACCGTCCATGTGGTTTTTTCCAAGGACGGCGCATATTGACGTTGTTGAGACCTTGACCCACGTCGGCCAAGAGCGTTGGGTCCATGGCCTCACCTCATCACCCAAGATCACTCAATGGACGCTACACGACTCTTCAGGGCCGGCCTGAAGTCGCCATGCGCCAAAGACAGGTTAGGTGAAAAGAACGGGTCATCATTCAAACGGTCTTGCCACCGGTCCATCATGAAATGCACCTCTGACACAAAGCGTTGATGGCGCTCACCCGTTAGATCATCGCCTCGACTTGCGGACTCGTGGTGGACCATTTCTGCAAAGGGGGTGTAAATGCAAGCAAAGCCAGCTTGGTGAAGGCGCAAGCAAAAATCCACATCATTGAACGCAACGGCGAGTTTCTCATCAAGACCCCCGACCTTTTCATAATGCGACTTGCGAATCAGCAAGCACGCCGCAGTCACGGCCAACAAGCGATGGTGCAACGCAATTCTGCCGAAGTAACCCGCATGGCCCTTGGGTGACTTGGAGTGGGCGTGACCGGCCACCCCACCCATTCCAATGATCACACCACCGTGTTGCAAACCCTGGTCGTTGGGATACCACAACCTTGTGCCCACCGCGCCCACATCGGGCAGGGCGGCAAATGACAACATCTCTTCCAGCCAATTCGGTGTGATGATTTCAATGTCATTGTTCATCAGGCACAAAAACTCCCCCTTTGCCTGTTTTGCCGCTCTGTTATTCAAGGCCGAGTAATTGAAGGGGCCATCGTCTCGAATGATGCCAATACCCTGAGCCTTCAATTGCTCAAAGTAAAGCAAGCTGTTGGGCTCAACGCTGCCATTGTCAATGACCAGGATTTCAATGTGAGGGTAAGTGCTGAGTTTGAGCAAAGACTCAATGCAGGTTTGGAGAAGCTCAATCCTGTCACGGGTCGGAATCAAAATGCTCACCATCGGCAAGGGGGTTGGCAGTGCAGGCATGACCCGATTCATGCTTGGAATTTCCGGCGAAGGAGACACTGTTGCGGCCAAACCGATGCGTGCCAAGTGACCCTCTAACGCCTTTCTGCTGGCAGACTCTGCATAAGGTTTTTGATCGGCGGCCAAAGCCGTACTGCCTGCTATCGCACGCCAGTGGTACAGCACGCGCGGGATATGAACAATCTGGTGGGTGGCACTGCGCTCAATCACGCGCAAAGCCAAATCGTAATCTTGCGAGCCCTCGTAACCCACGCGGAATCCGCCAATTTCAAGCAACTCACTGCGTCTGTAGCAACCCAAATGACTGATCATGTTTTGAGCCCACATCAGCTCACGGTTGTACTCACCTTTGAAGTAGGGTCCAAAGCGAACACCGCTGCCGTCAATCTTGTCTTCATCGCTGAAGATGATGTTGGCATCGGGCTGTTTTTGCAGGGCGTTGACCACCCAAAACAGGGCCAAGGGGTGCAACCTGTCATCGTGATCCAGCAAGGCCACCCATTCGCCACTGGCGGAGTGCAAAGCTGTGTTGCTGCTTTCTGAAATATGCCCATTTTCTTCGCGCAAGCTGAGCACAATGCGGGGGTCTTTTTTGGCCGCATCCCTCAAATATTGGCGAACCTCTGGCCGTGGTGAGGCATCGTCCGCAATGCACAACTCCCAACGGTCATACACCTGCGCCTGAACGCTTTCGATCGCCTCTTGAAGGTAGTTCAAAGGGGAGTTGTAGGTGGGCATCAAAATAGACACCAGCGGCTTGTTGGACCATGACGGCATCAGGCCACGCATGCGTGCAACCTGGTCTGGTGTGGGTTCATTGGCTTTGATCCAATCAAGGTAGTCATTGCCCAGCTGCAATTCGGCCTGCACCTTGTTTGACAGATCTTGAATGCTGTATTTGCGCAAAAGCTTGGGCAACTTGGGCAGCGAGACGGCCATGGTTTTGATGACCCGAAGCCATGAGCGTGATTGCGCTCTCCACCGCCTGACACCATTAAAAAACCATCGAACCGGAGACATCCAACGCCAGCTGCGGCTGTTATACAAAGTGGCCAATTCCTGCTCGTGTTGCAGTTTGGGCACAGTGCTTGCAAGCAACTGCGTCAGCTCCTGCTGCAGTCCGTGTTGCTGACCCTCAAGCACCGTGCATCGGTCTTTGAGTTGCAGACGAAGACTGTCAAGTTGCTGGGCGCGATCTTCGAGTTGTTGAGCGTGATTTTCAAGGGCGATGGCACGGTCATGCTGTTGTTTGATGACAGTCGCTTGGTTTGCAAGCTCGGAGGTTTTACTTTCTACTGTTTCAACCCAATCGCTGTGTTGCCAATTGCGCTCCATGACCAAGCCCAATTGAGAGATTGACCAGCGAGTACGCCATTTTTCATAAACAACATGAGCCGCATTGCCGTGAAATGGCGCATGTTGATGCACGCCAGAGCTCTCGTGAATGCGATAAAAAGCAGTGATGACAGGCACAAACAGAAAGTCGCTGTGTTGTGCGGCTTGCAGCCAAAAGTCCCAGTCTTCGTACAGATCAAGTTGCTCATCAAAACGACATCCCAATTCACGCAAGCGAATGGAAAACAGTGCACTGTGCGCAGGCATGGAGTTCCCCGCCAACAAACGCAAAGGATCGTACGGCAGCCCCATAACGGGTTGGCCTGTTGCTTCACCATTGGCGTTGACGGTCTGCGTTCGGCTGTAAGACACCAGATAAGAGGGTGCCTTTTGAAGGGCATCGACCAAGTTGCTGATGTGGTTGGGCGAAATCCAGTCGTCATCGTCCAACAAAAGAGCGTACTCACCTGTGGCCAGTTGAAGCGCTTTATTGGCTGCCTTGGATCGTTGAAGCGGTATATCTGTTGCCACCAGTTGCACATGACAGTGGTCATTTCGCACGGGCAATTCCGGGTGGTTTGGAACAGCAGCAATAACCAAAACCTCAATTTTTGGGTAGGTTTGCCGCCCAACGGAGTTCAACGTCTCCTCAAGGGATTTTCTGGCAGTGCTGCGTATCAGTATTGAAATTATTGGTGTAGACATATGTTTGAATCATACAATTCAAGTATGTCTTATTTTCATCAAACAGCGTACTTGCAATGTAATTTGGAAAAGCTGTTTCCCCAACCTTTACTCCGTGGTGTGTTGGCTAATCAAACATGAGCCAAGAAATTCATGTGGTTTCCGCCGTCATTGTTTGTTTTCATCCAAACCCTGAAACACTGCACCGCTTGATCTTGGCGCTTGCGCCCGATGTGCATCAAATTTTGCTGGTGAACAACGGCCAAGTGGATGAACTGCCAAGTGATTTGGGCGCACAAGTGCAATGCATAGAACTTGGCTGCAACCTAGGCGTGGCCGAAGCACTCAACCGCGGTTTTGCCAAGGCATACGCCGAGGGTGCCGATGCCGTGATTGGTTTCGATCAAGACAGCGAACCCCCAGTGGGGCTTGTTTCGCAAATGCGAGACCATTGGAACGGCGAAGTCCATCGCCAATCGCATCTCAAATTTGGAGCCATCGGACCCGCCACATGTGACAGGGATGGTGCGCATTTGCTTACAAGCTTTGCGCCTTATAACTGGATGCGTCAGCGCATACGACCAACGTCCGGCAAGCGTTGGCATGTTGACCACCTCATTACATCGGGCTGCCTTATCCCGCGTGAAGCTTGGGAAAAAACAGGCCCAATGAATGCCGATCTTTTCATCGATTGGGTCGATGTTGAATGGTGTGGCCGAGCACGCGCGGCAGGTTACACCCTGCTCATGGACGGTGATGCGGTTTTGATTCACCGCATAGGTCATCGGTCACAGGCATTTTTGGGGCGGCATTTTCATGTGCATTCACCTTTTCGCCATTACTTTGTATTGCGAAATGCCTTGTTGCTGTGGTCTGACAAGCGTTTTCCAACAGGGTGGCGCGCACACCACCTCCTCTACGCTCTGCGCGTCATTCTGGCCAACTTGATTTTTGCGCCCGGTCGGCTGCAAAGGTTGATCTGGGTGGCCCGTGGCTGGCGAGATGGCTGGGCGAAACGCACCGGTGCACAAGGGCATATCCCTGACTGACTGGCGCTTTGCCTGACGCATCAGGCATCCCAGCATTTCCCCGAGATTTCAGCGCCGCAACCATGTCGCCACCCACCGCAAGGGTCGCGTCAAAAGCCAGCTGCGACTGGTCAAAAGCTGATTCAAAACCGCCTCGTTGGCCGCCCCGGCCCTGGCCTGTTCTTGCAGCGACAAAGACGCCTGCACCAACAGGGCCGTTGCATCATTGCGAAGGCCAATTTGGTGGGCCAACTCTGCGCGCAAGTCGAGCAACTCTTGCTCCAGGACCGAGTAAGTGCGAGCCCGTGGCGACTGCGAAGCATCGTCTGGCAAGTCTCCGTACGTTCTGGAAGCCGCACTCACACCCGGCAAATGCACCCAAACCGCCAATTGCGCCAGGCGCATCCAAAAATCCCGATCCGCCTGCCAGTCCAAAGACAAATCAAAAGACAAACCTTTTTGCAAAACGCTTGACTTGAACAAAACCGCATGTAAGGGCAGCAACGTGTCGTCCTGTTGGTTCGAAAAATCCCAAGGCAGATCCAGAATTTTCCCCAAGGCAGAGCCATCGGGTCTGACCAAAGCAACGCCTGTGTAGGCGGCCAATAAATGGGGTTGGTGTTCCAACACGCCCACCAAGCGGGTGACATGGCCGGGGAAAAGCCAATCATCCTCATCCAGAAACAACAAATAATCACCTTTGGCTTCCTGCAAAGCCAATTGACCTGCGGCCGCGCGCGACAAAGGCGCTTGCGCACTGATCAGCCTCAGAGCATGCGGGCCACAGCGATGTGCCAAGCGGCTGTGGTCCGGCACCTCAGCCACCACCACCACTTCCAAATGAGGCCAAGTCTGAAAGGCAATCGAGTCCAAAGCCTCTTGCAAATAACGGCTGTCGGCGCTCCTGACCAGCACCGAGACCAGTGGCGCAGCAGGTCTGAGCGCTTCGGGCTCAGGTCCACTCGACCCAGTCGCTCCGCCCCAATATGGCCAAACCGTAAAACTCGTCAACTCTTGGGCTGACATCAGCAAAAAAGCCTCAGCTGACTTGACTGGGGCGGGCAAGGTATAAGACCTGAATCGATTCAGCGCTGCGATATGTTGGTCATAATTTTGGTACACCAACTGCGACTCGAAACAAGCCATGGCTTGCTGTTTCAAGGCGACATCCGCGGTGATGTCCAGCAAAACATTCGGCCTCAGCGCAGCGCCCACCTCATAAAACGCCATGCGGCAAAAACCACCGGTGCGTTGAATGCTCTCTGTCGCCAACCGCGACGCCTGCCGATGGTCTGGGTGAATTTCCCAAGGCGAAGGGGCATAAACCAAATCGATTTGCTCTGAAATGAGTAACCGTGTCAGACGATCGACCAGCCGCTCACTGCAAGCCAAAGCCCGATCCACTTCGCCCCAAAAAATGGGGACGCCATAACCCAAAACGGCTGCAGCACGCGCACACTCCTCAGCGCGAATTTGGTCGTTTCCATGCTTGGAGCCATCGGTCAACACCAGTACCTGAACACTGACACCGTGCCGCAAGTGCGAGACGATGGCCCCTGCGCAGCCAAACACCTCGTCGTCCGGGTGTGGAGCGACCACCAGCACACGCCGAGCTGGAATTTCTAGTGTGGCCACATAGGGGATCAGATCAGATTCGTTCAAGCAAAAACTCCCCTAAAGCCATTACAAAGATCAGGCCAAGCCATGACAAAGCGCCAATCTGTCACCGGAAATCCGTGTCCCCGCCCATCAACCACCACTGCCCCTGCAACTCGGCAGCCGACGGCCCTGGCGTCCACACATTGGCCGGAATCCACACATCCAGGGGCACAGACTCACTGTCCCATGCACCCAGCAAATGCCGGTGACTCGAAGTGACCCAAGCCAACAAACGGCTGCGACCCAGCAAATGCGCATGGCGCAAAGCCACCCGTACCAACGCCGAAAAATGCACCGGGGCACCAATCAGGTCCATCAACTCCAACCCGTCTGCACCCCGGTCACGCAACACCACCACCCCCAAAGGCCTGCCCGACAAACGCGAACGCATCAGCAGCACCGTGTAATTCACCGTCGGGTGCTGCAAAAACCGCTTGGCCACATGCTGCCAATCGCGCACCCCCAAAATGCTCGACCGCATGGCCTGCGCCATCTCGGTCCAGCAGGTATTCACGGCCGCCTCATTGGCCAAAGACACCGCATGCGAGCGCACCCGCCAGCTTGGCAGCAGGCGCGGCACCGGCCAGTGCAACTCCACCACCTGATCGACCGCAGCGTAAATGCCCTGGCGCTCTGCCAGCCGCAAATGCTTCAGATTGGGAAAGCCAAAGCCCAGCAAAAACGGGCGGCCAAAGCCCATCAACTGCTCCAGCAAGGTCGTACAAGACAAAAAGAAAGGACCCTGGCGGGTCAGCACCCCTCGCTCAGACGGCTGCACCATCACATCACAAATTTGCAGCGCCATCGCCTGCACGCCATGCACCAGCACCGGACGGGGCAAGCCCCCGTAAAAACCCACCAATTCATCTTGGGCAAACGCGCCCACTCCAGCCAGCTCATGCCCGCCGTACTTCCAATCCCAGTGCGCCTGGGTCAACACATGGCCAAAACTGGCCTCAAACAAAGCATGCCAGCCCTTGTGCACAGCCCCTGAGCGGACCCATCCCAAAGACCAGCGCGGCGAACGCGTCTTCAGCCAAGACCCATCGGGCTGCGCCGTTAAACCAAAACGCGCGGCCAACGCCGCCAAGCCATGGGCCTGAGGATCTGGGAAAGTCAGTGACTCCCCCACCTCCAAAGACACCGCCTGCGACGACAACCCATCGAGCAAAGTCACCAGATGTGTTTCTGCCTTGCCCTCAAGCCGCAAGGCCCCTTCAGAAGTGTCAGCGGCCTGAGGCACGCCGGCCGCCGAGGTCCAGACCCTGGGGACATGAAAAAGACCCTGTTCAAGCCCGTTTTGTGTCACCTCCAGATACACGGCGCGGTCGGCGGCGTCGTAAATGTGCAAACCCCGTTCGCAAAACAAATGCACGCTCACAAAATAGCGCCCCTTGAGCAAAGGAAACTTGGCAAAACAAACCTGGACGAAGCCCGCACCCGAGGCATCACGCTGCAACTCCACGCCATCGTTCCAGGCCCCAGCGCTGCTCACAATGCGGTCATCGGGCGTGTGCACCGACACCGCGACCGTGGGGCAGGGCAGGGCGGGGTCACTCGCAAAGCGGGCCTGAACAACCAAATCATCGACCATGGACGTCAAGTGCAAAGGCCCCTCACCCGGCCCCAGACCCCCCACCCGCACCCGCACCAAGCGCGCAAACCCTTTAGGAGACATGGGCTGTGAGGGCGAAACCGCCGACGCGGGCTGCGGTGAACCCTGGCGATCCAAAAACTCTTGGTAAGCCGACACCACCTGCGCCGGATTGCCCTGAGCCACCACCTTGCCCGCATGCAGCCACATGGCCCGCGTGCAAATCGATTCGACCTGAAACAAGGAATGCGAGCAAAACAAAATCGTCGTGCCCCGCTCGCGCAGCGCCATGATCCGGTCAAACGACTTGCGGGCAAACTCACCATCACCCACCGACAAGGCTTCATCCACCACCAAAATATCGGGGTCAACACTGGTGGCAATCGAAAAAGCCAAGCGCACATACATGCCACTGGAGTAGGTTTTGACCGGCTGATCGATGAACTCGGCAATGCCCGAAAACGCCACAATCTCGTCAAATCGGTCTGCCATCTCCTGGTGCGACAAACCCAAAACCGAGCCATACAAATACACGTTTTCGCGGCCCGAAAACTCGACATTAAAACCCGCGCCCAGCTCCAGCAAGGCAGCCACCCGGCCACGCACATTCAGTGCGCCCGAAGACGGCATCAAGGTGCCGCACACAATTTGCAGCAGTGTTGACTTGCCCGCGCCATTGCGCCCCACCAAGCCCAGCACCTCACCCCGGTGCAAGGAAAAACTCACCCCACTCAAAGCCGAAAAAGACCGGTTACCAAAGCGAGATGCACCAAACAACATCTGGCGCAAACGGTCGGCAGGGGACAAAAAGAGCTGGTAAACCTTGGACAGGTCCTGCGCCTCAATCACATTCAGGTCAGAGGACATCGGCAAACCCCTTGCGCGTCAATTGAAAAAATCCTGCGCCCAGCACCGCCGCACAGCACCCCCCCAAGCCATAAACCAGCAAACCCCACCAGTCCGGCCACACACCTTGCAGCAACACCATGCGCGAGGTCTCGATCACAAAGCTCAAGGGGTTCAGCCACATCCAGTCCTGCAAGACTTCGGGCAGCGCACGCGAAGAGTAAAAAACCGGTGACAAAAACATGCCCATGCTCACCACCATCAGCATCATCTGGCCAATGTCACGCACATACACCCCCAGCGCAGACAAAAACCAACACAAGCCCAACATGAAAGGCAAAAAGCTCAAAATCACCACCGGCAAAACCACCGCTGACCAAGGCAAAGCGCCATGCACCGCCAAGGTGGCCAAGCACAGCACCGAGGCATTGAGCAACCAATGAAAGCTGGCCGACAACACCGCCACCCAAGGCAAGACCTCGAGCGGAAAAATCACTTTTTTGACCAGATTGGGCTGCTCCAAAATCAACTGCGGCGCACGCGAGGCCAACTCCGAAAACAAATTAAAAACCATCAACCCGGCCATCAATTGCAAGGCAAACTCAACGCCACCACCGGCCTCGGACCCTGGCCAACGCGCCTTGAAAACGCCCACAAACACAAAGGTGTATACCGCCAGCATCAACAAAGGCGAAACAAAAGACCAGCCCAGCCCCAAAAGGGAGCCACGGTAACGCCCCAGCACTTCACGGCGCGCAAACTGCCACAACAAATGGGTGTGCTGCACAGGCCAAAAATAGCGTTTTAAAAACTCAACAAAGTGCATGTTTTTATTTGGTTAAATCCAGTAGCCCTTTGGCCACCTGTTGCAAAACATCGGGCTTCGACACGATCAGCGCATCTTTCTCGCGCAAAACCAAAGACTGGCTTTGCAAAATCTGAAACACCCGGGTCACGGTTTCGCGGCTCAAATTCACCATCATGGCCAGCTCTTGATGCGTCGGTGGATCGGCCAAAGCCCATTCCACACTGGCCGACACATCGCTTTGTCGTGCTGGCTGCTGCATCGACAAAATCTGCGAACACACCCGCTGCATTGGGTTGTTGATCGACAAAATTTGCCGTTGCTCGCTCTGTGCGCGAATGCGTTTGGCCAGGCCCGTGGTGATCGCTTCGGTCATGGCCGGGTGCGACAAAATCAAGCCCCGAATCACCGAGTTGGGAATCAAAACCACCTGAGACTTTTTGTTGGCGATCATGATCTCGGGCTGTGCCAAACCGTCGAGCATGGCGATCTCGCCAAAGTAGCCCCCCTCGTCAACGAAGTACAAGCCCACTTCTTTGCCATCCAGCGTGAAGTCAGTGGCTTGCAAACGCCCCTCCAGCAAAAAGCACAGCTGCACCGAAGCCGCCCCCTTGTTCAGCACCACTTCGCGCTTGGCAAAGGTCTTGAGCGAGCTTGCTGCGGCAACCTCGGGCAACAGAGTGGGGGGCAAATTCTTCAGCAAAGAAAACTGAAGCAACAAAGAGGGGTGAATGGCCATCAGTTGCGTATTATGAAACAGCCATGCATACGAAAGAATCTTTACGGTCCTGTGATTGTACTCACACGTATTTGTTATAGGCCTTCATAGAATACCGCCTTACTCTGATTTTTTTACTGGCAATTCCCATGCTCAACCTCATCAAAAAAGGCTTACTGACCGCGCTGGTCATCGTCCTGATGCAGCCAGCATGGGCCACCAACCGCGTCGGTGAAATCACCCTCGTCATTGGCCAATCCGAAATCGAACGCGCAGCCAACCCCAACAACGCCCCCGCCAAAGGCGACCTCATCCAACAAGGCGACATCGTCAAGACCTCGGCCAACGGCCATGTCCACATCCGCTTTGTTGACGGCGCACTGGTCAGCGTCCGGCCCAACTCGGTGCTGTCCATCCAAGAGTTTCGCTACAACCCGGCCGACCCCGCGGTCTCGGTGGTCCGCATGAACCTCGACCGTGGCGAAGTGCGCTCCATCTCTGGTGCCGCTGCCCAAGCCGCCAAAGACCGGTTTCGCCTCAACACCCCCTTGGTGGCCATTGGCGTCAAAGGTACCGACTTCGTCACCCAAACCAGCCAAGAGGGCACCCGCGTCATGGTCAACCAAGGCGCCATCGTCATGGCCCCGTTTGACCAAAACTGCAAAGCCCAAGCCTTGGGCGTTTGCTCTGGATCGCGGGCCCGCGAACTCACCGCCGACATGGTCGGCATGGCCCTCATCTACAAAAGCGGGTTTGCAGACCCCAGCTTGCAAATCCTGCCCGGCGTCAAAGACCCCGCCAAACCCATCTCGCCCGACCGCAAAGGCATTGACGACCCCAAAGTCAACAGCGTTGACGACAAACTCCTCGAAGGCCTGTTTCCTGTGGCCCGGCTGGCCTGGGGCCGCTGGAGCCGAACTCCCGCTCCGGGTGACGGCCTCACCCTCAGTTTCCGCGACGCCATGCAAGGCCGCGAAGTCACCGTGGGCGACGGCTACTACTTCCTCTTTCGCGAAGCCAGCACCGTCAATCTCTTGCCCAGCCTCACCAGCCAAGCCGAATTCAAACTCACTGGCTCTGCGGCCCAATACCGATCACCCGGCAACGACATCAGCGCCGCACAGGTCGATGCCGCCAGCCTGAGCATTGACTTTGGTGCCCGCACCTTTGCCACCCAATTGCAAGTGTCGGCCCCCGGCATCACCCCGCAAGCCTTTTCTTACAGTGGCAAAGTCGATCCCGCTTCAGGCATCTTTTTGAGCGAAGGCGGCAACGGCAAACCCAGCTTGGCCGGCAGCCTGACCCAGACCGGGCGACAAGCCGGCTACCTGTTCAGCCAGCCCGTGGGCAACGGCAGCCTATCGGGGGCCACCCTCTGGGGGCGCTGAGCATGGCCCGCCACACCACGCCTTCTGCCACAACGAGCGCCGCGCCGTCCGGCTCCACCATGGCCAGCCTCGCGGCACGCTTGCTGCTCAGCCCCTTCTGGATGCGCAGCGCCGCTGTGGCTTTGGCGCTGGCACTGCTGGCTTTGCTACACAGCCAGGCCGGTGCTTGGTTGGGCCACTGGAACGACCGCCTGAGCAGCCAAACCTGGGCACTGGCCGACAGCCAAGCTCTGGAACGCCGTGTGGTCGTGGTCGACATTGACGAAAAAAGCGTGCAACAACTCGGCGCATGGCCGTGGCCCCGCGACCGTGTCGCCCAACTGCTCACCGCACTCGACGCCCAAGGCGTCAACCTCAAAGTCGTTGACATACTTTTTGACGGCCCCCAAGGCCAAGACCCGGTGTTGGCCAAAGCCCTTCAGCAAGGCGCACCCAGCGTCATGGCCCAACTCTTTTCGCTGCAAGCCGAACCCCTGGTGCGCACCGGTCAGCTGAGCGGCGCACTGCCCGCATCCGACCTGTTGGGGCAAGCTTGCCCCAACCAAACCACGGCGGCCTTTGGTCACCTCTCGCCCTCAGGCACCTTGCTGCAAAGCGGCCAAGCCCTTGGTCACATCACCCCCGTCATTGCCCCCGATGGTTCCGTGCGCCAAGTGCCCGCGCTGGTCTGTTACCAAGGCCAAACCTACCCGGCGCTGGTGGTGTCGGCGCTGGCCGCAGCCACCGGCACACACCCGCAACTCACCACCCGCACCGAGCTGTGGGGCCAGCGCTCGGTGCTCGACATTGGCGGGTTTGAACTGCCCCTCAACCCCAAGGGCCAGCTGACTGTCTCTTACCAAGTGCCCCGCGCTGGCTTTTTGTCGGTCTCGGCGGTTGACGTCATTCAGGGCACCGTGCCCCCCGGCCTGCTTCAAGGGGCATGGGCCTTGGTGGGCTCCACCGCCATGGGCGCAGGCGACGCCGTGCCCACCCCCCAAGGCGGCGCGGTCGGCGGCATCGAAGTACACGCCCAACTCATGGCCGCCGCGCTTGACGCCCGCACGCCCTACACCCCCACCTGGGCCAAGCTGTGGCCATGGTTGGGCGGCTTGTTCAGCCTGGTCATTTTGTTTGCCGCCCTTTACACCGGGCGCATGGCAGCGGCCGTCACCCTTCCATTGGCCGCGCTGCTCAGTGTGGGCACCCTGTTTGCCGTGCACGCCTATGCCCTGTTGGTGCACGCCCAACTGCTGCCGTGGGGCACCCCCGCCATCTTTGCCGTGCTCAGCGCTTTGCTGGTGCTCAGTGCCGACACCCTGCGCGTGCGCCTTGAACGCGAAAGACTCTTTGTCAACCTGGCCAGCTACCTGCCCGCCCAAGCCGCCCAAAAAGTCGCCTTCCAAGAACCCACCGCCCAAGTGCAGGCCCAGCGCCAAGACGCCACCGTCATGATCATTGATGTGCGCAACTTCTCGACCTATTGCGAAGGCCGCACGCCAGAAGACACCGCCACCGTGCTGCACAACTTCTACACCACCGTCGAACGCATCGTCACCCAACACGGTGGCGTGGTCGAGCAAATGGTGGGCGACAGCATCATGGCCGTCTGGAACGGCTCCAGCCCCTGCCCCGAACACGCCCGCCAAGCCTTGGGCTCGGCCGAACAAGTCTGGCGCGAAGCCCTGGCCCAACTGCCCCGAGTCGCCACACGCCTGACCCCACCGCTGGACATCGGCATCGGCATCGAAACCGGCCCCGTCATGGTCGGCTCATTTGGCCCCGCCCACCGCCGTGTGCACGCCGTGCTGGGCGAACCCGTCACCATTGCCGCCCGGCTCGAATCACTCACCGCCGAATTGGCCTACCCCATCTTGCTGGGCCCCGAAGTCGTGCGCTGCGCGGCCAACCCCAAACCCGAACCGCTGGGCGAATTTTTGCTCGACGGACTGACCACCTCACACCAGATTTACAGACTCCCCGTGCACTACGAAGCCAGCCACCTGCACCTGGTCTACAGCATCGACGAAGAAAAAGCCAACTGGGCCTGAACGCTTTGACCATGTCCAGCCGGGGGCCAAGCACCCCTTGTCCGCTGTTGCGCCAGGGCTGCATCCTCATTTGGGCCGATCCATGATCCGCCCAAATCCTGCCCACCCAGCGCACTTGCACAGTCCCACCACGGGCCGTGCGCTTGTGTGCGCGTGGACGATGGCCATGTTGTGCGCCGGAGCCGCAGCCCAAAACATCCCCCATCCTCAAGCCCAAGAACTGAGTGCACCACCGTCGGTAGCCTTGCTCACGGGGCAATGCCCAGCAGGATTTCCGGTGCCCACCCCCGCGCTGGCCCAAAGCGCACACCTGCTCAAGCTGGCTGCCCAAGCCGAAGTCTGCGACACCCGTGCCGACTATTTTGCTTACCGAGGCAGCCTGCTGCTCATGGCCGGGCGTCTGCCTGAAGCGGCCACCAGCCTCGAAAAAGCACTCCTGCTCGACCCCACACTGCCCGGCGCTCAGCTCGACTTTGCGCAAGCGCTTGCACAACTTGGACAAAAAGAAGCCGCGCTCCAACTGGTTGACCAAGTCGGTGGTCGCGCCGACATTGACCCCGGCCTGCGCCAATGGCTCACCAGCTTTCAAACCACAGAAAAAAACGACGACTGGACCTGGAACGCCATGTTGCAAAGCAGCATGGGCCGAGAAAGCAACCTCGACAGCGCCACCCACACCGACACCCTCACGCTCTACCTGTCTAACGGCCCCGTCACCGTCAGCCTGGCCGACACCGAACGCCCCGTGGCCGGCAAAGGCACCAAAAACTGGGTGGCCGTGCAAGGCCTGCACCCCTTGGGCCAAGGCGAGATCCGTCTGGCCGCAGCCTACCAATCGCGCAACACCCCCGGCACCAACTTGGGCAGCAGCGACCAAGCCGACGCGGCCCTGACCTACGCCCACCCCGCCGGGCCAGGCATTGCCGCCATACGTTTGGGCGGGTTGCAATACAAAAAAGAAAACGCCTACGCCTACAAAGAAAGCAGCGCACAACTCAAATACGAACCCGCCTGGCGCATCAAAAACTGCCCCTGGAGCCTCAGCTGGGGCCAAGCGCGGCAAGAACACCTGACCACGCCCACCATGTCGGGCGACTACCAATACACCCGCATCGACGCCAGCTGCAAAAACAATGTGGGCGGCGTCACCGCCCTGCACCTGATTCAAGGCCAAGACCGCCCGCAAGACCTCACGCGGCCGGGTGGCACCAAAAAACGCACAGAGTACGGCCTGCGCCACGACCAGGCCCTCGACCTTTGGGGGCATGCGGCCCAAATCAGCCTTTGGGGCCGACAGCACAACAGCCGCGACCAAGACATCCTGAGCCCACTGCTGGGCGGCACCATCGTGCAGACCCGCCGCACCGACATCGGCCTGGGCTACTGGTGGCGTGTGCACAAACAATGGAGCATCGGCTTCGACCTCGAACGCACCCGCCAAGAGTCCAACAGCGAACTCTCGCAAGTCCACAACAAACTCTTCTACCTCGGCATCCGCTGGACCACCGAATAAGCCCCATCAACAAGCAGCCCAGCCCCCCGGCATCTGTAGGAGCCCCGCCCCCGGGGCGATGGTTTTTGTGTTTGTAGGAGCCCACCCCTGTGGGCGATGGTTTTTGTGTTTGTAGGAGCCCGCCCCTGTGGGCGATGGTTTTTGTGTTTGTAGGAGCCCACCCCTGTGGGCGATGGTTTTGTGTTTGTAGGAGCCCACCCCTGTGGGCGATGGTTTTGTGCATTTTGTGGGAGCCCCGCCCCCGGGGCGATGGGTGGTGGTCTGCGAGGGTGATCGCGACGAGGGCGTCGCTCCTACAAAAAAAGCGTTTGTGCCAACACCTTCAGGTGCTATGGGTACGACAGAGGTTTGCTTGTGTTCATGGGCATCCGGCCATGACAACGGTTTTGTTGAAGGTGTAATAAAACTTCATGCAGGTCAACACCTGAGCCTGGGGGGCGTGAATTTCCCAAGTGCTGATGCCTCCGCCGCTCAGATGGTGGATTTCGCCGTGGATGTAGTGTTGGGGCGGTAAGTCGAAAAAATAATCGTTGTTGTCCATCAAACCAGCCAAGGAAAAAGTTTGTCTGTAGGTTTGGCCATCTTTCGTACGAAGTCGGAGTTCTGCCAATCCCGTGTTTTGTCGGGCATGTGTACCGAACCGGATGCCGATTCTTCTGAGTTGCCCGAATTCAAGGACTGGCAAACTTGGCATATGCAGCTTTATGGGCTGGCCCTCTTGAAGGGGCAGGCTGGCAATCAGGCGTCCTGGTGCTGTACCTGCCGGGTCGGGCTTGTGGGTGATCAGCTCGACAGGGGACTGAAACGGGGCCAGAAAATACCTGTTGAGCAAAAGTTGTGTGCTTGCTGTCACCGAGAATAAAAACAGTCCGAAGCACAACACGCGGCCAAGCTGTTGGCGCCAGTTTGGCCGGTTATTGGGTTGGCCTGAGAGGCTGTAAGCCAAAACGATGGCGGGTATCAGGAAATATCGCCCCTGAATGCCAAGGATGATGTTTGCAGGGTGAGGTGTCCACGTCACCAGCAATGCCAAAAAAATCAACAGGATGGATGCCACGGCCACCGCCACCAACAGCAGACGATTGCGCCATTGCTGCCTGATGCCTCGGCAGGAACTTGCCAGAATCACTGCGGCGATAAGGCTGTATCCCAAGACACCGTATGCCTGCGGGCTGAATGGTGTGTCGAGCCAGCCGAGGACGCCGAGGAATGAGCGCACATACATCGGACCCAATTCGTCATTGGAGACGGTGGTCCCAATGAGCTTGAGGAACTGAAGGGGTTGCTGAAGATAGAACGCCAC
Source organism: Limnohabitans sp. 2KL-3 (assembly GCF_001269405.1). Taxonomy (NCBI): domain Bacteria; kingdom Pseudomonadati; phylum Pseudomonadota; class Betaproteobacteria; order Burkholderiales; family Comamonadaceae; genus Limnohabitans; species Limnohabitans sp. 2KL-3. Next base: position 117,606 of record NZ_CXON01000007.1, read on the forward strand.
GATTTTGGATGTGGGAGCAGCGATGCCAACCCGCATATCCACCGTTGTTTTGATGGCCAGCGCCGTCCAGATGACGATGAACAAACCAGCAATGAGCAACAAGATCAAGCCGCGTTTGTTGGGGGTGTACCGCCAGGCAGCGAAAAGCAAAAAAACAAATGGCAAGGTATGAATTTTGCTGGTGACCAACACCACAACAACAATGGCGAGTGCGGGAAGCGCCCAGGCGGGCACCTTGTGTTTGTTTGCCGCGACGCGCATAAAAATGGAAATTGCCAACACGGCCGATGCCGCTGCCATCCCATCCAAACTGGCAGACGCAAATTGAAAGAGCGTCATGGGCATGAACAGCAAGGCGAGCGCCAGTGCATTTGGGGCGTGAATTTTGAAGGCCGCTCCGATCAACAGGACGCAGGTCAGGAGTGCAAATGCGCGGGCGAGCTTGTACGATTGATCGATGGTGAGGCCAAGCTGCTCACCCAAATACAGGCCTGTGGCCTGAGGCGCGTAAATGATCGGAAAATAGTAGCCCGTGCCTGGCGATGGATCGTAAATGCGCTCTTGGGTCCAGCGGATCTTTGCTGCGGATTCGTTGACCTCAGCGGTGACCTTGTCCTGTGCTGCAGGGTATCTGGCCATGTAATCCAGTAATCCGGTGTCTATGTCACCGCCACTCGATTGGCCTGCTGGACGATCCAGCACCCATGTGCCCTTGGCCAACAGGTATGCGCGTTCGATGTGGTCGGGTTCATCTGGTGATTTCATCGGCGGGATGACCACGGATAAAAATGCGCATCCAACCAAGAGCAAGATGGCCATGCCGCTTGGCGCGGTCGTCAGCTTTTTAAACAACTGTGTCATGCGTGGGCCAAAGTGACACAACTTTTCAAACCATCTCATCAACAACGTACTCATTCAGCGAAAAGCCCAAAATTTGCCCATCAAAAATCCATGGATGGCCAGGACAGGCAGTGAGGCCACTTTGCCTGCGATTGCATCGAACCCAAGCCACAGCGCGGCCCAGACAAACATCAGAGTCAAGCCGTAATTGACCGCCACGATCACCCAAAAGCGCAGTGCGTTTTGCCAACCCATGCGCGCCATAAATGTGAAACGCGTATGCAAAAGATAGTTGACCGCCAGCCCGAGCACAAAGCCTGCTGTGGTGGCCAGCTGAACGGGTGATCCGGTTTTCAGGAGCAGCGCCATGGTGCCGATATCGACAAGCGCGGTGAACGCCCCGACAGCGATATAGACCAAAAACTGTGGCTGCAACACTGCACCAAGCCAAGTGCGGTTCATTGGGTGACTTTTTTTCTGTGGACGGGGCGCTTGGGGGTTGAGCTGATGTCATAGCTCAAAAATGCCAGTAACAATTGAACGCCCATCAAAATGGGAAGTGCAGACAGCATGACCGAGCCCGCTGGGGTCGTGACACCGACGTTGGCAGAATTGATCCAGTGGTAACTGCCGTAAATCACGCCAAAAACGGTGAGCACCAAACCCATGGGCAACTCGATGGATGCGAGCGACATGTCGCGAAGGTAGTAGTTGTAAAAAATTCGTTTGATGAAGTTCCGCACGTGTTTGGCGAAAAATTCACCCACAATTTTTGAAATTCGGAGGTGGCTGACTTCGTCACCGTACTTGGCTTCCATGGGCACATCGACCACAACGGCCCGCAGGGTATTGAGTCGGAACAGCATGTCCGTTTCAAAAAAATAGCGAAGACTGATTTTGTTGAATGGCAAACGCCGTGCGGCATCAGCGTGGATGGCGGTATAGCCGTTGGTGGGATCAAAAAGATGCCAGTAGCCTGAAGACAATTTGCACATGAGCGAAAGCACTGCATTGCCGAGGAGGCGGACCATGGGCATGGAGCGGATTTTTTCCAGATCAAAAAAGCGGTTGCCTTTGGTGTAATCGGCTTCGCCATGGAGGATTGGGGCGACAAATTGAGCGATCAATGCGGGGTCCATCTGACCGTCACTGTCGATTTTGACCAAGATGTCCATGCCGTCAGCCATGGCGGCTTGGTACCCCGTCATGACTGCGCCGCCCACACCGAGATTTTGCGAGTGCCGGATGATGCTTACCCGTGGGTCGAGGCAGTGGCGTCGGACGAATTCACCCGAGTCATCGGGGCAAGCATCGTCAACCACGTAAATGCGACTGACCTCGGAGCCTATTTGCGCGATGACCCCTAAAACATGGCCGCATGCTTTGTAGGTCGGGATGATGACAGCTATTTCGTGCTCAGAACCCATGCGTTTGTGATATTTGAATATAAAAATACAAAATATTTTAAACTTTTTTAACTCTAAAAATTACAAAAGTTTTAAGAAAAGAATATTCATTGAAATGGATGGGATTCTGATGTTTCCAAGCGTGCATGCGCTGGCACGCCCGAACCCACAGGTCTGAAACTGTTCCCATGGTCTGCAGGACTCAAAGTTTGTGGCGTGAAGGGCTCTAACTTGATGCAATTTTGTTGGTTTTGTGGATCTGGCCCCTCCAGTCTGGATTGCCCTGCTGATGGGCCATGTGCGTAGTTGTGTTCCTGTAAGGCCTCACCCCTGTAAGTGATGTCACCGTTTGCGTTTTGAAACACTTTTTTGTGTTTGTTGTTGTACCAATTGCTTAAAATAAAAGTACTCAAAAAATTTATTTTAAGAATGAATACAACCCAGCATCTCAGCAGCTTGGGCATCACCATGGCGCAGTGCAGCAGCTATATCGCGGCCAACATGGACAAGCCGTTCACCCTTTTTTACGAAGCCAAGCGACACAAAATCGACAGCCAAATGCTGGCTGACATTGTGCAAGATCGGTTTCCGGGTGTGAGCGCCACGCAAGTCGAGGCGTTTTTTAGCGGTTATGGGCTCAGAGGCAAGGACCTGAATGCGGCCACGCTCAACCCCGCGCCCGTTGTTCAACCCTGGCAAGGCGACAACAAGTTCAAGTCGCTGTTCAGTTTCAACGACAACACCGGTGCCTTGTCCACCGAGTCCATGCGCGACACCGTCGTGGCCAAGGTCGGCTGGGACAAATACATCCAAACTTTCAGCCCCAAAAATATCCCGGGTGCCGCAGACGGCGTACTCAGCGTTGCAGATTTGGGCTTCAAGCAACTCGGTGACATTGCGGCTACTTGGCAGAACATGGAGTCGCTGCTGTACGGCACCATCAGCCAAGTGGGCCATTCATTGAGCCGCAAAGAAGCGCAAGAAATCTACGATTTCACCCAAAAAAACAGTTTTTGGATACAGACCAAAAACCCTGGGGTGATGGCCCAGTTTGAAAAACTCATGTTGGACGCATTCCTCGATCCAGCCACCGAACAAGACCCCGCCGTGCTCAGCGATGACCAAATCGCCGATGCCATCACCAACGCGCTCATTTCGCAAGTTTCTTTGGTGGGCATCGACAGCTCCCAAAACCTGTTCAGCAACCTCAACGTGTTCTGAAGCCACGCGCTTTGTTGCACGCCATCGGTGAAGCCGCGCCATCGCTGCACCAACCATTTCTCAGTTCACACCCTGCAAATATCATGTTCAAAACACTCACTTCACTCATTCTGTCCACACTGATGCTCGTCGCTTGCGGCGGTGGTGGTGGCGACAGCACTACGGTCCAAAACGTGTTCACCTTCAATAACAACAACGATGGCACTTCCTTCAGTTGCCCCACCAAAGCCACCCTGGACCAATGCGCCGCCGGTTCTTGCGGCGAATGCATCTGCACAAAAGGGTGCACCAGCACCAAAGTCAAGCTCAGTGTGATCTTGGCGGACACCAACCTCAAGCTGAACCAGCAAACCGACCTGACCCTCAAGTTGGACAACAAAGCCGATGTGGTTCAAACCGCCAAATTCAAGCTCCTGACACCCACTGGCCCTGCGGGCTACAGCTTGTCCGTTCCATTTTCGAATGGTTGCAAAACCCTGTCTCAAACCATCGGTGGCAACACCATCGCGGCCACCGTTGTTGTGCCGGCCAGCAACTCAGTTTTGCCTTGTGAATTCAAGCTCAGAAAAACTTTCACCGTGACGGGCAGTGCCCTGACCTTCACCCTTGAAGACCTGGACAAAGTCGAACTCGAAGGCAGCTTGCCCGTGGTGAACGTGACGCCTTAAAGCCCATATGCCCGAACGCTCAAACGCCCAAAGACAACAAGCTTTGGGCTTTTTTGTTTATCAATGAATTCAAAATCATCTCTTTTATAATCAAAATAAACAAACATAGACGGTTCACCCCAGGCCAAGACAACGATCAATGCACAGCAGGCCAGATCGGACCCACCCCATGGCTGCGGCCGTCAACATGCACAACACGCGACACACAACAACGGGCCAGCGCCCACGGCTTACCTTGGTGGTGCCTTGCTACAACGAAGCACTGGGCTTGGCGGCATTTTTTGATCGACTGATACTGGTGCTGGCGCAATTGCCCGACTACGCACACGAAATCATCTGCATCGACGACGGCAGCACAGACGACACCTACGCCCAACTCGAATGGCACGCGCAGCGCAATCCCCACATCACCCTGGTCGAACTCTCGCGCAACTTTGGCAAAGAAAACGCACTCACCGCAGGTCTTGACATGGCCGACGGTGACGCGGTCATTCCCATCGATGCCGACCTGCAACACCCGCCCGAACTGATCTTGGACATGGTGAAGCTTTGGGAGCAGGGTGCAGACATGGTCTTGGCCAAAAGAAAAACACGCAGCGACACAGGCAAACTGCAGCGCTGGTTGACCCAAGGCTTTTACCGGCTTCACAACCAGCTGGCCGAATGCCACATACCCGCTGACGTGGGCGACTTTCGCCTTATGGACCGGCAAGTCGTTCACAGCCTGCAGCAACTCACCGAACGCACCCGTTTCATGAAAGGCCTGTACGCCTGGGTTGGCTACAAACAAGTCACCATCGAATTCGACGTGGAACCCCGCCGCCATGGCCAATCGAGCTTCAACGCCAGAAAACTCTTTCAGCTTGCCCTGGATGGCATCGTTGGCTTCAGCACCGTGCCACTTTACGTTTGGGTCGGTTTTGGCTCTGTCATTGCAGCGCTGTCATTGGTTTATGGCCTTTGGATCGTGCTCAGCACCTTGTTGTTTGGCATCAGCGTGCCGGGCTACGCCTCCATCTTGACGGCCGTTTTGTTTTTGGGCGGCATCCAGCTCATTGGCATTGGCGTGTTGGGCCAATACATTGGCCGAACCTACAAAGAAACCAAAAAAAGGCCCATCTATTTGGTGCGCCGCTTGCATCGCCATACCCCCTCAGAAATCACCACACCATGATCCACCAACACCCTGCCCGCTGGATGGGCCTGTGGCTGGCGCTGGGGCTGCTGCTGTCGTTGTGCGCCTACCCCTATTTGAGCCAAACCGTCTTTTCTGACGACGACGGGCACATCTTGCAGCTCGCCATCGAGGCCCCATTTTTGGGCGCCTATTACAAGCCTGAGATTTACCAGCAGCTCTCGGTCGTTCACTACACCCCAGTCGCATTGACGGTTTACCGACTCATGTTTGAGTTGTTTGGCGTCACCGCCACGCCATTTTTGATTTTGCAAATCGGATTGCTGGGCCTGTGCGCCGCCTTGGCAGGCGCATGGTGCCATCGACACACCCAACAAGTCAGTGCCGGGCTCATGGCCATTTTGCTCATCGCCAGTCTCAGCAGTGTTTGGCCCATGGCCGCGCGGTTTTACACCCTGCACTATGGACTCGGTGCCCTGTTCAGTCTCTTGCTTTTATTGCACCTGCAAAATAAACCGCCTTCCTCGGCAGTCCAGCCAACCCTCGCCCTGGTCACAAGCTTTGTCCTTGCGCTTTTGGCCTTGCTCAGCAAAGAAATTTATGCACCCCTGGTGCTGGCACTGTGGGCCTGGGCTGCGTTTCGAAAGCACAGGCCGCAGGCGATAGGCCTGTTGCTGGCCATGTTGGTGTACGCAGGACTGCGGTTGCACGTTTTGGGGTTTTCCACCGAAGGGCGCACGGGTAACAGCTTGCTGGCCGACTTGCAGTCTCTGCAAGCGGGCACCCTTGTGCACTTTGCAAAATGGTACGTGCAAACCCACGCACTGTTGTTGTTGGCCACAGTGTTGGCCCTTGTGCTGCGCCCCTTGCAAACCCTCAAAAACAGCCTGATCGCCTGCCTGCTGGTGCTGCCCGTTTTGGCGGCACCCCACGCTTTCATAGACCCAGCCCAGCATGCTGATCGGCTCTTTTTTGCGTTTGACTTGGCCCTGTGCTGCGCCGTTGCGTTGGCCTTGCACAGCAAGGCGGCTGCACCGCATTGGCCCAAATGGGTGTTGCTGCTGGCCCTGCCATGGGGCGTTTTCAGCACCCATGCGGCCATGCAAAGCAAACAACAACAATTGTCGACTGACCCATCGCAACGCATCACTCGTCAAATTTTGAGCGCCCACCCCTTGGCGGCACTGACCATATTGACCGAGCCCGCCTACCAGCAAGGAGGACTGATGCGGCTCATGATCCGCCAGCATATTCCGCTGCGCATCACCCAAAACTGCCAAGAAGCCCTGCATGCCCAAGCGCAAGGCCAAATGGTGTGGACCTTTGACGCACAAGGACACAGGCAAGACCCCGTGGGCCTATCTAAACGTTGCCAGCCGCTGCAGGCCCATGGGCCGGAACCAGTTACCGAAGTGATTCACCCCTCGTTTACGCGGGGGGTGTTGCAATGGCAACTGCACGGACCCTCAGGATTGCAAGTGGGTATTCAGTTTCCGGACCGAGGTCTTACCCTGGCCACCCCCCAGATGCGCGAACGCTTGGTCAGACCCCGAGACTCCGAACCCTACCGCCTGTATGCCCGCCAGGGCGAGCAGTGGTGGTTTTCTGAGTTGCGGCAGATGACTGTGCTAACACCCTAAGCCACCAAAGCCTAAAAGTACCCCGCGCCCACAGAAAGAAACCTGGTATGAATGGAACGATGCTGATTGCTCTGGCCGCGCTGCTCAACAGTGCTGCTCTTATCTGTTTACGCTGGGCCGAGCGTGACATCAACTGGTCACAGGCCACCTTGTCCATCAGCTTGCCCAGTCTGGGGTTTTTGGGTCTGGGCATACTGGCCTATGGACTGGCCTTTGTCTTGACGATCCGCATCATGGGGCAAAACGAGCTGGCCTACAGCGGGCCGGTTTTTGTGGGGCTTCAGTTTGTGTTCAGCATGCTGGCGGCACGATTTGCCTTTCAAGAGCAACTGAGCTGGACACATGGGGCAGGGGTTATGTGCATTTTGCTGGGTGTGGCCTTGATGGGTTGGCGGCGCTGAAGAAGTGGCAAGGTGCAAACTTGCTCCCCCACTGGATTGAATTTGTCTTTTAAAAGACCGGACCAAAATTATTACTGAGGCAGCATGGCCCTTTGTGGGAGCCCACCCCGTGTGCGATGGGCGTGGCACACGCCCTGAAAGCTGTTGCCCATCAACGCGTCGTTTTACATTGGCCTGGCTTGGCCATGTTCAGCTTGGCCACGGCTTTTTGGCCCTGGTCTTCGGGCATTTTTTCAAGGTCACTGCCACCTGACAGCACGCCCATTTTGATGAACTGGCGAATGAAATAATTTTTGCCTGCTTCAACGACCAGTTCTAGGGTGTTGGGTGAGAACTCTGATTCGGTTTCTATTTTGTGCGTTTGTCCGCCAGCGGCTTCGGTGTAGAAAAACACATCGGGTGCACTGGTGCCGACGCACTGGCCATTGAGCCAGATGTCTCTTTTGAGGGCCTTGCCCATCATGCTGTCGCGGTAGATGTAAACACCGGCCATGCCTTGGCTGGGGGCCTTGAATTCTTTGGCTTTGGCATTGTCTGCTTGAGAGGCCATGTCAACAGATGCGCAACCCGACAGGACGAGGCTGGCTGCGAGAACAATAGAGGAAAAGAACTTCATGGGGGATCTTGCTGGGAGGAGGTGATGAACTGACTTGAGCATGAACTCAAAGAAAATGAAAAAACCGCCTGCGGCTTTCGCTGCAGGCGGTTTTTTGTTGGTGCTTCAAGCTGCCAGGGATTGCGCCCTGGTGTGCTTCAGACAAGCCAAGACTTGTGCCCCTGGCTTGGCTGTCCTGAACATCAGGCGAAGTTGAACCAGGCCAGGCTAGACCACTCAGTGTCTGCCAAGTCGATGGTGCCCATGGCTTTGGCTGTAGCGTCTGCTGTACCTGTGCCGTCGTTCACTGCATACACAGTGCCCACGTTGTGCGCATCAACCACGACCAGCACATGTGTAGTGGCATAGGTGTTGCTGCTGCCAGCTTCGTACCATGCAGCGACTTTCGCTGCTGTGTCATTCACACTGGCGCTGCTCGAAGGCCAGACCTGGTCAAGGTTCATGATCGAGATCGAACGGTCCATCGATGTTTTTGCATCAATCGTTGGCATGGCTGTCAAATCACGGTTCTCACCGAAAGTTGGCGTTGCAGCTGTTGTGAGATCGTTGGCAATGCTGTTGGTGGCGTAACCAACACCAGCAGCGCCAACATTTTTCAAAACAGTCGGTGTGGCGTAGTTAAAGAAGTTGACGCCAATAGCTGGTCCTGTCAAACCATTGACTGCCTGCACATGGTTGGCGGCCGAAGTCGAACCAATTTTGCTCAACATGTCACCGCCCAAGCCTGTGAAGTCAAACTTGTCAGCGCCAGTGCCTGATACCGTTGCAATTTCAACCAATGTACCTTTGGTGAAGTGCACCACGGTGTCGTTGCCGAACTCTTCGCCAGCCACATAAACCAGGGTGTCATTGCTGTTGCCTTCTGTGCCCAAAGCGGCAACGTCGTTGCCAGTGCCCAGATACAGGGTGTGATCTGCAGCGCCGCCTTGCGAGTTTTGGCCCGCGGCGAAGGATTTCACATACCCACCAATTTGCGAATTTGCAAACAGTTTGGTGCCACCAAATGCGGGCGGTGTTGTAGGTGACAGGTTGGTCAGTGCATTGATGCTTGCATCCATGATCGCCAAAACCTTCTGAGGGTCGGTGGTGCTGTCGGCTGCCGCACCCAGCAAGCCCAGTTCTGTGTCCAGATCGATACCCGCTGCTTTGTAAGCAGCGCGGTAGCCGTTCAACAAGCTGTAAGCATCGCCGCTGATGGTGGCTGGACGAGCAAATGCCAAGGTCAAGTTTGACGATGCCATTGCGCCTTCAATCAAGGACTCGACGACCAAGCTGTTGGCTTGACCGTCTTTGGCCACCAGCAGCTTGCTCAAGGTCGCGTCTTTGTTGATGGCTTGCTTGATGGCTTGGTTGATTTGCAGGTCGGTGGTGAAGCCGTCTGTCGAAGGCACATCAACCGTCACGGTGATGTGCTTGAACGTGACGGACATCTTCACACCCGACATGAAGTTCTTGTCGTTTTGCTCAGAAGTCAAGGTGCTGCCGTTGAAAACCCACTTGGCCTTGGCTGCTTTTCCAACAACGATTGCATCAGCAAAAAGGTCAGAATCAGTAGTGCTATCGACAAGGTTTTGTACAACCATGTTGTTCGCGTACACAGCATCATCGCCTGCACCTGCAGTAACTTTCCAGTCGCCGCCGCCGTTGAGGTTGATGGTGTCGTTGCCCACACCGCCGTCAACATTCAAGTTCGCGTTCAATTTGCTGTTGATGTACCAGTTTTCGAACTTAGAAGGAACGTCATTAATCGATGCGATCTCAAGATTTGCATCCTTAAGCACATAACCAGAGATCGAAGTCCCATCACCCACTTGTGTGGTGATGGTGTCATTGCCTTCGTTGCCCTTGATGTTGATCACCAAGTCTTCGCGGTTGGTGGTGCCTTTGTAAGAATCCAGGTTGCCCTTGGCGATGTTCAACATGAACTTGTCGTTGTTCGTGCCCATCAGGTAGTCAAAGTTGACGTTGTCAGCGGCTGCAGCAGCAGGTGCTGCATCAGTCAGTGTCAGGTACTTGGCTACAACGCGGTCGGTCAACTGTGCGTCCAGGTCGAGCTTGCCCTTGAAGGTGCTGGCGTCGATCAGTTTGACGTCGGTGAAGCCGTAATCTTTGTGCTCATCAGCGTTCAGGCCTGGCAAGAGGTTGTCGCTGGTCGAATTTTTGCCATTGTCAGCAACAGGGCCAACCACTGTACCTGTCACGGTCAGGTTGCCAGCGTCTTTGACGTTGTCGTTGTAGGCGTTGTCCACGCGGCTGGTGCTGCCGTTGACGATCGACACTTCACGCAGGGTGTTGTTGGTCGAGTTGATGGTTTCCAGCTTGCTGTTGTCTTCAACGGTGATGTTGAAGCGCTCAACGCCTTTGGATGTGGATGTTTCACCCACCGACAGGCCGCCCACAACCAAGTCGCCACCGGTGGAGCCACGGCCCACGTCGTCCAGCACGATGGTGCTGGTGACGGGGTCGGTGTTCTTGGTGGAGCCTTGGCTGAAGTTGGTGTGCAGGCCAGAGTTGGCAGGCACCACACCGGCAGCCACCCAGCCGGAACCGGCGGGGGTGGTGAACGAGAAGGACGAAGAGGTTTTGATGACCACTTCTTTGCCGATCACGCTTTTTGCCGTGGTGGTGTCGGTGACGGTGAAGTCAGAGCCAATGGACACGGTGACTGCGCCAGCGCCGAACTGCTTGTCGGCAGCGGCTTGGAAGGCAGCAACCAATTGAGTGTAAGTTTGTGCGGCGTCGATGGCGTCGGACTGCAAAGTGACCACAGTGGCCACGCCTTTGGCGTCGGTGGCTGTGAACTTGAAGCCGCCGTAAGGGCTGTTGAGCAGAGGGTCTTTGCCGTCCACCACAGCGCGTGTGTCCATGACTTGCAGGTTGATCTGCGAAGTCGATGCGCTGCTGTTGCGCAGGCTGTTTTGGTCAAAGTACACCGAAAAGTCAACGTGACCAGGATCGGTTTCACGCATGGTGATGGTGATGTCTTTGGTGATTTGGTTGTCGGCAATGCGCACGTCTTCGACGATCAGGTCGGCGCGGCTGTTGCTGTTTTCCCAGTTGTTCACGCCGCTCATGCGGGCTGCGTCAACGTTCACGATGCCTTCATTGGACACGTTGTTGTCGCCAGTGTCGCTGTTGCGCGATTGGGCTTGGATGATGACTTTTTCGATGCCGCTGGTTTGTGCGGTGATGGCTTTGTCTTCGCCCATGCCGCCCAAAATGGCTTTGAGTGTGTCGTTGCCAGCGCCGCCGTCGATGCGGTCACCGCCTTGCAGTGTGTTGCCACCATTGGACAAGTCGGCTGTGAACATGTCGGCCAATGCGCTGCCGAACAATGTGTCCAGGCCACCTGTCAGGTTGTGCTGAATGACTGCGCCGAATGCCACGTTGGCTGCGCCGGTGTAGGCAGCAGCCACGTCCACGTTGGCGTTCCAAGCTTGAGCTGCTGCGCCGTAGGTGGCGTCGTTGGTCAGGCCAGAGAACAGGTTGATGATGTTGCTGATGGCTTCGCCACGAGCGGCTGGGGCAGCTGCATTCAATGCGCCAGTAACGTATGCCACAGCACCGTCAACACCAGCACCGGTGATGCCCAGGTTTTTGACCAGGGTGGCAGCCACTGCAGCGGTGGTTTGTGCGCCGAAGCCCGAAGCAAAGTAGCTGTTCAGGGTTGCGCCCAAGGATGTGCGGTCGATTTGTTTGTCGACTTGACCCATGGTGATGCTGCCGACTTGCACGCCGAACAGGCCCATAGCGAAACGCTGAACTGCCACTGTATCTGTAACGATAGCCATTTGGTTTTCCTTATTGGAAGGGTTGATGAATTTAGGTTTATTTGCAAAGAAACCCGAGCATGAGCATTGGTTTGCCCACACTCGCTTGAAGGTCCTGCCCTGCAAGGCGCTCAAGCCAGTGTGTTTTGAATACTTTTGTGCGTGTTGCTTTGTAAGAAGTGACGAATTCTAGCGGTGGGCAGCGGCCGTTTTTGTGATGACAGTCACATGCTTTGGCTTTTAAGTGTAATTCTTTGGTAATCTTTAAAGTGTAAAAAGTGACATTTAAAAGTATTAATTTAAGTCTAATGGTTTTGAGTTTTTGAGTGGTTTGGGGTGGGGTGGGGGATTGAGGTGGTAATACTTGTAAATTTGGTTTTTGGGGAGTGGGGTTTGGGGGTGGGGTTTTGATGGGGTGTTGTGGTTTGTGGGGGGGTATCGCGACGGGGGCGTCGCTCCCACAGAGGCAGAGAACGAGGGGCGGACGAAAAAAAACCGCTTGCGGCTTTCGCTGCAAGCGGTTTTTTGGGGGGCTTCAAGCGGTGGGCGAATCAATCGCCCTTGGCTTCAGGCAAGCCGGGGCTTGTGGCCTCGGCTTGGCTGTCCTGTTTGATCAGGCGAAGTTGGCGGCAGTCAGGCCGGCCCAGGCGGTGTCGGCCAGGTCGATGGTGCCGATGGCGGTGGCGGTCAAGTCGGAGGCGGCAGTGCCGTCAACGATTTGGTACACGGTGCCCACGTTGGTGGTGGCGTTGTAGGCGATGTAGATGCCTTTGGAGGCGGTCGTGTCGTCTGCAGCAGCCAAGGCTGTCTTGACAGCGGCTTCTGTGTTGTTGGCAGTTGCCGTGTCCACAATCATGATCAGGCCATCGGTGGTGGTGGCTGCGGCGCTGAAGGCCGCTTTTTTGCCGCCCAAAGCTGTGAAGTCCATCGTGTCGATGCCGTCACCAGCCACTTCAAAGTTGACGATCACGTCGTTGCCAAAGGCCACGGCGTTGTAGACCACTTTTTCGTTGCTGGCAGCAGCAGGCGCTGTGACCAAAGCATCTGTGCTCAAGACCAACACGTCGTTGCCTGCACCCAGGGTGTGGGTGCTGTCGGCGACTTTGGCACTGTCAGAACCTTCGGCGAATGCGTACGATGGGGTCTGATTGACTGTGGTCACATTCACACCAAAGTTGGCCGCATAGTCGCCGCCTACGGCGTCCATGGTGGTGTCGTCCATGGCGGTCAACACTTGGGCTTCAGTGGCTGTGCCTGTTAGGGCATAGGCTGTGAAAGCGGCAGCGATGTCAGCGGCCGTCAACACACCAGCGGCAGGCTTGGTGATGGCAACAGCCAAATCTTTCACTTCCACTTTGCCGTCAATCAACGAGGTCACCACCAAAGTGTTGGCGGGGCCGTCTGTGGCGAGCAAGAGCTTGCTCAGAACGGCGTCGCTGTTGATGGCTTTCTTGATGGCTTGGTTGATTTGCAGGTCGGTCGTGATGTAAGCCGTGCTGTCGATGTTGACTTTGCTGGTCAGACCGCGGAAGGTGACTTCGGCAACGCCTTTGTACAGGTTGTACTTGGTGTTGGCCGATGACTTGAGGTCGGTCAGTGTGAGGGCGGAGCCTGCAACAGCGGCACCAGCTTGCTCAGTCGTGTTGAAGACCCACACGGCTTTATCGCCAGAGTTGTCGCTGTACACGGTGTCGTCGCCATCACCAGCTGTGACTTTCCAGTCGCCGCCGCCTTTGGTTTTGATGGTGTCGTCACCCGCGCCGCCGTCAATAGACAGGTTAGCGTTGAGCTTGCTGTTGTTGTACCAAGCAGCCGAGCCATCTTCGTATCCGCCGTTGATAATGTCCACCGAAATGGCGTCTTTGCCAGCGCCACCGTTGATGGACAACACGAAGTCTTCGCGTGTGGTGGTGCCCGATGCTTGCAGGTTGCTGGCGTCGATGTCCAAGCTGAATTTGTCGTTGTTGGTGCCCAGGTTGTAGGCAAACGTGACGTTGTCAGCAGCTGGTGCGTCGGGTGCTGTGTCGGCCAAGTTCAGGTACTTGGCAGTGACGTTGTCGGACAGGACGGCGTCGATGTCGAGCATGCCCTTGAAGGTGCTGGCTTCGATCAGGCGAACGTCGTTTAAACCGTAGTTGTCGCTGACAGCGCCTGGCAGTGCATTGCCTTGGGTTGTGTCGTTCCAGTTGCCTTTGACGGTCAGGTTACCTGCATCTTTGACGGTCTTGGTGTAGGCGTCGGTCATGCGGGTGGTGGTGCCGTTGACGATTGAAACTTCACGCAGGGTGTTGTTGGTCGAGTCGATGTTTTGCAGTTTGCTGTTGTCTTCGACGGTGATGTCAAAGCGCTGCACGCCTTTGGATGTGGAGGTGTCGCCCACCGACAAGCCACCCACAACCAAGTCGCCACCAGTGGAGCCACGGCCCACGTCGTCCAACACGATGGTGCTGGTGACAGGGTCGCTGTTGGTGGTGGAGCCTTGGCTGAAGTTGGTGTGCAGGCCAGAGTTGGCAGGCACGACACCCGCAGCCACCCAGCCAGAACCGGCGGGGGTGGTGAAGGTGAATGCGGACGAAGTCTTCATGACGACTTCTTTGCCTGTGACGCTTTGGGCTGTGGTGGTGTCAGTGACCGAGAAGTCAGAACCCACAGTGACTGTCACGGCGCCAGCGCCAAACTGCTTGTCGGCAGCGGCTTGGAAGGCGGCAGCCAATTCGGTGTAAGTTTGTGCGGCGTCGATGGCGTCAGACTGCAAAGTGACCACAGTGGCCACACCTTTGCTGTCGGTGGCTGTGAACTTGAAGCCGCCGTAGGGGCTGTTGAGCAGAGGAGCTTTGCCGTCCACCACAGCGCGTGTGTCCATGACTTGCAGGTTGATCTGCGAAGTCGATGCGCTGGAGTTGCGCAGGCTGTTTTGGTCAAAGTACACCGCGAAGTCCACGTTGCCGGGATCGGTTTCACGCATGGTGATGGTGATGTCTTTGGTGATTTGGTTGTCGGCAATGCGCACGTCTTCAACAAACAGGTCAGCACGGCTGTTGTTGTTTTCCCAGTGGTTCACACCGCTCATGCGGCCGGCGTCCACTTTGACGACGTTGTTGGTGGCGAAGTTATCGCCGTACCAGCCTTGCAGGCCATAAACGCTTTCGCCCATGCCAGCAACGTTGTTGTCGCCTGTGTCAGCGGCCAGCGCCTGGGCTTGCACAATGACTTTTTCGATGTTCGATGTTTTGGCTGTGATGGCGAACTGGTCACCGTTGGTGCCAAGGATGGCGTGCAGTGTGTCGTTGCCAGCGCCGCCGTCGAGGCGGTCGCCGCTTTGCAGTGTGTTGCCGCCAGCTGTCAGATCGGCGTTGAATTGGTCAGCCAAGCTGCTGCCAAACAAGACGTCCATGCCTGCGGTCAGGGATTGCTGGATGACGGAACCAAAGGCGACGTTGGCCGCGCCTGCATAGGCTGCAGCGGCATCGACGTTGGCGTTCCAGGTTTTTGCAGCGGCACCGTAAACGGCGTCGTTGGTCATGCCCGAGAACATGTTGATGATGCTGGCGATTTCTTCACCGCGAGCTGCTGGGGCTGTAGCGTTGAGCTTGGCGGTGACGTAAGCCACTGCGTCGGCAACGCCAGCACCGGTGATGCCCAAGTTGGACACCAAAGTGGCAGCGACTTGGGCGGTGGTTTGCGCACCAAAGGCGGAAACGTAGTAGCTGTTGAGCGTTGCGCCCAAGCTTGAACGGTCGATTTGTTTGTCGACCTGTGCCATGGTGACGGTGCCGACTTGAACGCCGAACAAGCCCATAGCAAAACGCTGAACTGACACTGTATCTGTAACGATAGCCATTTGTTTTCCTTTTTGGAACGGTTTGTGATGAGGGTCTCTTTGCAAAAAAACCCGAGTACGAGCGCTGGTTTGCCCACACTCGCTTGAGAACCTTGTGAATCAAGGCACTCAAGCCAATGCGCTTTGAGTCTAAAAGTATTTGTTATTTTTCTTAATGTTGCGAATTCTAGCGACTGCTAATTCATAAAACTGTGACGACAGTCACATTTGACGGTGTTTAGGATTAAATAAAAGGTATAATTTTTTTGTCAATTAAATCGATTTGAATTCTAAAAACGATATATGTAGCTTTTGTCAGTTTCGCGCCCGCAAAAACCACCATTTAATTGGGGTCAAATTAATTGGGGTCAGATCCCAATTAATTCAGAGGGCAGATCCCCGTAGATGTGATGTGTAGGAGCGACGCCCTCGTCGCGAAAAAGCCTCGCAGACCACCACCCATCGCCCCGAGGGCGGGGCTCCCACAAAGCAAAAAAAAGCCATCGCCTAAAGGGGCGTGTTTGTAGGAGCGACGCCCCCGTCGCGATATGCCTCGCAGACCACGAACCATCGCCCCGAGGGCGGGGCTCCCACAAATCCAAAAGACCATCGCCCGGGGGCGTGTTTGTAGGAGCGACGCCCTCGTCGCGAAAAAGCCTCGCAGACCACCACCCATCGCCCCGAGGGCGGGGCTCCCACAAAGCCAAAAGACCATCGCCCGGGGGCGTGTTTGAAAAATTGCGGTCAGATTCGCATTAATTCGGTCTCCTGTAGGTCGGCGGCTTTAGCCCCGACAGGGACCTGCGCCAAACCACCCCTTACAGAAGACGGTGAGGTCGATAAAATCACATCTTTGCCCCCTCAAACACCGCCATGCCCACCCGCTACCTCGACCCCAAAGTGGACCTCGCCTTCAAACGCGTGTTTGGCGAGCATGAGCATTTGTTGCGGAGTTTTTTGAATGCGCTGTTGCCACTGCCTGACGATGGCCAGATTGAAAGCTTGGAATACCTGACGCCCGAGCAAGTTCCCGAACTGCCGGGTTTGTACAAAAACTCCATCGTTGATGTGAAGTGCAAAGACCAGCGCGGACGCACCTTCATCGTGGAGATGCAAATGCTGTGGAGCACCAGCTTTGAGCAGCGCATTATGTTTTCGGCCAGCCAGGCCTATGTGAAGCAGCTGCACGCGGGTCACAGCTACGCCAGCTTGCAGCCGGTGTATGCCTTGGCGCTGACCAGCCAAGTGTTTGATCGCGAAACGGCTGAGTATTACCACCATTACCAAATCGTGCGCCAGCACGAGCCCCGGCGGGTGTTGGAGGGGTTGGAGTTTGTGTTCATTGAACTGCCCAAATTCACGCCCCAAAGCCGCACCGATAAACGCATGCTGGTCAAGTGGCTGCGCTTCATGAGCGAAGTGGGCGAGAGTCCCGCCAAAGGTGCCGACGCAGACGCCAGCTGGCGCGAAGACCCGGACATTGCCCTGGCCCTGGAGTTGGTGGAGGCAGCGGCCTTTACCGAGCAAGAGCTGGAGGCTTACCACATCCAAATCGACAAAGCGCGAATTGAGTTGACGGTGCTAGAAGACGCAGAGGCAAAGGGCAAGGCAGAGGGCTTGGCAGAGGGCGAAGCCTTGGGCATTGCCAAGGGCAAAGCTGAGGGAGAAGCCTTGGGCATTGCCAAGGGCAAAGCTGAGGAGAAAGCCGAGATGGTTCGCACCATGCACGCCAATGGTCTGGGTGTGGCCCAAATCAGCCAGTTCACCGGTCTGACTGGGCAGCAGGTTTTGGACATTTTGGGGGCTGATGTCCCACGGTGAGGCACACCGCTTTGGCGCTAAAACACCGACCTGCGAAGACCGTCCCCGTAGGTCGGCGGCTTTAGCCCCGACATGAACCTGCGCCAATGTTAATTGGGGTCATTAATTGGGGGCAGATCCACTACTGTCCGGAGATTTTCCAGGCCCCGCCGCTAACCTCATGATTTGTATAGATTTTTTTGATTTCAAGTCGAAATCTATTTGAATAGTCCATTGCTTGGCAGCACACTTTGCTTTTTTGCGAGGTGCGCCCATGCACAAAGGCAAGCTTGGTTTAGCAGCCAGGTTGCTCGCTCCACTTTGGCCGATGCCAACGAGCGACGAGACTGCAGGATCTTTGAAGACTTTGCCATGCACCTCATCGGTGTTGCTCGCAGCCTTTACGGCCAAGATGCTTTTGGGCTGGACCTGGATCAGAGTGTTTATGCCATCGACTCCACCATCATCGATTTGTGCCTGAGCTTGTTTGACTGGGCCCCTGCAACCAAGGGCCGTGCGGGTGTCAAAGTGCACACGCTGCTCGACCTTCGCGGCAACATTCCAGCCTTCATTCAAATCACAGGTTCGCGCGTGCACGATGCAACCTTTTTAGACCATCTTCGCCTGGAGGCTGGCAGTTTTTACATCATGGACAGAGGCTACGTTCACATGGCACGACTCGTGCGCTTTTGTCATGAGGGTGCCTTCTTTGTCGTGCGCTCCAAGTACCCATTGAAATACCGCGTCGTTAACTCCGTACCGACTCCGCCTGAAACCCCGAGCCTTGTGATCCTCACAGATGAGTCCATCGAGCTGACCGGGCAACAAACGCATAAAACCTATACATGGCCATTGCGCAGAATCGAGTTCTACCTTGTCGAGCAAGCCCGCCACATCACGCTTTTGACCAACCATTTTGATTTGCCAGCGAGCCACGTTGCCGAGCTTTATAAAAGCCGCTGGCAGGTCGAATTGTTCTTCAAGTGGATCAAACAAAACTTGCGTATCAAGGCATTTGTAGGCACCAGCGCCAACGCCGTCAAAACCCAAATTTGGTGCGCTGTATGCACCTACGTGGTGGTGGCCATTGTCAAAAAAAGACTCGCGTTGGAGGGGTCAATGCACGCCATCTTGCAGGTCCTCAGCTTGTCCTTGTTCGAGGTCAAGCCGCTGGCCGAACTGCTCGGTGAGCAGTTGCTAAACGATGAAACCGGGGAGCCTGAAGCCCAGTTTTGTCTTTTCCCAGAAATCTCCGGACAGTAGTGGATCTGACCCCAATTAAATTCGGGCAACTTCAACAGACGTCTTGCGGGGGCGTCCACTCTTGGCGCCGCTGACATTAGCGGCTTGAGTTTTGGCGTGAGAAATGACAAGGCCGGGCATGGGCCAACCATGCCATCGTGGCTCAGATCGATTTACAAGTCGAAAGCGTATGCGCTTGCAACCCGGCCCATGGCTTGCAACTGTTCGGGGCGATTCAATGCAACGACAGCCCTGCTAAAAGCCACCAAGTCGATTTGGAGTTTTACAGGCAACTCAATGACCTGACCCGGCTGCAGCAGTGCGGACAACTGCACGATGTCGGTCAAGTGCTTGTTGATTTTTTTGGAGTCAATCGCCTCACCCTGACGGACCCGCTCGGTCATTTCCAACCAGGCAACAGCCTTGAGCGGAATAAGTCGATCTTCGCCCACCCAGGATGGCATGCCGTGCTTACTCTTGCGGCCAGCAAGCACGAACTGGTAGTACTCATCATTCAGCAATATGGCTGACAGGCTGGAAATCTGCTCATTCATCGGGATGGGCGTGAGATGGCCTGGTGGGACGAAGCTCAATCCGTCCGGCACACGCGAGAACAATTCCAGCATGTGGGGGAAATCTTCGTCTTGGGGCTTTTGGAACCTGTACAGGCAAGGCTTTTGCTCAGGGTCGCCCTCTTTTTGCTGGTAGCCACCGGCTTGCACGAATTCCCAAAATTTCTGGCCAAACGCAGGCGTCAAAACTTCCACATGCAAAACAATGTCCAGATCCTTAGTGCCCCTGAAGGGCAGCCCCGCCTCGGTCATGGTGATCGAAGCTGCTGTCCCGCCGATCAGGACGTACTGGTTCTCGAAGTCTTTGAACCACGCCTGAAAAATCGCCAACCCTCTCACCACAGAAACTTCTCCTCAATCTCATCGAGCGCCATCTGAATCCGATCATCACGGTTGTCCCTCAGGCTGAGCCACAAAGACAAGGGATCCACGGTCTTTTCCTTCACTTTCATGCCGGGCTCATATCGCCACACCTGCATGGCAATGCCATCGGCAATTTCCCGTGGCTCAAAGAAGATGCCCGCCTGCCGGGCCCTCTGCCCAGCCTCAGCCGTCATGGCAAGCACTTGCTGTTGCGGCTCATTGACCATGGTCATGCGTGCCAATGCGCTCTCGCCAGCCCAAGGTGCGCCCGTCACTTCAATAATGCGACGATCGTAGGTCCACATGGTTTTGAGGACCGGTGTGCGCAGGTGAGGTTTGGCCTTTTCCCAAAGATCACGGCGTGTGCCATTGAGCTTGAGGTGTTTGGCCCGGCCTCGCACCTCCAACTCAAACAGCTTGAATTGCAGCAACTCTCGAATGGCCCGGGTGGCCGTCATACCGGCATAACCAAGCGCGGCTGCCTCTTCAAACGGATGCCAGGTCACGGTGACCGGATGGTGATTCAAAAACCAAATCAAGAGAGCTTGTGTGGCGGGACTGGCCAGCTCTTGAACCTGACGAGGCCCGGCGCCAAAGCGCTCGGTCAAGATCATCCCCATCTGAGGGGCGAACAATTGCCTGTCCGGAACCACGAAGGCCACACCGTGCGCAATCAGCTGCTTGCGCTCACCGGGTGCGACCTCTGGCAAAGCAATGATGACCGGTACGTGCAACAACTCGCGCAAGCGGTTTGCATGTTGGCTGACTTGATGAACCGCCATGGGATGGTGACCCTTGACACAGGCCAGTGTGATCGGCAGTCCCATCAATTCGCCAAGCAAGACGTCATAGGTATCCTGAAGAAAATACGGCAGTTGAGCGCTCTTGTCACAGGACGCTAAACGCAGGCCTTCCGGTCCGAACACCTGGTTCAGATACCGGACAGTTTCTTGGGGAAGCGTCTTTTCTAACATAAAAAAACAATCTAACATCGACCATGTTGCAAGTCAAATTTATTGTTATTATTTCCTTTTCGACTTGTCAAGACAGTCGTCCGGTGCTTTGACGCACTCCAGAAGCAACCAAGGAGCCCGAAGGCTCCCTGAACATCAAAAACAATCGGGATCTGACCCCAATTAATTCAAGGCTTCTCCCTGTAGGAGCCCCGCCCCCAGGGCGATGGGTGGTGGTTTGCGAGGATTCTCCCTGTAGGAGCCCCGCCCCCGGGGCGATGGGTGGTGGTCTGCGAGGCTTCATCGCGACGAGGGCGTCGCTCCTACAAAGTAAATCGCGACGAGGGCGTCGCTCCCACAAAGCAAAGCAAAGCAAACCAAACAATTAATCGGGATCTGACCCCAATTAGCCTGACCCCAATTAACCCCCCTGCTCCGTCAGAACGATATGCCGTATTCGCGACGCCAGAGTTCGAACATGACGAGGCCGAAAAGGCGTTCGCCGTTGAAGTGGCCTTTGTCTTGGTCGCGCATCAGCTTGTTGACGGTTTGGGCATCGAAGCTGCATTGCGGGTCGCGCAACACGTCGTCAAACAGCGTCCGAAATGGGCCGCCTTTGAGCCATACGTTCATGGGAATCGAAAACTCCTGTTTGCGCTGCAGGTCAAACTCTGGGGGCAAGAGGCGTGAGCACAGGCGCTTGAGCAAGAAACCACCAAACAACTCATCACCGCCATCCCCACCCAAGGCCACGGTGCAATTTTGGCGAACCAACTGGCTCACCAAAAAAGTCGGGACCATCGATGAATCGATGATCGGCTCGTCAAACTGCTGTGCCAAACGCGGCAGCAAATCAGCACTGGCGTCCTCGGCCATCAATTCGGTGTGGCGCGTCCCAAAGTGGCGGGCAATCAAGCGTGCGTATTCTGTTTCATCCGCTTTGCCGTGGCCCGGAAAACCAATGGAAAAGGTTTGCAATTGGCTGGATGCACGCACCGCCATGGCCGTCACCAGGCTGGAATCCACCCCGCCGCTCAACAAAACGCCCACAGGCACATCGGCTGTCATCTGGGCGCTCACGGATTCTTGCAACAGGGCTTCGAGCTCATCGAGCAGAGACTCGTCGTCCGCAGCCCCATGTTCAGACGCCAAGTCAGGCAGTTGCGAATAAGGCCAGACCTGCGCCTGGCCACTTTGCAAATCAAAGCGCAGCGCATGGGCCGGCGGCAGCTTGTTGTACCCCTGCAACATGCAGCCATTGCCTGGCACGTAGCCGTCGCACCCCGGCCATGATGGTGGGAAGAAGTTGTATAAGTTTTAAATATGAACGTCAGCACTGCAGCGGCCGACCTGCTGTTTAATCCATCCCAACTCTGCCAAGGCTAGAGTCCTGCATGACAGTGGATACATAGATACCGGCTCAAACCCAAAAACAAAAGGGACACTTGCATGGCCCCTGAAGCTTTGATTAGTGGTGGATCAATACGCCTCGAACACTTACTGTGAGTAAAAAAATCGGCGTCTGAAAGACTTCAAGTGCCGTGTTGATGGATCTTTTCAGACTGCAAATTCTTCGCTAACTCGATCACTTTCTTCTGGTCTTCTGCAGCCTTTGCCATCACCCGAAAATAAACCTTCTTCTTCTCAGCAGATGACGCATCCCTGATAAAGCGAGACAAAGAAGTGTCAGCAAGCAAATGCTGTTTTGATTCGAACAAACCAGAAAAAAAAGACATTTTCAACCTCAAACTTTATTGACGATTTCAATCACCTGGGCTCGGTCATATCTCAAAGGCACCACCAGATCAATATCTGAAACGTTGGCATGGTACATGCGATTAGTTCCATCCATGTTTTTCAGTATGACATCAATATTGATGCTCTTGCAAAATTCCTGTTTCAACAAATTAACAACTTCACGAGAAGCAAAAAATTGATCCACAAATTTTTGTGGTGGAATCCGCCTTCCTTCAGTGGCTTCCCGGGCTTGAACAAACGTCCAAGCCTGTATAGGTTCCTGATACACAAAAATGACTTGTACCAAGCGCCCTTTGTCCAAGCAACGCTTTACATTTTTACGTGCAACTGCATGGTTTGACAAGGTACCATCCAGCAAAAAACTCTGTTTTTGTTGAAAAGCCTTATCAAGAATTCGCTCCACAATTCTGGAAACCGCATCCTGCACCAGCCACGAATTGTGTCCAGCATACCCAGGTATGTATTGCCGCAAGTCGTCGGGGTCAATGATCAGGAACTCGCCCAACTCAGAAGCTAACGCCCGTGCAGCCTCTGACTTACCTGCGCCCGGTGAACCCGCCATAAACAAAGAAACGGGTGTGCTCTCCCCTGGAAATCGAGCCATCGATGTCAATTCATTGGCAAGACGTGTCCTGTTGGCTTTGGCCCAAACAGTAGCTTCATTGGAGAATTTTTGCTCTTCGAGTGTCATTCATTAGGTGCTGTGAAGAACCATGCATTGTTCAGATATTTCAAGGGAAGTCTAGACCTTCGACCCAAAAATTTGTGACCAGCCCCATATTCATACGCTACACGTATAAATTACAATTTTTTGATACTTAACGGCTAAAAAATTGTTCAGGTCTTCATCCAGCCACCCCGCCCCAGGGCGATGGGTAGTGGCCTGCAAGGCTTATCGCGACGAGGGCGTCGCTCCTACAAAATGTGGGAGCCCCGCCCCCGGGGCGATGGGTGGTGTGCAAGGATTCTCCCTGTAGGAGCCCCGCCCCCGGGGCGAGGGGTGGTGGTCTGCGAGGCTTCATCGCGACGAGGGCGTCGCTCCTACAAAGCAAACCAAACAATTAATCGGGATCTGACCCCAATTAAATCCCCTGCCCCGTCAGAACGATATGCCGTATTCGCGACGCCAGAGTTCGAACATGACCAGGCCAAAGAGGCGTTCGCCGTTGAAGTGGCCTTTGTCTTGGTCGCGCATCAGCTTGTTGACGGTTTGGGCATCGAAGCTGCATTGCGGGTCGCGCAATACATCGTCAAACAGCGTCCGAAAAGGGCCGCCTTTGAGCCATACGTTCATTGGAATAGAAAACCCCTGTTTGCGCTGCAGGTCAAACTCTGGGGGCAAGAGGCGTGAGCACAGGCGCTTGAGCAAGATCTTCTTTTCAGTCGGCGATGTTTTAAGCCGCGATGGCACTTTGCCAAAGGCAAACTCAATCATGCGGTGATCCAGCAGCGGTGAGCGCACTTCGAGAGAACTCAACATGCTGGCGCGATCCACCTTGACCAAAATGCCTTCTGCCATGAAGTTGGCAAAGTCCATCCGGGTCGTACGCTGCAATATGTTGGTTTGTGAAGGCGTCCTGGCTTTGCGCACCGACTCTGCCACCAGTGGCCAATTCGCACGTTTTTGCATCAAACGCGAGCGCGACTGGTCGTCAAAACACGAGGAAATGATGGGCAGGTCTTTGTCCAGATCAACGCCTAAACCCTGCGCCCAGTTGCGCCCCTTGAAACCCACGGGCAAGAACTTTTCTGCCGACCGAGCCACGCCTTGGCGAAGAAAAAGAGGCAGTCGGCCCAAATTCTGTTGCATCCACAGCATGCGGCTGTGATGGTGATAACCACCAAACAACTCATCGCCGCCATCCCCACCCAAGGCCACGGTGCAATTTTGGCGAACCAACTGGCTCACCAAATAAGTCGGCACCATCGACGAATCGATGATCGGCTCGTCAAACTGCCGCGCCAATCGCGGCAGCAAATCAGCACTGGCGTCTTCGGCCATCAGTTCGGTGTGGCGCGTGCCAAAGTGGCGGGCAATCAAGCGAGCGTGTTCTGTTTCATCCGCTTTGCCGTGGCCCGGAAAACCAATGGAGAAGGTTTGCACTTGGCTGGATGCCCGCACCGCCATGGCCGTCACCAGGCTGGAATCCACCCCGCCGCTCAACAAAATGCCCACAGGCACATCGGCCGTCATCTGGGCGCACACGGATTCTTGCAACAACGCCTCGAGCTCATCGAGCAGAGACTCGTCGTCCACAGCCCCATGTTCAGAGGCCAAGTCAGGCAGTTGCCAATAAGGCCAGACCTGCGTCTGGCCACTTTGCAAATCAAAGCGCAGCGCATGGGCCGGTGGCAGCTTGTTGTACCCCCTCAACAGACAAGCATCGCCTGGCACATAACCCATGCCCAGATAACAATCCATGGCTTGGGGATCGATGTCACGGGGGTTGGCAGGGTTGGCCAGAAGCCCTTTGAGCTCTGATGCAAATTGCAAACTGCCATTTGCCAGGCGATAAAACAGGGGCTTTTCACCAGCACGGTCTCGCGCCAAAAACAACTTTTGTTGCAAGGCATCGTGAATGGCAAAGGCAAACATGCCGTTCAACCGCGCCAAACAGTCTTCACCCCAGGCGGTATAGGCCGCGAGCAGCACTTCTGTGTCGCTGTTTGAACGGAAAGTGAAACCCAAGCCAAGCAACTCACTTCTTAAGGCCTGGTGGTTGTAGATTTCGCCATTAAAGACAATGGACACACCACGCCCGGGCAAATGCATGGGCTGATGCCCTTGGGGCGACAGATCGATGATGGACAAACGCCTGTGCGCCAAGCCCACCCGACCATCGGCCGACCACCACTCCCCCGCGTCATCGGGTCCGCGATGTGTCATCGCGTCCCGACCCCGGGCTAACCAGCGTCGATCAGGCCCATGGGCAGTACTGCCCATTCCAATAATTGCGCACATGTGATATCTTAATATACGAGTATTTTTATATTACAGATAAATGACCTGCATTTAAAATACCCATCTAGATTAATTTTATTATATTTGTAATTGAAAAACACGAAATTTATACAAAGTAAAGTTAATTTTTATGATGAATCAACATATCAAGACCAGAAAACAACAAAGCTGTCCAAAGGCGGCATTGACATCAAAACTGGGATCTACCCAGATTTACGAAAAAACGATTAAGAAAAACGTCGAAAATGATTAATAGTCAAATTATTTGAACTGCCCCAACTTGCTCAAATTTTTCCAGACCAAAGCCCCTACCCCACCGAATGCACCCACACCGGTTCGGCGCAAGGCGTTCCAGTCTTCGCGGCTCTTGCGCACCATGGCTTTGAGAGACCGGTTGCTAGCACCGCCCAAGCGCATTTTGACGAACACCACCGGCAGGTACACGGCTTTGAAATCGGGCTGGCTGAACATTTGCAAAATGCTGAAGTAATCCGCTGCAATGCGGTAACGGGTGTCAAACCCGCCAATACGCTCGTACCAATCTTTACGCACATACAGTGTTGGGTGGGGCGGCATCCAGCCCCATGCCAAGCGCTGCGGTGTGAACACCGCGCTTTGCCACACCCGCACCACCTGGCTCATGTTGTCTTTGCGCACGTAGTGCAAATCACCATAAACCGCACACACCGCCGGATCGGCAAAAGCTTTTGCCACATGGGCCAAGACATCGGGGCTGGCATACACATCGTCGGCATGCAAGAAACCAATCACATCGCCGCTGGCGCGTGCAATGCCTTTGTTAAGCGCATCGTAAATGCCGCGATCTGGCTCACTCAACAACACGGCCAGTTGACTGCGGCTGGCCTGCAACACATCCAAGGTGCCATCTTCACTGGCACCGTCGATGACAACATGTTCACGGCTGGAATAGGTCTGCGAAGCCACAGAACACAAGCAATCGCCCAGGGTCTGAGCACAGTTGTAGGTGGCTGTGATAATGGAGATTTTCAAAATTTTTACAAAAAAAGCGTAGCCAATTGATCTTCAGGCTACACATCACATTCTTGGCGAAGTCATCACCAGCCTTGCACCGTGGGTAGAAAGGTGGTTATCGTCAAAATAAAGCGGGTAGCCATCTTGCTCTACAGCGCACAAGCCCTCTTTGCACAGCTCGAGATGGGGCAATGTCAAGGAAACCCCCTGCTGGTTAGCCAAATTGCGCAACGTAACCAAGGTGTTTTTTTGTACCGATTCAAACTCATCCAAGCGCTGGCGCACTTCAAATTCTTTAGCAAAACCCAGTGACTTGAGGTACAGAGCTCTGGGCACCAATGTTTTGGCATCGGGCACCGGCCCCACCAAGCGCACTTGTTTACCTGCATTAACCAGTTGTGTCACAACTCGCGTTAACGCCTGTTCAGCCGTAGGAACAAGGCGACCATTTACTTCTTCAGCTTGCTTTGCTGTTCGTAACGCTGTCCAGCGTGACACCAACACCACTTGCTTGATTGACGTTTGAGCAAGCAAATAATCCAACATCGTCTTATCGAAAGCTGCGCATTCTTTTCCGGCCCAACTTGTATCCAAAAAATGTTGACCAATGGCACAACCATGCTGGCCCGCAAACAACACCGCCTTGCCCGTTCGCTCAGCCTGTTCGGCAAAACCAGGTGCCCAGGCCTCTGCGTGCGAGTCACCCCATAGAAAAGTATCTGGCAGACCGGCTACCTTGGAGCCTAGCCGACAAACATTGCCGCTAGCAACCTGAACTGGCGACAAAACCATGCAGCCTTTATCGGCCAGCCGATCCGTCATGCCACGCACCAGTTTCAATTGGTCACCGCTAAACCGCGACTCCATGCCGCGCCCAAAATGAAGTGCCAACCCAGCCAATAACGTGACCACAATACAAACCAACCCAAAACCGAAAAGGGCTCGTTGTCCTGAGAACACACGCCGCGTTCGCACCGGTTGCTCCACAAAGCGCCAAGACACCAAAGCACAGATCACAATAATGGCATAAACGGCCAGCGTTTCAGCCACCCCCAACCCTCTCAAACTCAAATAGCCAGCGAACCCCAACAATGGAAAGTGCCAGAGGTACAGCGGGTAAGAAATTTGCCCTAAAAACACCATCGTTCGGCTAGCTAACCAGGCATTTGCGCGCCCCTCTCTTCGCATTCCAGCTGAAATGATCAACATGCCTCCTAAGACCGGGGGTAACGCCGCCAAACCCGGAAACACCGTCTTTTCAGAATAAGCCAACAGGGCATAAGCAATCAAAAAAATGCCGAGCAGCGCGCGCGCCCATTCATCCTTGGCACTGCGCGGCGAGGGCACCATGCCTTGCGCCAACATCACCCCGGCCAACAGTTCCCAAGCTCGGGTGGGCAACAAGAAGAAACTCAAGGTAGGCTCAAAGTAGGTGGCGACGGCTGCCAGTAACAAACTCAACGCAAACAGCGACAGCGTCAACCAACGCATTACGTCTGCAGACCAACGCTTGAACAACAACATGTACAAAGGCAGTAGCAAATAAAACTGTTCCTCGACCGCTAGCGACCATGTGTGAAGCAGCGGTTTGGCGGCCGCAGTGGCACCAAAATAGCCGGAATCTTTCAAAAAATAGAAATTGGACAAAAAAGCTGCGTTGGCCACGCTGCTTTGACCCAAGCGCTTCAGGTCGTCTGGCATCAGCACCATCCAGCCCAGTACCAAGCTCACCACGACCATGACAAACAGTGGCGGAAAGATGCGCCTGATGCGTCGCTCATAAAAGTCACGCAAATTAAAACGCCCAGATGCCAAATCAGGCTGCACGGCACTCGTGATCACGAACCCAGAAATCACAAAGAAAATGTCCACACCCACGTAACCGCCAGGGATAACTGAAAAACCTGCGTGGTAGATAAGCACTGCCAACACGGCAACCGCTCGCAGACCATCTACGTCAGGGCGGTAGGTGGAATACTGGTGGGTAGTTTTCAATGCGAGGTATCCTGCTGTGCGGGGAAATAACAAAGATCATCATTCACCAAGAGATGGCTTTCAATTAAATCCGCTTCGTTTAAGGAAGCTCTCCAAAGGTCAGGGCTATGACGACCAGATTGAAGTCTGTTGAGCCATGAATTCGAGCCCCAAGCTAAGCGCTGCGGTGTAAACACCGCGCTTTGCCACACCCGCACCAACTGGCTCATATCGTCGTTGCGCACATAGTGCAAATCTCCATAGACCGCAAACACCGCAGGATCGGAAAACGCTTGTGCCACATGGGCCAACACTTCGGGGCTGGCATACACATCGTCGGCATCCAAGAAACGAATCACATCGCCTCTGGCGCGTGCAATGCCTTTGTTCAGCGCGTCGTAAATGCCACGGTCAGGCTCGCTCAACAACACGGCCAGTTGACTGCAGCAGACCTGCAACACACCCAAAGTTCCATCTTGGCTGGCATCGTCGATGACGACGTGTCACGGTTGGCGTAGGTCTGGGAAGCCACAGAAGACAAGCAATCGCCCAGTGTCTGATCGCAGTTGTAGGTGGCTGTGATGATGGAGATTTTCACAACTTCTTGATTAGGATTTATTGACCTTGACACCCAAAACCTGCTCTATAGCCACTGATACATCCGAACCAGTATCACGCATGTAGCGTTTGACCTCTGCTACCTTCGCATCCACCAAGTACCGGTACCAAAACCCCTGCAGAAAGTGAAACGCCGTACCCGCTTGGCCATCCAAAAATCCCAGCCGAATCACATAGCGGTAAAGGAAGTAGGCGAACGCCCTGAAGCCACCCGGTAAGCGGGCATAGACGACCTCTTTCACCCAGCGCTTGACGCCTGCCTGCTTGCCGCCACGCAGGTTGGCCACCGAGTCGTGTGGCATAAAGTGGTACTGCAGGTTCAGTAGATCCACCGCCTCACGGCTGGCATATTTGTTGTGCTTGTCGGTCCACCAAGTCAACGAATTGAGGTTGTCGTCAATCAGTTCGCCTTTGAAATCCACCGTGGGGCCGGCCACCTTGATGTGCTCGTCCATCCAGCGGTTCTCACACTGACCACGACCATGGCGAAACAGGCGCATCACCCGCACCGGAAAAACCCCACCGTGGCGCATCAACCGCCCCTGGAACGTCATGCGACGGCTGCAATACACACCCTCAATCTCCTGTGCAAGGTCTGGCAAGCGCGCTTTGATCTCCGCGATTAACTCAGATGTCAGCATTTCATCCGCATCGATGCGCAACACCCAGTCTGTTCCCGCATCAAGCTGAGTCAGCGCCCAGTTAAACTGAGTGGCGTGGTTCACCCATTCACGCTGGATCACCCTCGCACCTTGCGCGCGCGCAATTTTCAAGGTGGCATCGGTTGAAAAACAGTCCGCAATCACCACCTCACTTGCCACGCCCTCAAGACTGGCAATGCACCGGGCCAAGTGTTGCTCTTCGTTAAAGGTCAGGATGACGGCGACCAGTTTCATGGCTTCCGAGCAATGGCAATGATCGCCTTAGCAAGCACCGGGACGCGCCCCACTCGCTCGAAGCGAATGTCTACAAACCCTGCCTCACGCAGCAGTTCGCCTAGCGTCTTGACTGACCAGAACTTGATATGACCGTGATCCCACAACGCAGTAAAGTGTGCATCCATCTTGCCGGTCAAGGCCATTGCCAGGTTCTTCCAGTAGCCGTGGTACGGTGTGGACACAATCGCGGTGCCCCCGGGCTCCAGTAACGAAAACAGCGTGGCGGCGTAATGACGAGGAAAATACACATGCTCCACCACTTCCAGACTCGTCACCACCGGAAAGCACCCAAACCGTGCCGCCAAGTCGTCATAAGCCGAGCCCGCAAAAAGCTTGAGCTGCGGCCATTTCGCATTGGCCTGGGCAATGCCTTCGCTGGACGGGTCAACACCGGTCACATCCCAACCCTGTTGCACCAGCACGTTCGCCACACTGCCATTACCGCAACCCAATTCAAAAACTCGCCCCCCCGCTATTGAGCCTTCCTTTAACCGTGCCATCTCATTCATCAGGGTAGGTAAAAGATAGTCATGTGCGCAAGTGAGCGCTGCACTGTTCCAGCGATATCCATTGATTTCATTTGTATTCATTGTTCTTCTCGTCAAAAATTCGCGGCTTTACTGGTACCGCCGGATTGCCCCGCGCTACCATCCAGGGCGGCAAGTCACCGAACACGCTCGAGCGTGCCGTAACGACCGCACCGTTGCCAATCGTCACCCCAGGCCCTACAAAGACATCAGCCGTAATCCATACCCGTTCACCAATGGTGATGGGCGCGGCCACCAGCGGCATTGCCGCTAGGGTGTGGTCATGGCTTGCAGTGCACAGAAAGCTGTATTGGCTGATTGTGGTGTGCGCGCCAATGTAAATTTTGGCCACGCAATAGCAATCGACACTCTCGCTTAAGCAAGCGTGATCGCCCATTACTAGGTTCCAGGGTGCCCAGATGCGGGCAGATGGATACGGATGCACCGCCTTGCCAAGCTTGGCGCCGAAGAGTCTCAGTAGCAGGCAGCGCCATGGGTGCAAGAGCCGAGGCGTTGGCCTGTAAAGAATGAGCCAGACGATTTGCCACAAACTACGGGCGAGTTTGTTGCCTATTGATAGCGTATGCAGGCGAGTTTCTTGGGTCATATGTAAAGTCAGTCAGTTCGCACGCAGTTAGGCTGTGCCCCTTGCCCTAGCACCCAGCGGTAAACGTCAAGCGTCTGCCGGGCAATATCGGCCCAATCGTAGCGGCGCACATACTCACGACCACGCGCGCCCATCGCTCGACGCTCGTTATCACCCAACGCTATGGCTTCACGCAACACGCCCACAAGCGGATCAACGCCAATATCAATCCACCAGCCGCATTCAAAAATTTCCAGATCTGCCCAGGGGGCGCCTCGGGTAGTAATAACGGGCAAGCCGTGAGCCAGTGCCTCGGCGACAACAACTCCAAAATTCTCGCTGAAAGTGGGCAGCACAAACAGGTCCGCATCCAAGTACGCCAGCGCTTTGGCTTCACCAGCCAACTCACCGAGGTATTCAACTGCATGATCAATGCATAATTTGCGCGCAAGCGCCATTACTTCGGCCAGATGACCACCTTCGTCCGGCCCGGCAATCTGCAGCCGCCAACCCTGAGGCGCCACCGCAGCCCAGGCATTGACCAAATTGAGAATCCCTTTTTTTGGGTGCACGCGCGAAAGAAACAAGGCTTTTCGCTCTCGCATCTTAGGCAAGGGCGCAGCAGCTTCTTTACCTAAGCCAGCTGTCGGCGAAAACAGCACGCCGTTAGGTATCACGGCCACCGATTGGCGCAAGCCAAGCGCCCGAATGCTTTCATATTCCATGTCGGCTGTAGCAATGAACAGCTTGGCAGACACCAGATCGCGCCGCTGAAACAACGTCATTGCGATTTTCTTTTTCATCGCTTTGTGGTTTAGTGCCCATGACTCCAACATGCCCCGTGGCTGAAGAATCAACGGGATGCCCCGCTGACGTGCCACAACAGAAGCCCAGTGGTTAACCGGCGTCCAAAGCCCATGACTGTGGAAAAGCGCCGGGGTATGCCCTCCTTTCAATCGTGCCAGTTCAGAGCGCACTGGCAGGCCAAAACGCAACGCGAGACGCGACGGAGATTCGATCGTAAGCCGATTAACGTTGGCTGCAGAAGGCGCTGAAGGGTCACTGATAAAACTTTGGGTGAGCAAGGTGATTTCAAGAGCTTGGTGCTTGGCCAGTGCATCGGTAAGTTGCACAACCGTGCGCGATGGACCACCAGCACTAGGGTGGAGACCGGCCACGAGATGGAAAACAGGGAAACTCATGACGGTCACCAACGCCGGTCTCGTAGCCAAGGCACAGCTGGCGGAGCAATACGCCCTGTTTTTTTTGTGGCCAGAATTTCAAGCAAGTAGCGTCCGCCAACAACAGCGCCAAGGCACGCTGCCCAGGCGGCAAGGTGTGATCGAGCTTGCGCAGTCACGCAACCGTAAGCCAATTGATCGTTCAGCAACACCCGCAATTCAAACAGCTCATTTTTTGGGAACACCCCCCCAATTCCGCTCGCGTGCACCACACCCGCCGCACCGCAGGCGTCACTGCAAATTACCGGGGTACCGACCATCAGGGCCTCAGACACCACCGCCCCCCAGCCATCATGCACACTGGGCAAGACTAGGCAGTCGGCCTGCGCCATCAAGGAGGGCACCTCAGGCAATGGCAACTGGCCCAACCAACGCACCCGGTCACCCAGCGCCCTACACGCCAGCGACCGTAAAGCTTGCTCTTCGGGGCCAACGCCCACAACCCACAACTCAAAGGATCGATCAGCCAATTGAGCAAGCGCGGTTATCAACCAATCTACGCGCTTGCGAGATATCAATTGCCCGACAAAAACAAACCTGTAGGGGCCCGGCTTTCGTTGGAGGCCATTCGGCAACGATGGCACATCGGGCAAAAAATAGGCAAAGGGAAAAACGCGATCTGGCGGCACGCCCCGCGCGGTCACCCAAGCGGGCGTGCGGTACCCAATGGCCAAAAAACCCTCTAATTGTTGCAGTCTTTGCATAAAAAGGCGCCGATATTCAAGTCGCCTCACGACTCCCCGCCAGCCAGAGTCGTCCACACTTTCCATCAACACCCATTGACGCAGCCCGCGCTGGGCCAAAGCGCGTTGGGCTACAGCCACCAAACCATTGCTACGAATGCCCTGACAAATATGCACGGATTCCAACGACAAGTCGGCAACGATTTCTCGAACGACTTCGTGATTAGTCGCTAAAGAAAGTGCTACACCAGGTAATTCGGGCGTAACCCAACCTTGAACAGTGCGGTCACCCGACATGGGCTCTTTAGCCACATAATTAACCTTGCAGCCCAAACGCGCCAGTGCAACGGCCAAGCCAGCCATGTGCGGGCTTACAATCCCCTGCCAGAACCATATTTCTCGCAATTGTCAGCCCTGCCTATTGGTAGGCGATACAGAAACAGCCCAAGTAAACAAGATGAGTGGCATCAAACCCATGCCACCCGGCGAAAAGAAAGTGGACTCGCCCATATTGAGCATCAACACTGTCAACGCCATCGCAAGACTCGTAACCGAAACACGACTTGCCCTCTTAATTGCCATGCCCAGCCACAGCAAGACAAATACAACTCCCAATAGGCCAACTTCTTCCGCTACCTGATAGGGCAGCACACCCTTTTCAATAGGCGCACCCGATGGCAGTCCAAAAACTGATTCTCGCTCAATGATCATTTCACTTGGATTACTGGCAATTCCAAAACCGATCCCCTTCCACGGGTTTGCTTCGATGTTGTCAACCATCGTATTCAACAACGCACCACGGGACGTCTGGTAAGCATCCAGAACGCTCCCACCCCCACCCCGCTTGTCGATGTAACTGCCTATCCGATCCGTTAGTGCTACACCCGAAAGTAACCCACCGATCACCGCGCCTGTAAGGACAATATATAGTCGCGGGCTGCGCAGACCATGAAACATCACCCGTATGCGCTGGCGCGACAAAATTGGCACCAGCACTACCGCCATTGCAAACCCCAGCACCATCCCCACACCCGCAGTGCGTGCCTCTGACAACACGATAAGCAGCAGGCATGCGCCAGTCAGAAGCACGCGCCACCAGGGCGGCCGCCTGTCGCCTAACATTCCGGCAGCCGCCCAGACGCCCAGCAGCGCCATGGTGGGGCCGAACGCCTGGGGATGACCCAATACGCCCTGGAAGCCTGTTTCGTTGCGAGAATACCCCTGTGGCAGTGCCAAAAGCGGCAAACTGCAAATTAATACAAGGATGAGGCCGTTAAACATCTGGTTCGTCAGGACAGCGCGCTCATTTACATTCAAAGCGCCCCATGCAGCTAGCAAGGTTGTCGTAACCAACGTCCATGAAATTGCCTTGAGAATCGAGACATCGGCAAAGGGACTTACAACTAACGAGTGCACCACCAACAGGAGACCGAGAATGAGGGTGGCAAAAGTCATCAGAGAGATCTGGCGGTTCTTGCCCAAAAGACCGCTTCGCGACAGCACAGACAGCGCTGCAGCGCCGATTATTAGAAATCGACCAGTTGAAGCAAAAGTGGTCGCCGCCACAAGAGTGGGGTTTAGCATGGAAAAAAGCCACGACAAGGCAAGCGCCTTAATGGCCTGCGAACGACCTAACAATGCGTATCCGGCTAAAAGCAGGAAACTTGCGTTGGCTGTTGGCTCGGACACTACACGCATGACGATCATCGTTAAGACAAATAGAAGATCTCTAATCGGCATCAGGCATCCCTAGGTCACCAAAACTTAGCAAGCTGAGCATCTGCTTTGCGTTTGCATCCCAACTCATCGTCTCGGCGGTCGTCCTGCCAGCTTGGCCCATCTCAGCGCAAAGCGCCGGGTTACCAATAAGCTGCATCAATGCAGACGCCAGTGCCGTTACATCTTTCGGCGGGACAAGTCGCCCCTCAACTCCATCCGCAAAAATATCAGCAGCGCCATTATTTAAACAACCAATAACGGGTCGCATTCGGGCCATTGCTTCTAGGTAAACGATGCCAAAGGCTTCGCCCCAACTTGGGAGAGAAAACACATCGCAATCCGCGATTTCCTGCATTGTTGTTTCGTATGCAACTCTGCCCAAAAACTTAACCTTTGAATCAATTCCTAGATCCGAAGACAATTTTTCGAGCGCTTCACGTTGAGGCCCGTCACCGACTATTCGGTACTCCCACTTTAGATCAGGTCGAAATATTGCAATCGCAGCCAGCGCACGCATGTTATCGTCGATGCCCTTTAGTCGTACTAAATTCGAAACACTAACAATGCGTCTAACCGCATCGATTCGCCGCTGGGTATTGCTTATAGTGGTTAACAAAGGCAGATCCGTGCCGTTTGCCACAACATGAATTTTACTAGAAGGAAATTTCAACGCTGCAGCCTGTGCCAGCAATGGTCTGCCAACCAAAACGATCGCGTCGCTCGCCGCAACCAAATTCTTGCAGAAAAACAGAACTTCCTGATGAATTATGTTCTTCGCAATAAACGGATCGACTCCGTGCACAACAATTGCTTTTTTACATTTTAACCATCGTGCCCATGTTGCAATGCTAAGCCCTGCATATCGAATGCCATGGACCAAACAGCCATAAAATACCCTGGATCGTACCAACAAACGCAAAGCGCGACTCAGTACCACGCCATTGATAAAAATATTTATTTTGATACAAAATGAACACGAAGAAATTATCTCTGGAAGTCTATATACAACAACCTTAATTAGCTCCACATCGGAATCCGCTAGCCCAAGACTCTGAATCGACTTCAAATTGTCTCCTCGTCCAAATGAAATTGGGCAGATTATAGTCACTCTGCAACCTGCCCGTACCAATGCTCGTATTTGCTGTACAACAAAGATTCCAGAAATCGAATTACTCTTTGTTGGCCAGTAGCCGGAAATGATGAGGATCTCTTTTTTCAAGGATTGAAATTAATAAAAAAATTACTGAAAATATTTACCGATCAGCTCGACGCTTTCTAATATAAAACTCAACAACCCTGTAAAATCGGGACTCACAATCAGAAAATAAAAGCCCTTGAAAAAACGCCGCCAAATATTTTGTAAAAGATAAATCCAATTTAAGTCTTCTAGCTAAATTAATTGATTTAATACTAGTAATTGGATTCATAGGAAATATTCGTCTAAAATTATTCACCCAAAATATTTTCAAAATATCACCATTAGCATTCCGGCTTTCGATAATTTTTGAAACTGCCAATAGAAAATTGAAAAATTCATCTAAGGATATAGATCTTCTCTCCGCATAAACAACTGGATATAAATCTGGAATCAAACTGTGCAAATCCCCTTGAGTCAAAGCGAAACAAAAAGCCTTCGAACGAGTTTCGTTCAATTGAGGGGACGAGTGCAAACTCGATACTTGCTCCGAATGGACGCGGTATCTAACTAATGGGTGTTGAAGATTACCAAATTTTACCCCATTTAAAGCCATTAGCAACCACAACTCATAATCTTCTACCACTCTATTATCGGGATTATATTTATGCGCCTTAAAAATAGTCGTCTTACCCATTACGGTCGGATGCGCAATAGGATTACCAAATAGAAGATGAATCCGAATATCTACGTCATCAACTGGATAGGATCGCACACCTTTATAAGTTTCTCCAAAGATCGACATAGCACTTCCGCAAATATCAATATCACTATTTTCTAAAAATTCAAGCTGATCACTTAGACGATTCGATTCACAAATATCATCTGAGTCCATCCGTGCTATATACGCCCCTTTAGCCATATCAATTGCAATATTACAAGCTGCCGCAAGACCAACGTTAATATCCAATCTAATATATCTAATTCGAGGATCAGTAAACGACAATATTATCTCTTCGCTGCCATCAGTTGAGCCATCATTAATAATAAGAAATTCAAGACAATCGTAAGATTGATTCAACACACTTTGTATTGAAGAAACAAGAAATTTCTCTGAATTAAAAACAGGCATAACTACGGATACAAGTGGTAGCAACTTATTATCAGATACAATGTTCATAGTTTCTC
The DNA here is from genome assembly GCF_001269405.1 of Limnohabitans sp. 2KL-3. Taxonomy (NCBI): domain Bacteria; kingdom Pseudomonadati; phylum Pseudomonadota; class Betaproteobacteria; order Burkholderiales; family Comamonadaceae; genus Limnohabitans; species Limnohabitans sp. 2KL-3. Next base: position 154,375 of record NZ_CXON01000007.1, read on the forward strand.
CCAGGCATCAGGAATCAAATCACTCGATTTTATTTTATCATTTAAGAACCATTGCTTTGGCGCGATAACAATTTTCATAGGGTTAGTATTCAACCAAGCTCCCCACCAACTAAAACTACTATTAGCAATAATTTGATGCTTGCACAATGCCATTAAATTTAAATCCACAATTGGATTATCCAAATTATTGCGCATAATGAATACCTCCCCACCTACTGTTTTCAAATTATTCATCGCCCAATCAGGATCATCCGAAAATATGAAATAACACGGATTATTTACTTTTTTTGATATAAATTTTACTGCTTTAGCATAATAAGACAAGGGGCATATCCCATGTGTTGCCGCTGCATCTGGTGAAGTGACATAATCCCCACGCCTTACATGTATTGCCACAGAATTGGTATTTTTAATTTTATTAACTACGTCTTTATCTCGATTATCAAAACAAGAGAAATCTTGCAACTCCGATCTTATTAAATCAGCCACATCTTCAAAATACTTTTCACTTTGCCAGTGACCATACAACAATATTCCAGATTCCATATTTAATACGCTCCCTGAAAATACACCTTTCTCATTATCCAGAACCAATTCAAAAGGAGTTTTAATTCCCATTCTTCTTGCCAAACCACTATATGTCAATCTGCAAATTATATTTTCATAACCAGAACATATTCTTGCATTAATTGGTAATGCACCTAATTCATATTTTCGTGTTGTGCCGCCATTTTTTTTTCTTGTAAACCAAGTTATATCCAAAAGCAATTCTGATTCTGTTATAAAAGCAAGTCGTCTGCCAGTAGCGTATTGAAACAACTGATTACCTAAGCCACCATATATTTTGGCGATCACTTTTTTTTTGCTTCCATTATTGATCAAGATAATTTCCCAGACAGAAGTTTTTTGGTAAGGCGGATTCAACAGCGAAGTGCAACAAAGATGAACTCGGTAATGGGTGACTTAGGATGTCAAGGCATCATGGTCATTCAAACCTCCAAGTCCAAGTTGCCAGATGTACAAACACCTCAGCCGAGAAGAACGATACCAAACTCACAGCCTCTTGAAAGCCAAACAGACCATCAGCGAGATCGCCCGATTACTCGGCAGGAACCGCAGCACCATCAGCCGCGAACCCAGCCGTGGGCATGGCCAGCGCGGGTATAGAGCCGAACAAGCCTGCGCCAAAGCGTCTGAGCGGGCACAGCGCAGCCGTAATGCCCGCCGTGTAGATTCCAAGGTCTGGGCCGTTGTCGATTTCTATCTGGTCATTCAATGGAGCCCCGAGCAGATTGCATGCAAGGTAGCTGTCTGCCAGGAGAGAATTTATTTGCATGTGTATGCGAACAAACCTGCCGGTGGTGATTTGAACACACACCTGCGCAGCCAAAAGCCCCGGCGAAAACGCCACCTGTGCGGACGTGACAGACGCGGGCAAATCCTGTACCGCCGCCCGAACAGCGTGAGAGCAAGCCACATTGAAGATCGCAAGCAAGTGGGCCACTGGGAAGGTGACACTGTCACTGGCGCGCCTCACAAACAATCCATCGTGACACTGGTGGAGCGCAAAAGCGGCTTTGCATTGTTTTCCAAAGTACCCAACAAGTCAGCTCATTTGGTGGGCCGGCCCATTGAAGCCAAACTCAAGCCCTTGTTCTCACGGGTGAAGACTTTGACGGTAGACAACGGCATGGACTTTGCCGATCATCAGGCCATCGATCAGCGCCTTGGCATCCAAACCTACTTTGCCGATCCGTATTGCAGCTGGGAGCGCGGCAGCAACGAGAACTTCAATGGTTTGCTGCGCTAATACAGTCCCAAGAGGCGGCGCATTGAAACTTTCACCGATGAGTAGTTGACAATGATCGAGAACAGATTGAATCACCACCCCAGAATGAGGCTGGGATTCAAGACACCCCACGAGGTGTTTCACGCCTCGTTAAACTGTGTTGCAGTTCGTACTTGAATCCGCCTAATTTTTTTATTTCGGTGTATTCCCATGTGCCCATCAGTACCACAACGTCCCATAAGTACTGGACTTGAATTGTTTGTGGAAACCAACACCCGATGGATGTCGGCAACGAGGCCATGGACCTGGCTTAATAAGAACGGCATGCTACGTAGTAACGTTGGCGGTACTTCTCCATGAAGTCACCATAGTGAATGTGAACTGCGTCCAGAGGATGACTCTGCTGTCGCGCTGAACCACCTACCCTCGACAACCGCGTTCTGTCGGAAGTTGTACCAACAGCGCGCAATGGCGGAATCAAGGTAGCGCCAACTTTGGAAATATCCTGCAATATCTGTACAGTCGGGAACCTCTCGATTGATAACGCGTTGCACTTAGCGGTGTGTTGAGTTCGTAAATGGCTTAGCTTTCAACCATGTCCAAATACGTTTGGCGACACGCCGGTGCAGTGCCGCCCCAGTCTGTGTGGTTACAGCACCATGTCTGGTCCCCTTGATCTTCTGCACGTTGATCAGTGCACTCTTCTCGCGCAACAGGATGCGCGGCTCGAAGGGGATGTGCCAGCCTTCGGGGTACAGGTAGCTTGGGTTGAGGAAATGAACGCGCAGCCCTAGTGCAGATGCGCGTTGATTGATGAACGCATTCCAATGACTCTCGTCGTGCCATAAGGCGAGCAGACCTTTGTCGAAATCTGATTCAATATTTTGATCTAATTCTTCGCATGCTTTGATAAACGCGGTCGACGTACCGCCCATCAATCCACCAGCAACATAAACCTTACCATCGCTCACGTGGGCTGTCGAGTCCAGACGGCGTTCATAAGTAAATTGTTCTGGTTGTTTGTTAAAAAAGCCAGGGTGGTGGCACGCAACAATGTCAGTATCTTGTCCAAAAAATTCAATACCTGATATTGGTTTTAAGAATTGACAATTCGCATTCAAAAAAACCAAACGATCGAACGTACTAAGTTCTGATTTGATACGTCCAAACATCCTAAACCGCTGAAGCGTATTTAATGGCCAACCTAGATTGTCCTGGGGGACTACGATATCGGCACCTGAAAAATCCACCCTTGATTTATCCGAAAAAACAAAGTAACTCTTTTCACAGTCTGTCATAAAGAACTTGTCAGCCGACTGCCTAAATCCCTCCCAGAATCGCCAATAGTCGCCAGTGCAAATGAACAGAATTGCTACTTTCATTGAGGCGTTCTCACTAAAATTGCGGCGTAGGGTGCCCAAGTTGGCGATGTTGGAATCTGCGGCCAGACTTTTGAAGTCCTTTGGAAAATTTTCAGTGCGCGCGCCCGTAGCCAGCCATTCCTACCTTTAAAGTCATCAATCCAGAAGTCGAATCCACCATAGAAATCGCAAAACAAGACAGTGCCGTAGCTTTTGGCTATATCTTGATAATACTTTAAGTTCATTGAATCAATTACATGATTTCTGAGATTATCACGATCGAAAAGTCGATGCAAAGTGTGTTGAACTGAACCCCTGAAATTTGGAAACTGTACCAATACGAGCCCACCCGGCTTCACCAAGTCGAAATGAAGATGAAAAACATCAGGGTAGTCTTTGAAGTGTTCAATGAAACCAAATGACGATACCACGTCGTATTTATTTTTTGGTGTATCCCGAAAGTTGCAACGATAAAATTGACCAATTGCTACCTGGTTGTCACTCATCCAGTCTGAAAGTTCTATTTCAACTCGTGGCGTTTGGTCGCATCCGCTGACTGTATAACCAAGTTTTCCAAGTTCAAGTAAATATCTACCTGGAAAACAGCCGAATTCAAAAGCTGTTTGATTATTTGTTGCTAATGGAACAATTTTTTTGATAAGCTGTCGCGTCGGATCAGAATCGTGCACTCTACTAAAGGCGTACTTGGAGTACGCATCATCCCAGTACGATTGTTTGACGATCATGTCAGACATTTGAAATCTCCAAACACTGAGTGCGCCAATCCAGCAGCGGGCGCGTGCACCCAACCAAACCACCAAAATAATCGCCTCGAACACTTGGAGCATCATCAACAACAAATGACATGATTTCTAAGAATGTCCTTGGGTTTTCAAAGTTATCCTCAAAAACTGTCATGCTGAGGACAAAAACCCCGTTGTTCAAGTACGCTGCTGGTAGCCGACAGGTACTAATATATATTCCTGAATTTTTGGGGAAGGCGTAGCTCGGGTCATGGTTGTTTATACTCTGGAACACAAAGGCGCCTTCTTTTGACAGGTTCAGCACCATGTTTACCCTACCAGGCTCTTTGACCTGGTAGGTGATCGTAAAATAAATTTCGGTGTCAGTGTTGATCGACTGGAGTTCGTGCCCCGCTGCATTGCAAAGCCGAATAGAGAGCACATCTGCGCGCGGTGCAACCAGTGGCTTGAACTGCCCCGCAGTAAGCTGTAGCCGGTTCATGTATTCGCCCACCACCTCGCCAACGCCGCCTTGCATTACGAGCGCGCCGCGCTCAAGGAGGATTGCGCTGTCGCATAAGGCACGAATCGCTGCAAAGTTATGGCTTACAAAGAGGATGGTGTGACCTTCTTGGCTAACCTCTTCCATTTTTCTCATACACTTTTTCTGGAACTGAGCATCACCGACAGCCAATACCTCGTCAACAATGAGCACTTCGGGTTCTATGTGTGCTGCCACCGCGAAAGCCAGCCGAACATACATACCACTGCTGTAGCGCTTGACGGGGGTATCGATAAAGCGGTCGATTTCCGCAAATGCAACGATCTCGTCAAACTTTCGCTGAATCTCTTTTCGGGCCATGCCGAGGATGGCACCATTCAAGAAGATGTTTTCGCGCCCGGACAGTTCGGGGTGGAAGCCTGTGCCGACTTCCAACAAGCTTGCAACGCGACCATTTATTTGGATGCGACCTGTGGTGGGCTCCGTGATGCGACTAAGGATTTTGAGCAGGGTTGATTTGCCGGCCCCGTTTCGACCGATGATACCGACACGTGCGCCTTGCTTAATCTCAAATGAAATGTCGTTTAGCGCCCAAAACTCCTCGACTTCGTCGCCTTGGATGATAGCTTTACCCTGCAACATGTCGCGGGTTTTGCGTGCTAGATTTTTGGCATTCTGTGCGATCACGTCGCGTAATGCTGTGTAACGTTCTGCTTGGGCGTTGTTATGGCCGAGCATGTAAGACTTGCTTAGGTTCACGACCTTGATTGCGTTGTCGGACATTGATTATGGTTTCATATGAATAGATTACGAACGAATTTCGTTCGAGGTGATGGCGAATGGCAGTGCGCTGCCAACGGGCTAGATCAGATCGGCAAAGCTTTTTTCCATTTTGCGGAACTGACGTACCCCCAGCCACAGGAAAAAGGCAATGACACCCCAGCTGAGTGCAAAGCCGGGGAGGTAAATGTTAGATTCGCCACCAAGAATGGCCCAGCGGAAGCCGTCTATAACACCAACTACCGGGTTTAGCGAATAGAGCAACCGCCACTCCTCAGACACAACGCTGGAACTGAAGCCGACCGGCGAAACATAAAGGCCAAATTGAACAATAAACGGAATGATGTAACGAAAGTCGCGAAATTTCACATTCAACGCGGTGATCCATAGACCTGGCCCCAAGCTCGCGAGAAAAGCCATGAATATGAAGAATGGCAACGTAAGAATTTGCCAACTAGGCATGTACTGAAACCAGATCATCAGCCCAAAGAGGATGACGAAACTCACGATAAAGTCGACAAATGCAACCACTACGGCAGAGGTGGGGACGATCAGGCGCGGAAAGTAAACCTTACTAATCAGGTTGGCGTTACCGATCAAACTACCGGACGCACCGGTGAGGGATGTTGCAAACAAATGCCAAGGTAGCAAGCCAGCATAGACCATCAAAGGGTAAGGTGCAATGCCTTCCGAGGGCAATTTAGCGACCTTGCCGAATATGACGGTGAATACCAACATCGTTGCTAGCGGCTGGATAAGCGCCCAGGCCAAGCCGATGACCGTTTGTTTGTATCGCACGGACACATCGCGCCAAGCCAAAACAAAGAAAAGTTCCCTGTAATGCCAGAGGTCACGCCAGTAATGCTTGTCGGCAAGGCCGGGTTCGATGATGAGGGTATTGGAGGTGTTCATTTGAATACTAAGATATTGCTAACCCAAGTTCATGCCCTATGCGATGCATGAGCGGGTATCCGAGCAGGTGCCGCGCTTTGCATATGTCAGCCAAGCTGTGGCGCACATCGCCGGAGCGAAACTCTCGCTAAATGGGTTGGGTGGCTTGCAGGTGGGTGTCGTGGAGAAGCAGATTGCTTTTGATCTGATCGTAGAGATCGTTGAGGGTGGTTCGGTCGCCTAAGGTAATGTTGTAGAGCTGATTAAACGGGTCATGGATTACAGCGTCGCTATGGTTGCTCGGAATGACGAATCTCGGGCAGTGGCGGCTAGTTGGCGCTGCAGGGAGTCGTCTTATGGCAGAAGCATATAAACAAGCTTAGAAGCCGAGCCTGTGAGTTGAATGTCTTTTTCGGCCGGTTGCCGGATGGTGAATTCATGGGGGTTGCCCAGGTTGATGGGGCCGGGGTAGCCGGGGCCGCCTTCTTGTGCTCGGGGCACATCCATGAAGCGCATAAAGCCTTCGATCAGGTCGTCCACATAACAAAAGCTGCGAGTTTGCAGGCCTTCGCCATAGATGGTGATTTCTTCACCTTTGAGCGCTTGCACAATGAAGTTGCTCACCACCCGCCCGTCGTTGGGGTGCATGCGGGGGCCATAGGTGTTGAAGATGCGGGCCACACGAATGTCCAGGCCATGCTGACGGTGGTAGTCAAAAAACAAGGTTTCGGCGCAGCGCTTACCTTCGTCGTAGCAGCTGCGAATGCCAATGGGGTTGACATTGCCCCAGTAGTCTTCTGTTTGGGGGTGCACGGCTGGGTCACCATGCACCTCGCTTGTGCTGGCCTGAAAAATACGGGCATTCAATCGCTTGGCCAAGCCCAGCATGTTGATGGCACTGTGCACGCTGGTCTTGAGGGTTTGAACCGGGTCGTGTTGGTAGTGGATGGGGCTGGCCGGGCAAGCCAGGTTGTAGATTTGGTCGACTTCGATGTAAAGCGGAAACGTGACGTCGTGCCGCATGAACTCAAAACGGGGGTTGTCGAGCACATGCTCGATGTTGCGTTTGCTGCCGGTGAACAGGTTGTCGGCACACACCACTTCGTCGCCACGGGCCAACAGGCGGTCGATGAGGTGGCTGCCCAGAAAACCGGCACCGCCGGTGACCAGAATGCGTTTGCGGGGGTTGTAGTTGCGTTGGGTCATGGTGGTTTAGCTGTCAATGCCGAACAGGTCGCGGGTGTAGACCTTGTGCGCCACATCGCTGATGTCGTCAGTCATGCGGTTGGCCACAATGGCCTGGGCCTCGGCCTTGAATTGCGCCAAGTCGGTGATGACGCGGCTGCTGAAGAAGTGGGTGTCGGTCAGCGCCGGTTCGTAAACGATGACTTCGATGCCTTTGGCCTTGAGCCGTTTCATGATGCCTTGGATGCTGCTGGCGCGGTAGTTGTCAGAGCCTGCTTTCATGACCAAGCGGTGGATGCCGATGATGGGGGGTAATGAGGGGGATCGCGACGGGGGCGTCGCTCCTACAGATTGCTGAGTTTGTACAAACCGGAGGATGTCGGTGGCGATGAAGTCTTTGCGGGTGCTGTTGGCCGAGACAATGGCTTGGATGAGCGTTTGGGGCACGTCGGCGTAGTTGGCCAGCAGTTGTTTGGTGTCTTTGGGCAGGCAGTAACCGCCGTAGCCAAAGCTGGGGTTGTTGTATTGCTGGCCAATGCGGGGGTCCAGGCACACGCCGTCCACAATCTGGCGTGTGTCCAAATTGTGGATGGCGGCGTAGCTGTCCAGTTCATTGAAGTAGGCCACGCGCATGGCCAGATAGGTGTTGGCAAAGAGCTTGATGGCTTCTGCTTCTGTGGAGCCTGTGAACAAGGTGGGCACGTCGGGCTTGAGGGCGGCTTCTTGCAGCAGGCTTGCAAAGCGGCGAGCGCGTTCGCTGTCTTCACCCACCACAATGCGGCTGGGGTAGAGGTTGTCGTAAAGGGCGCGGCCTTCGCGCAAAAACTCGGGGCTGAACAGCAGGTTGTTGGTGCCCAGTTTTTCACGCGCTTTGGCCGTAAAGCCCACCGGTATGGTGGACTTGATGACCATGACCGCCTGGGGGTTGATGGCAGTCACGTCACGAATGACCGATTCGACCGAGCCAGTGTTGAAGTAGTGGCTGACGGGGTCGTAGTCGGTGGGTGTGGCAATGATGACAAAGTCAGCGCCTTGGTAGGCTTCCTCTTTGTTCAGCGTGGCCACCAGGTTCAGGGGCTTGTTGCTCAGGTGGTCTTGCAGTTCCAGGTCGTGAATGGGGGATTCACGGCGGTTGATTTGCGCGACTTTTTCGGGGACGATGTCCAGCGCCACCACTTGGTGGCGTTGGGCCAACAAAACGGCCATGGACAGGCCCACATAGCCCGTGCCAGCAATGGCAATCTTCATTCGACACTCACGTTCACTGAGTAACCATTGGCCTTGAGCAGCGCGTGGCGCTTGGCCTCCATCAGATCGGTTTGGATCATTTCTTGGCACATTTTCTGCACCGAGATTTCGGGCACCCAGCCGAGTTTTTGTTTGGCTTTGCTGGGGTCGCCGAGCAGGGTTTCGACTTCGGTGGGGCGGAAGTAACGGGGGTCGATGCGAATGACGGCTTGGTCGTTCCAATAGGCGACTTCGTCAACACCCTGGCCTTGCCAGCGCAGTGACATGCCCAGGGCTTCTGCTGTCCAGTTGATGAACTGGCGCACGCTGTATTGCACGCCGGTGGCAATCACAAAGTCTTCGGGCTGGTCTTGTTGCAGCATCATCCACTGCATGCGCACATAGTCTTTGGCATGGCCCCAGTCGCGCAGGGCGTCGATGTTGCCCATGTACAGGCACTCTTCCAGGCCTTGGCTGATGTTGGCCAGACCCCTTGTGATCTTGCGGGTGACGAAGGTTTCGCCACGGCGCGGGCTCTCGTGGTTGAAGAGGATGCCGTTGCAGGCGTACATGCCGTAGGCCTCGCGGTAGTTCACCGTGATCCAGTAGGCGTAGAGCTTGGCCACCGCATAGGGGCTGCGGGGGTAAAAGGGGGTGGTTTCTTTTTGGGGGGTTTCTTGCACCAGGCCATACAGTTCGCTGGTACTGGCTTGGTAAAAGCGGGTTTTCTTTTCCAGCCCCAAGATGCGAATGGCTTCCAGAATGCGCAGGGTGCCAATGCCGTCCACGTCGGCGGTGTATTCGGGGCTTTCAAAGCTGACGGCCACATGGCTCATGGCGGCCAGGTTGTAGATTTCGTCGGGCTGAGTTTCTTGGATGATGCGTACCAGGTTGCTGGTGTCGCTGAGGTCGCCGTAGTGCAGTTTGAAGTTGGCGTTGCTGACGTGGGGGTCTTGGTAGATGTGGTCCACGCGCTGGGTGTTGAAGCTGCTGGCCCGGCGTTTGATGCCGTGGACGATGTAGCCTTTTTCTAAGAGGAATTCGGCCAGGTAGGAGCCGTCTTGGCCGGTGATGCCGGTGATTAGGGCGACTTTGGGGTGGGTCATTGAGGGGTCATGTCGGGGCTGAAGCCGCCGACCTACGGGTTATGGGGTCTTCAGAAAGTCGGCGTAGGCTTGGGCCAGGCCTTGTTGCAAGGGGACTTGGGCTTGCCAGCCGAGGCTGTTGAGGCGGCTGCTGTCCATCCACTTGCGGGGGGTGCCGTCGGGTTTGCTGGTGTCAAACTCAATGCGGCCGCTGTAGCCCACGGTTTGGGCCACGGTTTGGGCCACTTGGGCAATGGTCACGTCTTCGCCATAGCCCACGTTGATGTGGCTTTGCATGGGGCTGGTGTGTTGGTCATAAAGTGCTTTGGGCAGGTTCATGACGTGCACGCTGGCTGCGGCCATGTCGTCCACATACAAAAATTCGCGTTTGGGGGTGCCGGTGCCCCAGATGGTCACGCTGGGGGCTTGACTGACTTTGGCTTCGTGAAAACGCCGAATCAGCGCGGGAATGACGTGGCTGTTTTCGGGGTGGTAGTTGTCGCCCGGGCCATACAGGTTGGTGGGCATGACGCTGCGGTAGTCCACGCCGTGGCTTTGACCATATTGGCGGTTGTAGCTTTCGCAGAGTTTGATGCCGGCAATTTTGGCGATGGCATAGGGCTCGTTGGTTGGCTCCAGGGGGCCGGTCAACAGGGCGTCTTCGCGCAGGGGCTGCTCGGCCATGCGGGGGTAGATGCAGCTGGACCCTAAAAACAGCAGTTTTTGCACACCGTTTTGAAACGCCGCGTCAATGACGTTGGCCTGCACCATGAGGTTTTGGTAGATGAAGTCGGCCGGGTAGGTGTTGTTGGCATGAATGCCACCGACTTTGGCAGCGGCCAGATAGACCTGGTCGGGCTTTTCTTTCTCGAAAAACTCGCGCACGGCGGCTTGATTGGTCAGGTCCAACTCGGCGTGGGTGCGGGTGACAAAGCGGGTGTGCCCCTGCGCCTTCAAGGCCCGAACAATGGCCGAGCCCACCATGCCTTTGTGGCCTGCGACGTAGATTTTGGGTTCTGTCATGGGGCGGATTCGTGCCAAGGCTTGCCGCGCTGTGTGGCGGGTCTTGGGGGGTCTGCTTTTTTTGGGGGGGCTGGGCTACGGGGTGTCGCTTTGCTTGTGGGTTGTCGGACCTGTTGTGTCTGACTATTGAGTTTTTGTAGGTGGTTTGGGGACCAACATTTACAGGTTTTGTGCCTGGGTTTGAAGGCGGTTGTTTGCGGGGCTTATCGCGACGGGGGCGTCGCTCCTACAGGGGTTTGGATTCGGCCAATTAAATTGGGGCCGCGTTCCGATTTATGTTTTTTTTTGTAGGAGCCCCGCCCTCGGGGCGATGGTTTTGGTTTGCGGGGGTTATCGCGTCGGGGGCGTCGCTCCCACAAGGTCAAAAAATGTCGGTCAGTTGGTGGTGGCCAGGATGGCTCTTAGCCTGGGCAGTTGAGCTTGCAGGTCGGCTTGGCCGTTGCGGTCGTGGTCGGTCACGTCGCTCCACAGGCCTTGACGTTGGCGGGCGATTTCGCCGTAGCCGGTGGTCAGGTTGTTGTTGCTTTCGCCCACTTTGGTTTGGACGCCCCAGCTCCATTGGTCTTGGGCACGCAGCCACACGGGGCCGATGGGCACTGCGGCTTTGGGGCCGAAGGGCAGGCTGATGTTGATGCCGGCAAAGCTGCGGGTGGGCATGTTGGGTTGGCGGGTGTCGCCGGTTTTTTGGTATTGCAGGGCCACACGCGTGTCGCCTGCCCAGTGCACCGATGCGAGTTTGAAGCCTCGGTCGCCGTTCATGAACTGGCCTGCTGTGGCTTCGGCGTGCCAAGCACCGGGAATGATGGAGTAGCGGGCTTGTCCGTACAGGGGCAGTTGTTCGCGGGTGAAGGCGTCGCGGCTGTAGCGTGCGCCGCTCATGCCCAAGCGCAGGCGGCCGTCGGGGTTCATCCACAGGGCGTCCCACTGGGCACCGGTCACGCCCGGGGTGATTTGGCCAATGCTGGCTTGGGCGCTCAGGCCCCAGGGCAGCGGTGTCCAATAGGTCAGCTGGCTGTTGTGCCACTGGTTTTTGGCAAAGCGCCGGTCGCCAAAGACTTTGCCATTGTCAAAGTCGTTGCTGTTGCTGATGGGCACCAGGTACACACCTTGCCAAAACAGGCCCGGGGCAATGGCGACTTCGGCACCCATTTGGGCGGCAAGAGAATAGTCAACCAAGCCGAACTCGGTGCCCAGGGTGTTGCGCACGGCGGGGCTGAGGGTGAGCTGCGGCGCCCACGAGGGGCCAGCCGAGGCTTGGGCGATTTGTGAGGGGCCTTGTTGTTCGCGCTCGGCTTGCAGGGTTTGTGCCTGTGCAATGGGGGTGCGGCTGAGGGTGAGCGGCTCCGTGGGGTTGCAAGTGGCAGATGCGGCAGCGGGGGCACCTTGTGCCCAGGCGGCCAGGCAGTTGGCTTGGGCGAGGGCGTGCAAGACGGGCTGGCGTTGGTAGGTCAGGGTCAAGGCAATTTGGTCTTGGCCTGCCACGGTGTTTTGGCGCACGCCAGAAACCCAGGGGGCCAGGGCGCGGCCCATGGCTTCGACTTGGCTTTGGCGGTAGGTGCGCGACTCGGCGCTGATTTGCCACAGGCCCGCGTGTGCAGCGCTGGATGGCCAGTGATCAACTTTTACATTGGCATAACCCAAGTTTTGCAGGGCTTGGGCCATGCTCTGGGCGGTGGCTTTGGGTGCGGTGCTGCGGGCTGGGGTGACGGGGCTGGTTTGGGCGGTGATTGCGGCGCTGCTGGTGCTGGCCACGGTCTGGGTGGCTGTTCCAGCCGTTGCCGTGTAAGCAGGATTTACAAATTGGGTAACAGGTCTGGGCGTGCTGCGGTCCATGTGCAGGACCCAGGCCAGTTGTAACTGGTTGGCTTCTTGGCCGGTGTTGTTGGACCACTTGCGGCTGTAACCGGCTTGCAAGCTGCTGCGGTCGCCCACGGGGTGTTGGTATTGCACCCCTGCCCTGCGTTCTTGAGTGTCATGTTCGGCCAGCAGGTGCAAACGGGGGCTGAGGGCAAAACGTGCACTGCCAAAAATCCCATGCATCAAGGCGCGGGTGGACTGTGCGTGGCTGTAGCCCAAAGACAGTTCTGTGTTGAGCCACTGGGTGGTGGCCACGCCATAGACTTGCCTGAAGTTGGTGGCAGCGCCGCCAAAGTCGGACATGCCTACGGCCACACGGGTGTGGTCACCCAGCTGCAGGGGCAGTTGGTATTTGGCGCTGAGCGAGAGGTCGCGGGCTCCACCGCCACACCCGGCTTTGTAAAGATTGCAGTTGAGGTCGCCCTCAAACGCCAAACGCCCCACCACTTCCAAACCTGGCAGCAAACCGATGCCCGCGTTGATGCTGCCAAAGTGGCCTTTGTCAATGCTGCGGGCGTATTCGGGGTTGCTGTTGGTCCACGCCAAGTTGGCCACCCCCCAACTTTGCACATGCGCATTGGGCGTGTTGATGCTGCCCGTGTAACCCGATGGCGACAACATGCGCCAAGCGGCGCTGTTGCCCGCCAACTCACTGCCCGCCGTTTGGCTGTAGGCCGCCAGGCTGTGCAGGCACAGGGTGAGGCACAGCGTGAGCCGGTGGGGGTTGGTGGTGAGGGGGTTGCGGTGCATGGTGTTTTTTTGTTTTGTTGGGTCAGTTCGTTTTATTGAAGGATTCAGATCGATTAAGTTTGATTGAGCACTTCTTTTGTAGGAGCGGCGCCCTCGCCGCGATCAAGCCTTGCAGACCACCACCCATCGCCCCGGGGGCGGGGCTCCTACATGGGTTGCCATTTATGTGTTTGTAGGAGCGGCGCCCTCGCCGCGATCAAGCCTCGCAGTCCACCACCCATCGCCCCGGGGGCGGGGCTCCTACATGGGGGGATTAGAAACCGCCAGTGCCGCCTGTGGGGGTGGGGTCCACCACGGTGTCGGTGGCTGTGTTGATGTCTGCCACCAGTGCGGGCGGCAACGTCACGCCGTCACCTTGGACCAAGGCGTCAATGGCTTTGTCCAACAAGTCGCCACTGCTGGGTGAGCTGACTGTAGCCGCTACGTAATCGACTTGACCCAACAAATCGGTGGTCAGGCTCAACGGCGCAATGGGGGTAGGCAAGGCGGCCAGGGCTTCGTTGATTTGCACAATCACGGCGGTGACGGCAGAGGTCAAATCACTGTTGCTGGGCACAAAAGAGCCACCTGTGACCAATGCTGCTGGAGATCCAGCGCCTTTGGCTGCGACGATGGAGTTAACAATGGCATTACTGAAAGGCGTGACGTTGGCCACTGCAGTGCCTGAGGTGGTTTGAGGCGAAATGGAGCGAAGCACCACTGAACCTTTGGTCACAGTGATCAAGCAAGGGCCTTGGCCGTTTTGAACGGTCACGCTGTAAGAACCATTGGCCAAGGTTGTGGCCGTGCCCGTGCCAGAGACGCACTGAACCACAACGCTGCCGCCGTCGATGGCCAGACCGGTGGCTGCCACACCGCGAAGCGTGAGCGGCACAGTGGCACTGTCCCCCCCGCACGCCACCAAAGTGAGTGCACCCGCGCAGATGGCCAAGAGGCCCAGCTTTTTGTTGACTGCTTTCATGAGAAAACTCCTTCTTTGGTGAAAAGTGGTTAAAGGAAACGGAAATAAAACTTCATGCTCAAGACATCACGCATAGTTGGTGCGTGTGGGCTTGAGCAGCAAAAAGGCCAGGGGCGAGCACCAGTGAAAGCGCACCAAACGGGCATACAGGCTCACATAGCCCAACATGAACACCAGGCTCATGCTGGCACCCCAGACGATGCTGTCATGCACGGCGTAGGCCACCACAATGGCGGGCAAAGACATGAGTGCCAACAACAAGCCAGCAGCAGGGTTGCTCAAACTGGGTCTGATATGCAGGCGACTACGCACCACGCGGCGCATGATGAGGTTGTGCAGGTGCAGCCGGTCTGGGTGACCAATGTGGGTGCGACGCAGTTTCCGGCGGTAAATGCTGAACAACACTTCGGTCACAGGATGAATGCACACCAGCAAGGGGGCAAAGGCGGTGATTTCGGGATCGCGCTCGATGAGCATGACGCAGGCCCAAGCCAAGGCAAAACCGCCAAAATAACTGCCACCGTCGCCCAAGAACAATTTGCCCCAAGGCCAGTTGACCAACCAAAAGCCCAAGAATGACGCGGCCAATGCAAAGCAGGCCACCGTCAAGCCCATGTCTTGCGAATCGAAGGCAATGGCGCCGATGCCCATGAGGGCCAGCGTGACAAAACCACTGGCCAGACCGTTGTAGCCGTCAATGATGTTGATGCCGTTGGCCACACCGCCAATGGCGAAAGCGGTGAACAGCACCGAGACAAAGGTGATGCTGAGCAAGGGGTTGAGGAAGGGGATGTCCACCGAGGTGAGCGACACCCCCGTGAGCCACCAGCCCAAAATGCCCGACGCAAAAGTAGCCAGCAGGCGGGGCATGACACCGATTTTTTTGGTCAAGTCTTCGGCCAGCCCGAATACAAATGCAGGGAACCCGGCCAAGAGCAACGGGCCAAGAATGGCTTGTGTTTGTGGATCGGCCAAAGCCCATGCCGCAATCAAACCGACAACGATGGCGACGCCACCGATGCGCGGTGTGGCGGTGCGGTGCGCTTTTTGGATGCCATGCGTTTCATCATTGCTGTAGCGGCCATGGATTTTTTGGGTCAAGACCAAAAAAACCGCCGACAGCAATGAAGCCACGAACGCCGTGCTGACGATGCAGAGGGTGTTGCTTGTGGTCATGGTTGGTGGGTTTGGCAGGGTGCCTGCATTTTGTGGGAGCCCCGCCCTCGGGGCGATGGGTGGTGGTCTGCGAGGCTTTTCGCGACGAGGGCGTCGCTCCTACAGGGTGATTGCCTTTGTGGGAGCGATTGTTGGTGGTCTGCGAGGCTTATCGCGACGGGGGCGTCGCTCCTACAGGGGGGTTGCCTTTGTGGGAGCCCCGCCCTCGGGGCGATTCTTTGTGGTCTGCGAGGCTTATCGCGACAGGGGCGTCGCTCCTACAGGGGGAATTCAGGTTTTCGGTTTGTCTTGGCCGTAGTTGTACGACTGGTAACGGTAGCCGTAGCGCTTGTATTTGTAGCCGTAGCCATAACCGTAGCCATAGCCGTAACGGCGTTTGGAGATGTCCAGGCCGTTGAAGATGATGCCTTTGACCGATTCGCCCGATTGCGCAATGCGTTTGACGGCTTCTTGCACTTCGCCCAGTGACGAGACGTCGGCGCGGACCACCAGGAAGGTGGTGCCGGCCATGGGGGCCAAGATGGCGGTGTCGGACACGGCCAACACGGGAGGGCTGTCAACCAACACCAGGTCGTATTGCTCTGACAAGCTCCTGAACAGCGCTTGTGTGGCGGGCGACATCAGCAGCTCGGCCGGGTTGGGGGGCATGGTGCCGGTGGTGATGAAGTCCAGACCCGGGGCCACGTTGCGGTGCAGCACTTTGTCCAACACTTGTGTACCCGTGATGAGTTCGGACAAGCCCAAACCGCGTGACAAACCAAAGAACTGGTTGATGTGGCCTTTGCGCATGTCGGCGTCGATCAGCAGCACGCGTTGGCCCGCTGCGGACAGCACGGCTGCAAAGTTGGCCGCGGTGAAGGACTTGCCAATGTTGGGCGTGGGGCCGGTGATCAACACGATGTTGTTGGGGGCCTCGAGCATGGCAAATTGCAAGGCGGTGCGCAGGCTGCGCAGGCTTTCGATGGCCGCTTCGTTGGGGCGCAGGGTGGCCAGCAAGTGGCTGCCAGGCTTTTTGGCCATGGTGTCGATGTCGAGCTGTTGCTGCGCTGCAGACAGGGGCACGGTGGCAAAGACGTTCAGGCCCAGGCGGTGTTCAAGTTCTTCGGCGTTTTTGATGCCGGGGCGCAGGCTGTTGCGCAAAAAGGCCAGGCCCAAACCGGCCAAGAGGCCCAACAATGCCGAGATGCCCACAATGGACGAGCGCTTGGGTTTGATGGCGCTTTCAGGGGCCACGGCTTTGTCGATGATGCGCACATTGCCGACCTTGCCTTCTTTGACCAAACCCAGTTGTTGGGCGCTGTTGAGCAAGTTGGTGTAGAGGGCACTGTCGACCTTGACGTCACGCGTCAGGCGCAGCAGGTCTTGCTCGATGGTGGGGAGCTTTTTGACTTTCTTTTCGGCTTCACGCAGTTCGGTTTTGATGTCACGGATGCTGATGTCCACGGCTTCCACACTGGGGTGCTTGGCGGTGTAGCGCAGTTCGAGTTCTTTGCGTTTGCTTTGCTGCTCGAACAACTTGACTTTGAGGCTCACCACTTGAGAGAGATAGGCATTGGCTTCGGTGTCGAGGTCGAAGGTGCCTTGCTGCGTGCGGAACTGGTTGAAGCTGGCTTCGGACTGTTCGAGTTGTTTTTTGAGCTGAGGCAGTTGTGTGTTCAAAAACTCAAGCGACTTTTTGGCTTCTGCCGCTTTGCGTTCGGTGTTTTGACGCACGTACAGGTTGCCCACTTCATTCAGGATTTGGGCAATGCGATCGGGGTTGGCACCTTCAAGGGTGACGCGCAAGACGCCCGATTGGCGGCCTTGCTCGGTGATTTTCATTTGGTTTTGCAGCTGCTGGGTCACGCCCAGCAAAGAGCTGCGAGACACAAAAAACTCTGCGCCAGGCTTGCCCACCAATTTGGCGATCAGCAGTTCACCCGAATGGCCTTGGTAGCTGAAGGTCAGTGGCTTGCCAACCACCCCTTCGCCCAGTTTGGTGCCCGCCTCCGTGACCAGTTCGTAGCCGGTGTCGGTCACCAGCACAGTGAACCGGATGCCCAGAAGCGGTGTGGGAAGGTCAAAACGGGCCACGCGCAGGCTTTCGTTGCCGCGCACATAACCTTTGAAGCCTGCAAAGCTGGGGTTAGACGGCTCGGTGGCACT
This sequence comes from Limnohabitans sp. 2KL-3, assembly GCF_001269405.1. Taxonomy (NCBI): domain Bacteria; kingdom Pseudomonadati; phylum Pseudomonadota; class Betaproteobacteria; order Burkholderiales; family Comamonadaceae; genus Limnohabitans; species Limnohabitans sp. 2KL-3. The sequence goes on from NZ_CXON01000007.1 coordinate 171,850, forward strand.
GCGTGACAGCCATGAGCCGATGTAGGGCACGTATTTGGGCGTGACCGACAAGTCGAGTTGCAGGTTGCTGGCGGCTTGGCCGACCACCAGGCGCGAGCGCAAGATTTCGATTTCGGCGCTGGCTGGCGATTTGACGTCGAACAGGGCGCTGTTTTCGCCCATGAGTGCACCCAGTGAGTTGCCTTTGGTGTCTTCGACTTGGATGAGCGAGTTGGCTTCGTAAATGGGTGTGGTGGTCAGTGCATAACCAGCGCCGATGGCCAAGACGATGGTGGTGACGATGGCAATGAGGTAGCGCTGATCGATCAGCACGTCCAGCATGTCGAGCAGGTTGATGCCGTCGTCTTCATCGACCATGGGCGATGCGGGTTGCGCTGTCAGTTGCGCACTCGGGTTAGGAAGATTCATGGTCAGTTCAATTTTTTGATGCGTGGCAGCCAGAGGGCAACGCCTTGTGCGATGCCTTGGTAGGCCGTGTCAAATGCTTCGCTGGATTGGCGATAGGGGTCGGCAATGTCAAATTGCCCATACAGGCCCAGGCGAAACACTTTGCCGCGCACTTGCGGGTAGAGCTGTTCGAGTTGGGTTTTGTGCTCTTGTTCCATCACCAATATCAGCTCGGCTTGTTGGCACATGACGCTGGTGACTTGCTGCGCCCGGTGGGCTTGCAATTCGAGCCCTTGCTCTTTGGCCACGCGAATGACTTCGGGGTCGGCCGGGTAGCCGACCATGGCGCTCAGGCCCGCTGATCGGACGTGGTGCTCGGGCAGTTCACGCGCCAACAAGGCTTGGGCCAAGGGGCTGCGGCAAATGTTGCCCACGCACAGGGTCAGGATGTGCCGCATGCCTTCAGTTGCCTGTCACGATGCGGGTGGTGGTGACAGCTTGTGCGCTGGGCAGGACCAGGCTGATCACACGGTTCCATCGGACAAGGGGCACGGGGTCGACATAAATCACGTCGCGTGCTTGAAGTTCAAACCCGGCAGACAGGGCATAGGCCAGGGGTGATTTGGCGTTGAGGTGGTACAGCTCGGGTTGCTCGGGGTTGGCCGTGCGCACCACAAAGATTTGACGCGGGTCGGCCGAGTTGGGGTTGATGCCACCGGCTTCGCTGAGGGCCTCGTTCAGGGTAAGGCGACCGTTGCGCAGTGACTGGGTGCTGGGGCGCAGCACTTCGCCCAGCACAAACACTTTGGCGTCTTCGCGACCCAGCACGCGCACGAGGTCGTCGTGGCGCAGCAAGATGTTGGAGGGGTTGATGCCTTTTTCAATGAGCTGCGGCAGGTTGACGGTGGCGGTTTTGCCATTGCGTGTGACGGCAATGGCGGCACGGTCGGCCGTGGCGGTGAAGCCCCCTGCCCTGCCAATGACTTCGGTCAGGGTCATGGGCATGTCGTTGATCGGCATGGTGCCCGGGGTGCGCACTTCACCGTCGATGTGAATGCGGCCACTGCGAAACGCTTGCACCCGCAAGGTTACTTGAGGTGCCTTGATGTATTCGGACAGCCGCGAAACCAAGAGGTCGCGGGCTTGGTATTCGGTGAGTCCGGCCAGTTTGAGCGTGCCCACATAGGGGAACTGGATCAGGCCGTCGGGGCTGATGTTGAAACCGGTGTTGGCCGCGTCACCGCCGCCTTGGGTGCCAGTGGTGGTTTGTGAAAACTCGGGGTGGCCCCAAACCATGATGCTGATGACGTCGCCAGCACCAATGAGGTAGGGCTTGGGTTTGTCAAAGAGTTGTTTGACGGGCTCGGGAATGTCGTTGGATTGACTGGCGCGTTGTTGGCGCAACAACTCGGGGGTGATGCTGAGGAGCGAGCCAGGCGGTGGCGCGTCGGCAGGGTCAAAGGCCGCGTTGAGCCATTCGGGGCCTGCACTGTTGGTGCCTGTGTAAAACCCAGGCGCGTAAGCACAGCCACCCAATGCGGCTGCGGCCAACAGGGGCATGGCCCGAAGGAATAACTGTTTCATGAGGCGCAAGCTTGAAGAGGGCTTGTGGTTTGTACGTAGGCCATTGGGGGGTTTTGAATGGCGAACAACACTTTGAGAGGGTTTCGAGTCATTGAAAAGTATTCACAAATACTCAAAAAACCATGGCTACCGCAGTACCGTCAAAGTTTGAGGCACATTTCAGACATTCAATGTTAAAAACAATAAATCTGTGAGGGTTAGTATATTTGAGAATCATTGCAAGACGGTGAAAGTAACAATTTACACATAGTTTACTTTGTTGTGACTTGTGTTGAATAATATTGATAATTTTGTAGATATTTATAGTTATTGAGCTATAAATAATTCATTTAAATTTTTTTGTGCCCAAATGTAAAAATTTCACAGAGTTGCGGCGTTGCTTGAACGGTTCAAAGTGGAATAACGATTGATGAAATTTGTAAAAGTTGATCGTTATGTTGGGTGTTGAAGGGTGTGCCAACGCACACACCGGCCATTGGATTTAGCCCCTTGTAGGAGCCCCGCCCCCGGGGCGATTGGTTTTTGCCCCTTGTAGGAGCCCCGCCCCCGGGGCGATTGGTTTTTTCCCGTTGTGGGAGCCCCGCCCCCGGGGCGATTGGTTTTTTCCCGTTGTGGGAGCCCCGCCCCCGGGGCGATTGGTTTTTCCCCCTTGATAGGGGTAGGAAAGGCCAAGGCCTCCCCTCCCTCCGAACCGTGCGTGCAGTTTTCCCGCACACGGCTCTCCAGTCAGTGGTTTCCTCATCGGGATTGGCTCGCTTGCATTCGGGCCTGCGTCATGGTGAACAGCCCCAACTGCGCGAAGTACTCGTTTGGCCAGCGTTTGTGATCAACTTGGCTCTTCCCCATCCCCGGGCTCTTTTGCTGCTTGCGCAGCATCGCCCTCAACCTCCTG
>NZ_CXON01000008.1:0-163657 GCF_001269405.1 Limnohabitans sp. 2KL-3
TTTCAAATAGTGCACATTGATTTTGTATAGTGAAATTAAATGGAAATGCCTGGTCAATTTTGAAATCCTTTCAAAGCCAAAGTCCGGCCCCTGTCCCCTAAACTCCACAGCATGGAATTGAACAAAGCAGCGTTGGTGGTCACGAAAGTAGGGCCTTGGGCCTGGTGGCGATCATGGTGGAAAAGCCAATCACCCAACCGGCAAGACCGATTTGCCAACTTGGCACCCGTAGCGGCGGTGGTGTTGTTTTTGGCCGCCATCGCCAGTGCGTTTTGGTACTTGCGTGTGGAAGAGATTGAGCGAGAGCAAGAGGCCATCAAACGCGATGTGGAGTACGCCCAGCAGCGGCTGCGCTTGCGCCTGCTGGAGCGGCAAGAGCAGGTCATGCGTTTGGCGCGTGACGTCTCGAACAAGGAAATACGCACCGACCAATTTTTGTCTCGGGCCGAAGCACTGGTGTTGCAATACCCAGAGTTTTTGTCGCTGACTTGGATCGATGACCGCAGGCGCATCATGGCCAACCAAAGTGTCTCCAGCATCGCACCCAGTCAACACATGCGGGCCGGAACGGTGCTCAAAATTGGTGAAACTGAAAGCCATTTCAGCTTGGCACGCGATTTGATGCAGCCCATTTACGGACAGCTGGACACCGAAACCGACAAAGACGCCCAGATTCCGGTATTGCAGTTGCACACCCCATTGAGCAACGACCAAGGGCGATTCAACGGGGTGATCCTGGCCGAATACACCATGGAGGGCTTGCTGCGTTACGGCATTCCCACCGAGGTGCTGGCCAAATATGCCGTGGCCCTGCAAGACGGCAAAGGCCGCTTGCTGGCCGGTCAAACCATACCGGGGCGCATCGCTTTGTGGAGTGCCTTGCCGGGCAGTGAAAAACCCAACAACGACTATGAAGTGCCGGTCTCGCCCGTGGGCAACGACTTGATTTTGCGGGCTCAGGCCTGGCGCACATCACAAGGCCTGGTGGGCAGTGGCCTGTTTTGGTTGGTCAGTGTGCTCAGCGTGATGACCGCCTGGATGTTGATCGGCAACTGGCGACACACCCGACGCCGTTTGCAGGCCCAAAAAGCCCTGGTTGCTGAAACCAATTTCCGCCGCGCCATGGAAAACTCCATGCTCACCGGCATGCGTGCCCTCGACTTGCGCGGCCGCATCACCTATGTCAACCCCGCGTTCTGCCAAATGACGGGATGGAGCGATTCGGACTTGGTGGGGGCCGTCGCGCCCTTCCCTTACTGGCCCGAACAAGACAGGGAGTTGCTGACCAAACGCCTGGAAGAAGAGATCAGCGGCCAGCATTCTGCGGGCGGTTTTCAGGTGCGCGTCAAACGCAAAGATGGGCACTTGTTTGATGCTCGCATGTATGTCTCGCCCCTGATTGATGCCAGTGGCAAGCAAACCGGCTGGATGACCTCGATGACCGACATCACCGAGCCCAACCGCATTCGGGAACAGCTGGCCAGCTCGCACGAACGCTTCACCATCGTGCTGGAAGCGCTGGACGCATCGGTCTCTGTGGCCCCGCTGGGCAGTTCCGAACTGCTCTTTGCCAACAAACTTTACCGTTTGTGGTTTGGCCAAAACACCGATGGCCATTTGCGGCTGGTCCAGCAGGCCGGCTCCAGCGAGGAGGTCGATCGCGCTGACGATGTGGATGAAATGGCCGGGCTGCCCACGGAGAGTTTGACGATTGCCAAATCAGAAAACGCCGAAATTTTTGTCTCTGAACTGGGCAAATGGCTGGAAGTGCGCTCTCGCTACATCAACTGGGCCGACGGACGACTGGCCCAAATGGTGATTGCCAGCGACATCACGCCGCGCCGCCAAGCCGAAGAGCAAGCAGCACAACAAGCAGAACGCGCCCAAACCGCCAGCCGCCTGATCACCATGGGCGAGATGGCGTCGAGCGTGGCCCACGAGCTCAACCAACCCCTGACCGCCATCAGCAACTATTGCAGCGGCATGATTTCGCGCATCAAAAACAAGCAAGTCAAAGAGGAAGACATGGTGTGGGCGCTGGAGAAAACAGCCCACCAGGCCCAGCGTGCCGGACAAATCATTTTGCGCATCCGCAGTTTCGTCAAACGCAGCGAGCCCAACCGCGTCCTCTCGGATGTCTCGGCCATGGTCAACGAGTCGCTGGAATTGGCTGAAATCGAACTGCGCAGACGCCACGTTCGCCTGTCGCACTATGTGGCTGCACGGTTGCCACAACTTTTGGTAGACCCTATTTTGATTGAGCAGGTGCTGATCAACCTCATGAAAAATGCGGCCGAATCGATTGACAACGCCAACCGTCCTGCCGGACAGCGTCATGTGGAATTGCGCATCGTGCCCAAACAGGTCGACAACCTGTCTGTCGTGGAGTTCTCGGTCACCGACACCGGGCAAGGCTTGCCCGCCGAGGACACCGAACGGGTCTACGAGGCGTTTTTCTCCACCAAGGTCGAAGGCATGGGCATTGGCCTGAATTTGTGCCGAAGCATCATCGAATCCCACCAGGGCCGGATCACTTCTGAGAACCTCTACAATTCGGGCGAGGTCACAGGATGTCGATTCTCCTTTTGGATACCGGTCTGAACCCATTGACCACACTACAACCCACCGGGGTAAATGAATGAGTTTGATACCAAAAAAAGGCACTGTTTACGTCGTGGACGATGACGAAGCGGTGCGCGATTCCTTGCAATGGTTGCTCGAAGGCAAGGACTACCGGGTGCGTTGTTTTGACAGCGCAGAATCTTTCATCAGCCGATACGACCCCCGAGAAGTGGCTTGCTTGATCGCCGACATCCGCATGGGCGGCATGACAGGCCTGGAACTGCAAGACCGTTTGATTGAGCGCCGCTCGCCCCTGCCCATCGTGTTCATCACAGGCCATGGCGACGTGCCCATGGCGGTGAACACCATGAAAAAAGGGGCCATGGATTTCATCCAAAAACCCTTCAAGGAAGAGGAGCTGCTGAGCCTGGTTGAGCGCATGCTCGACGAAGCCCGTGACTCTTTTGCCGATTACCAGCAAGCGGCCAGCCGCGACGCGCTCCTGTCTAAGCTGACAGGCCGCGAAGCGCAGGTGCTTGAACGCATCGTGGCCGGTCGCCTGAACAAACAGATCGCCGACGACCTGGGCATCAGCATCAAAACGGTGGAGGCCCACCGCGCCAACATCATGGAAAAGCTCAATGCCAACACCGTGGCCGACCTGCTCAAGATCGCGCTGGGGCAAAACGCACCCAAGGCCTGATCGCCCTGCCCGCCAATCTACGCCCGCAAGCAACGCCCGCACCCGCCGGGCGTTTTGCATTTTTTCTCTGACTTTTTTGAACTTTCAAACATGACCGCCCACCTCATCGACGGCAACGCCCTGTCCAAACAACTGCGCACCGAAGTCGCTGCCCGCGCCCAAGCCCTCAAAGCCCAAGGTGTGACACCCGGCTTGGCCGTGGTGCTGGTGGGTGACAACCCGGCCAGCCAGGTTTATGTGCGCAACAAGGTCAAAGCCTGCGAAGACAGTGGCTTGCACTCGGTGCTCGAAAAATACGAAGCCACTTTGACCGAGGCCGATTTGCTGGCCCGCGTGGAAGCGCTCAACAAGGACCCGTCCATCCACGGCATCTTGGTGCAGCTGCCCCTGCCCCCGCACATCGACGCACAAAAAGTGATTGAAGCCATCAGCCCCGCCAAAGATGTCGATGGCTTTCACATCGCCAGCGCCGGGGCCTTGATGACCGGCATGCCCGGTTTTTGGCCCTGCACACCCTACGGCTGCATGAAGATGCTCGAGAGCATTGGCTACGACCTGCGCGGCAAACATGCCGTGGTCATTGGCCGCAGCAACATTGTGGGCAAGCCCATGGCGCTGATGCTTTTGCAAAAAGATGCCACGGTGACGGTGGCGCACTCGCGCACCCAAAACCTCAAAGCCCTGACCCTGCAAGCCGACGTGATCGTGGCCGCCGTGGGCAAGCGCAATGTGCTCACGGCCGACATGGTCAAGACTGGCGCGGTGGTTCTGGACGTGGGCATGAACCGCAACGACGAAGGCAAGCTGTGCGGCGATGTGGACTTTGAAGGCGTGAAACAAGTCGCCAGCCACATCACCCCCGTGCCCGGGGGCGTCGGCCCCATGACCATCACCATGCTGCTGGTCAATACCCTTGAAGCGGCCGAACGCGCCTCCAAGTGATACAAAGTACCCACTGAACTGCTATTTGGAAGCCCCATGACCAACCCCTTGCTCGACACCTCTGGCCTGCCCTTGTTTGACCGCATTGCTCCCGAGCATGTGGCCCCGGCGCTGGACGAATTGCTGGCCGCCGCCGAAAAAGCCTTGGACACCGTCACCGCCGCCGACTTTCCCTCCGACTGGAAAGCCATCGCTCAGACCCTGGACGTGAGCACCGAGCGGCTGGGCATGGCCTGGGGTGCGGTCAGTCACCTCAACAGCGTGGCCGACACGCCCGAACTGCGTGCCGCCTACAACGCCGCCCTGCCCCGCGTGACAGAGTTCTGGACGCGCCTGGGCAGCGACGAGCGCCTGTACGCCAAATACAAAGCCATTGACGCGGCCAACCTCAACACCGAGCAAACCCAAGCCCGCCAAAACGCCCTGCGCGGTTTTGTCTTGGGCGGCGCCGAGTTGCAAGGCTCGGCCAAAGAACGCTACGCCGCCATCCAGGAACGGCTGGCCGAAATCACGCAAAAGTTCAGCGAAAACACGCTGGATGCGACCGACAAATTTGCCCTGTACGTGAGCGAAGACCAGCTCAAAGGTGTGCCTGCCGATGTGGTGCAAGCCACCCGTGATGCTGCACAAAAGGACGGCCAAGAAGGCCACCGCCTGAGCCTGAAAATGCCGGTGTATTTGCCGGTGATGCAGTTCGCCGACAGCGGCGCACTGCGCGAGCAGCTCTACAAAGCCTATGTCACCCGCGCTTCGGACCAAGCCCCCGACGACGCCAAGCACTTCGACAACACCCCCTTGATGCAGGAAATCTTGGCACTGCGCCAGGAAGAAGCCCGCCTCTTGGGTTTTGACAACTACGCCCAAGTGTCGGTCGTGCCCAAGATGGCCGAGTCCCCCGAAAAAGTCACCACCTTCTTGCGCGACCTGGCGGCCAAAGCCCGCCCCTTTGCCGAAAAAGACCTGGCCGACCTGCGTGAATTTGCCGCCAGCGCCCTGGGCATCACCGGCCCACTCAACGCATGGGACGTGCCCTACCTGAGCGAAAAGCTCAAAGAAGCCCGCTACAGCTTCAGCGAACAAGAGGTCAAGCAGTACTTCACCGCGCCCAAAGTGTTGGCCGGGCTGTTCAAGATCATCGAGACGCTGTTCGAAGTCAGCATCCGTGTCGACCAAGCGCCCGTCTGGCACCCGGCCGTCGGCTTTTACCGCATCGAGCGCGAAGGCCAATTGGTCGGTCAGTTCTACCTGGACCCCCCAGCCCGCGCGGGCAAGCGCGGCGGCGCGTGGATGGACGACGTGCGCGGCCGCTGGCAGCGCCCCGACACCGGCGTGTTGCAAACGCCTGTGGCGCACCTGGTGTGCAACTTCGCCGAAGGTGTGAACGGCCAACCGGCTTTGCTCACACACGACGACGTGATCACCCTCTTCCACGAGTTTGGCCACGGCTTGCACCACATGCTGACGCAAGTGAACGAGCGCGATGTCTCGGGCATCAGCGGTGTGGAGTGGGACGCTGTTGAGCTGCCCAGCCAGTTCATGGAAAACTTCTGCTGGGAATGGTCGGTGCTGCGCCACATGACCGCCCATGTGGAAACGGGCGAGCCCCTGCCGCGTGCGCTGTTCGACAAGATGTTGGCCGCCAAAAACTTCCAAAGCGGCCTGCAAACCCTGCGGCAAATCGAGTTTTCATTGTTCGACATGCTGGTGCACTCCGAACACGACCCAGCGCAAGACTTCATGCCGCTTCTCGCACAAGTGCGCGACGAAGTGGCCGTGATGCGCCCGCCCGCCTTCAACCGCATGGCCCACACCTTCAGCCACATCTTTGCAGGCGGTTATGCGGCAGGTTATTACAGCTACAAATGGGCCGAGGTGCTGAGCGCAGACGCCTACGCCGCCTTCGAAGAAACCGCTGCCGATGACGGAACACCCAGCGTGGAAACCGGCCGCTTGTACCGCCAAGCCATTTTGGAAGCGGGCGGCAGCCGCCCAGCGCTGGAATCGTTCAAGGCCTTCCGGGGTCGCGAACCCAGCCTGGACGCTTTGCTGCGTCACCAAGGCATGGTCAGCGCTTGAACAAGCCAAATCACGGCTGATGGAATTTGGCAGGCCCTGGTCAGGATTTTTTTGACTGGGGCTTGTTTTTTTTCGCAAGTTCCCTTGGGCGATGGGCGGTGAACTGAAGATTTGATCGTCCCAAGCTTGCCCCTGTCACGAACAAACTCCACGCGTCAACGGGATGAATCCCCATTCAAAAACACGAATACTCAAGCGCGGTCCCAATGGTTCGACATTCGGATTTCAGGCCCTGAGTGCCAAAGCCACCACGTCACCAATCAATTTGTGACGCGCTTGCGAGTTCGCTGGCAAGGCTGGCATGGCTTTGAGGACATAGTTGTAGTTGATGGTGACCAAGAGTTGGGCGGCAGCAAAAGCGCCTGCATCTGATGCAGCACCGGCCAAATTGAATTGTTTTTGTGCTTGCCGCATCAGATCCACACAATCGAGAAATATTTTTTTAGTCTGAGGGTCAATTCGCAGGTTTTCCTGGAAATCCTCGTGCATTGCACGGTTGACAGAAAATTCAAGCGTCTGAATATTCTCCAAGGTCTTGGACATGTGCATGCAGGCGTCTTCAATGCATGCAAATTTGGGCATGCAAGCCGCGATGGCCACCATTTGCTCAGATGCCAGATTGCAATAAGAAGCCCACAACACAAAGAGGGCTTGCTTTTTTGAACCAAAACGTTTTAAGAAAGCCCCACGCGTCAATTGCGCATGGTCTGCAATTTCATCAATACTCAACTGACCCAATGATTTCTCTTTGAGCAGATCATTCAAAGCGTCAAGAAAGCGTTTTTCTGTCGCGATGGCTCGTGGTTGAAGTGGTTTTTTATACATAGAAAATACTCATATTTTCAACTAAAAAAATAAAACTTTGGAATGCAAGCCCTCTGATCAAAACCTACTTTAGATCATACCTTGTAATTGATGAAATCTCAATATAGCCATATATTATTAAATAAAGTAAAATATAGTTTACTATAATACAAAAAAAGTCCAATATTATTTAGTTAATAAGTATCTGTAAATATAATAAACAATCCAGTTTATCAAATAAACATGTAAATATTGAAATCAATTTCCGTGAAAAGTGTCTACCAGTCACCTTTTTTTATGTCATCATGTTAACATTTAAAATTAGAATGAGACATATGATGATACAAGAAAGCAGAACATTAAATAGTTCTATTAAAATAGTATCAGAATTTCATTCGATACTTTTAAACTCAATTTCAATGCAACCATGTGAGCGCGCACCAGTGACCATGGACGTCCAGTGTTCTTTGCAATCGGAAGAAAACAAGCCACTCAATGAGGTTGACAGCGCCGTAACAGTCCCTTCTAGCAACGACCGGGGATCAGTCAAGAAAATTTGCTTTCACCCGTTCGGCACTGAAAAATAATCGACTTGACAAAGAATGAACGTAAATCTGATCATATTGCGGGTTCCTGATGATCGGATCAGCTGTTTTATTTTAAAAACATGACCATGACTTCTACCACCAATCATATTCGGGGCGAACAACTTCGCCAATTGCGCGAATCTCAGGGCATCACTGTTTCTAACTTGGCGCAACATGTTCATTTGTCAACAGCCCAAGTCTTGCAGCTCGAATATGGTGATGTGCTGCCGGGCAAGCGGTCCATGTTTTACTCCCCTGCCATTGAGGAAATTGCAGCCATCAAAGTGGCCAAAGCTCTTGGCGCCGACCCGCAGGCGCTGTGGACCAACACGCCCATTGTTCAAATGAACATGGACACGGCCCAATCGCTGGAATCGCCTGTTCAAGAAAGTGTGGAATCCCGCACAAACCATGAAAACTCCGTCAGAAAATCAACTTCTGTTGCAGCAAGACCTCGTTTGCCTGTTCAAAAAAATGGCAAAAATATCCTGATCCCTGCGATCGGTTCAGCATTTGTTTTGTCAAGCTGCTTTGCAATTTTTTATACACAAACTGATTTTTCAATCAAGGCATTGGCCAACGACCTCCTATCGCTGGCCACGAGCAAAACAGAACCACAGGTGCCACCAGCGCAGCTTGAACAGGCACCAATGTCTGAGCCGTCCACCACGTCACCTGCGCCAATCAAAGCCATGCCAGAGCCCGATCAACCGGTGACTGCAAGGGTGCAGGCCCTTGGTTTTGGTGGTTGTGATGCGCAAAAACCCGCCATCACTTTATCGACTGATCAGCCCCAAAAAGCGGGCCTCAGTGTGTACATCGAGGCATTGGAAGAAGTGAGCTTGTGTGTGGAAGACAGTGCAGGCGTTCAACACGCAGCAAGCCTCAAAGCCAACGAAAACAAAACATTTCGCGGCACCCCACCTTGGTCGGTGCACGCAAGTGATCCGGCAAAGATCCAGTTATTTTTTCAGGGCCGAAAATTCCACTGGCCAGAGGTCAAAGATGCTTTTGTCATTCTGAAAGAAACAGCCGGTACTTTTTGAATTGGCCATGGCCACCCGCTTGTGGGCTTAACACATGAATTTGTAACTTTTGCCAAGTAAAAAGCCACCCTCAGCTCTCGCAGGGGTGGCTTTTTTTCAACCCCCTGAAGGGAGCTATTGCGTCAAATATCAGTCGATTGCATTGGTCTCTTCAAGAGACCGGACAACTATCGCGACAGTGGGGGAGTTTGAACTGGCCATGAGCGGTCAAAGAAGCAGTACCAAGGCCAACAGCAATGTGATGGCCCATGATCTTTATTTCACGCGAGAAAGCAACTTTGGATCAATCACCAGATTCCGTACACCGTGAGCATGGTCTTCGGCAAAAGCATTGGCTTTACACCACTGTCCGACAGAAGCAACATTGACTTTCAGCACTTTGGGTCTGACGCTCCAAGAGACTTGCAAAGGTGAGCCTTTTTCGTTGTAAGCGGGACCCGTGGTTGAACCCGCATAGCGGATAGGCACGCCCGTCTTGCTGGGCATATGCAATGGTTGGTGATAGCCATTGACCTGCCCCACCTCGGTTAGACGTTGAAAATCAGCCGCTTTTTGGTCGTTCACCAAGACAAAAACCTGCGCCTCAACGCGAAGTTGCGGGTTCGCCACAGCCTCGTTCAAACAAGCCCCTAAAGTCGCGCCAGGCTTCACCTGTGCCGTGCTGAACACATAGTGCAACTCGATCGTATCGCCGCTTTGCAATCCGCCGTGTTTGCCAACGCAGACTTCCTCTTCCAGCGGCTTGGCTTCCCGAGCGTTCAACTTTCCTGAATAACGGTATCCCGTGCCGTAGCCATGACCATCACCATGACCTGCAAACTTTGTGAACTCTCCGCCCTTGTGTTCAGCATTTTCATGGAAATGGATATTGCAAAGGTTCATCTGACTGAAAGCCGGGGCTGGCAAGAAGACGCCCGTATTCTGACCTTTGACCTGTGCCAAGTCACGAGGGGACTGAGGACCATAGCCTTTGCCATTGGTGTTGTTGCTTAAAGCCGCATTCTGTGCATCGATCGTTGCAGCATCGGCTTTGTGAACACCTTCAGTGCTTTTACCCGCAACGTCGGCGGCATTCGATACACCGGCCAAGCTCAGAGTGAGGGCAAGGCTGGAAAGCAAGTAGTTTTTCATGAATTTACGCTTTTTGATGATTTCATAATTATCCCACTCCACAGAACATCGCAAAAATGTAATCCACCAAATCTTCATGAAAAAAAGCCACCCAAGGCTCTCACCTCAGATGGCTTTACAACCCCACCAGGCACCCATTGAAGGGCACCCAAGGTTAATGGCAGGAGCTGATCAGTGGAACTGCTCTTCTTCGGTCGAACCGGTCAGGGCTTTCACAGATGACGAACCGCCTTGGATCACGGTGGTCACGTCGTCGAAGTAGCCTGCGCCCACTTCTTGCTGGTGCGACACGAAGGTGTAACCCTTGTCGCGTGCAGCGAACTCAGGCTCTTGCACCATGTTGACGTAGTGCTTCATGCCTTCGCCGTTGGCATAGGCGTTGGCGAACTGGAATGTGTTGAACAGGCACAAAGTTTTGCAAGCCGATGTTTTTAAAGGGTTTTTTCTCTTTTTTCCACCAACTTTTTGCCCTTCCCACCGAATGCCCACCTCGTGGAAAAATGGCACTTCGACATTGCCAATCCGAAAGTGCTTTGGCAACAACGGGATGCCCATTTTTCTCCCACCACCCACCCACACCGAAAAACGGCATCGGATGGGCGGTGTGGCTGCACTTGGTTGAAGTCAGATTTTCAATGCCCAGCACCTTGCTGACTGCCCTGTGAATTGAAGTCCACGGCGTTGGCCGCTGAATCCACAGCACTCAACAGTGTTGCATCGGAAAGATGACTGTACCTTGTGGTGGTCTTGATTTGCGAATGACCAAGCAACTTACTGACCACATAGATTGACTGCCCGGAATTGACCAGATTGCTGGCGAAGGTGTGGCGCAGGTCGTGCACGCGAACATTGCCCAATCCGGCCCTCTGCCGAGCCTTGTTCCAACTGTGAAACAAATTGGCAAATGGCTTCTTTGTTGAAGGATTGGGGACCACATAGGTACACCCAGGCCAACGTGGCAACTTTTCAAGCAACTCCAGCGCCTTCAAGGATATCGGAATGTTTCGTGGCTTGCCATTTTTGGACATGGGGATGTGCCAATTGCGACGAACCAAATCAAAGTCATTCCACTGTGCATCCAGCAGCTCCCTTTTGCGGCACCCAAACATGAGCATCAACGGAACAATGTATTTCAATTGCTTGTTATCACTCTGCTCCATAGCCATAAGAAGCCGCTCTGTTTCCGATTGAGTGAGATACCGCTCCTTGGCATTGTTGGTGACGAACAATTGAACACCGAGAGCTGGGTTGGTGCTGGCACCATGAACACCCTTCTTCTTGGCCAAGTTGAACATGATCTTGAACAAAACAGGCAGCTTGTTGGCCATGGCCAAGGCATACCCCTTTGCTTTCAAATTCAGATGTGCTTCCTCGATCATGTCCGACGTGATTTCGTCGAGATGCTTGGAGCCGAAACTGGGCAAGATGTGATGATTCAAAAAGCTGATGGTCGATTGGAAATTCCTCCGGGTTTGATGGATGTGTGGCAGATATGTATCGGCAATAAATTCAGCCAAGGTGGGCACTTTTTTCAAGGCCTGTTTTTCATCAACGGGACTGTCACCAAGAGACACCTTTGAGGCAAGTTGTTTTGCGGCCTGGCGGGCTTTTTCAAATGTAACGACCTTGGCATTGCCAATCTTGTGCTGGCGTTGCTTGCCATACCTGTCGCGGTAGCGAAGTGAAAACACCTTGGAGCCAGAAGCAGACACGGTGAGGATGAAGCCAGAAACGGCAACATCGTAGTAATCCGTTTTTGCACGGCCTGGGTTGCAAACAGCAGCTTGGCAAAACGAGCTTGTCATTTGGACGACTGGCATTTGTAATTTCCTTTTAAAAAATTGTTAAGTGATATGAACATCAAAAGTGATGGCACAACGATTGGTGATGGAAAAAAATTGGCACGACTGATGGCAGACGTGTCATAGCGAAAATTGATCACGGAAGGTAATACCGCATGGAAATTGGCGAGGACAAATCCTTCATGTCAAAGAGTCATCCGCAACCAGGTCAAGCCTTGTGTGCACTGGACCCGAAAACACACCCCGAATTCGACAAGTGAGTCAGATTTCCATGCAAATCATCGACTTGCTGACGTCAACAAGGGGCCACCTGACGGATCAGGTGGGTGCCCGGATTCGGGCGTTACAACCCTGAAATTACCCCCTCAAAACGAGGTGGTGGAAGTTGCCTGAATGTCTGCTTTGCCAACGCTGCCGACGGTGTTGTCGCAACCGACGAGGTCACCACTGGCGACGGCATCGTCAGCACCGACGGGACGCTCGGTCTGAGCATTTTTTTCAGTCCCATGGGCGAGAGCCTGAACTGGGTCGCCAACTTTGCGCAAGGTGATAGCACGATCTTTGCCACGAGTCCATTCGATCAAGATGCCCTGCGACAGCAACGGTGCCTGCAATCCATGAAGCCGCTTTGACATCGATGCAGCAGAGCTTGGCCATGCCACAGAGCGATTGTTTGAATACTGCGCAACAAGACTGAGGCTGTTGTAAAGATCTGATGGACTCAATGTCAACGAGTCTTCCTGCATACGCTCCGCGAAGTGCAAAATTGCAGCAGCAAGCGGGTTATCAAGCAAGGACTCCAACTGCATGTCTTGCTGACCGGAACGATATGCATTTTGAAGCTCACCCGGCTCCAGATTTATGACCTGCTCCATTGCGGCGAGCCATTTGCAAAACCCGATCATGCGTCCAGGATTCGTAGGCGCAGAAGTAGGCAACACCCGAAAGATGTCTGCGATCAACTGGTAAAAGCCACCCAGAATCTCTGGGTACAAACGGTCAAATTCAGCCTGCATTTCGGCGGGGTCTTTGCGCTGGCCTGGCCTGAACTGCTGCAGCTCAAACACGCAACACCTGTCTGCGAAATCTGATTGCCCCATGAACGGGTGAATTCCATTGAGCAAGATAGCGCCGTGCAGATACACATTTTTTTGACCATCATCGGTGTAGAGTTGACGCCCACTCACCGCACCTCCGGTGGCGGCAATGCACAAAGCATCGCTCATTTTGCTGCTTAAATCGCGCATGTTGTCGAACACCATGAGGTGACAGTTTTGAGACAAGATGGCCAATTCACGATCTGAACTTGGCAGCGTCTGCGCACCAGTCGTTGATGGATCAATTAACTTCTGGATGGTCTTGGATGCTTGAGTTTTGCCACTGCCTTGAGTACCTTTCAACACGGTAAAGACATAGTTTGTTGACTCAACTTTTGGGTGAGCAATGGTGTAACTGATCAAACCGCACAACAGGTGGAAATCGGTTGATGGCAAGTTCACGAATTGCGCAAGGCTTACATAGCTTCCCTTGAAATCAGGTGTGGGCAATGGACGCGAAGGTGCTGGCCGCAAGAACAACACATCCGACATGGGCTCACAAATCGACGGTCCAGTCTCGTCAATATGAACGCACCTTCCTGATTCATCGCACAGGTCAATGTTGATGCCTTTGCCCTGTGCCGGAGCCACCCGAACATACAGGTCAACTTCGCGACCATCTTCATCGGCAACTGAATTGAGTTCCTCGACAATTTCATTAAATTCACGCTGTTTGAGGATTCGGTTCTTTTGGCGATAAAGAGCCCTGACCTTTGAATTGAATTCAGCAGAACCGATCGCAGTGAGGTTTGGCACACCTTTGGTGTTCCAGGCAACGAAGTTACGCCCAGATTTTTTGCTCTTCAAAAATTGCAGGGGCGCATCTGCCAATGGACCCAGTCTTGAAGGTTCTTCACTTGACTGAACAATCACTGGCCTGACCGCACTTTGACCATTTGCCAAGGGAACATGCGAAGCACTTGGTGGCAGATTCAAGGTGAGTGGTGTGACTGGCGGAGCGACTGGAGGAGCAATATGATGTGGAATATTTTCGCCATCCTGCACTGCAACAGGATCGTCAGCATCTAGAGGCTCGTTGACAGCATCTGAAACGTCAGCACCGTCAGCACCGTCGGCAGATTCGACAAACTTTTCTAACTCAGATTCCGGTTCTTCAGTTTGTAGTGCATCATTCGATTCAACCGGAATTGGTTCTGTTGTTTTAACGGTATTGACTTCAAGGTCTGCTGCTTCAGAGGACTCCGCAGGGTTAACGTTAGGTATAACATCCTCAATAGGAGGCTGTGGGGTATCAATGGTTTGCATTGAGATTTCTTTTTAGAAAAAATCATCTTTGTTGACCATACTTGTGACGAAAATGATCGGGACGCGCACAAGCACTATCGATCCCGCTCGGGAAAACCAATTGGTGAAGAACAGCAATGACCGCAACTGACGTGACACGATAGCCATCACGTTGATGTGATCAAAATTTTCTTGATGAAAACCCCATCCATGACCTTGGGGTGTAGGGACACGATTAAATCGTGTCTAAAAAGAAATGACTAAGTAAGTAGCTGAGTGCAAACTGAACGGCACGTCTCAATCTTACACTTATTTTGATCTGATGCATTGCACATTTTTTGATCACATGGATGTGTCTCTAGGATCATTGCAATCAAGCCCTTTGAAACGGCAGCAGAAATAGCTTTAGGCCATTTCTCTGGGAGAGAGGGTGCCCCCAAGGATGAACCTCATCGACAAATTTCAAGACGATCATCATGGGGGCGCATCGAGATGTTGCCTCGCCCAATGAACCGTTAACGCCAATCCATCCCGAGCGCAGAAAAATTGGCGGACTCAAAACTGGCGACGCTGCTGTCGCTGCCGACGACCCGTGCCACCGCCCATGACCGCCGCCAACTTTTGCGTCACCACCGACAGCACCGTCAGCAGATTTGGAGCATCAGATTTTTCGGCATCGACAATCCAAAAGAGATGTCAACGACAGGGCCGCATCTCATGCCCAAGCGAAAGATCAGTCGATGGCCCGATGGATCAGCTTGGCCTCGGGATGTAGGGATGCATATTCACGCAGCAGGTGGTAGTGCTCTGCAAAGACCTGTGCCAATCGATCAACTGCAAAGGACAGCTCGCTGTAGGCGTAGAGACAAACAGTGATCCCGAAAGCATCTGGGGACAACTTGCCGTCAAAGCCGTTCTCGCAGCTCAGGGTGAACTCTGTGTCAAAGCGCGGTGCCAGATAAAAGCCTCCGCTTCCCAGGTCATGGAACTCCCAAAACCCTCCTGTGTATTCTTCCGACAAAGCCTCGGCAATGCTGAACACTGCGGGCTCCAGCTTGAGCAAGTAGGAAATGCCGAAAAGACGATCTACGATAGCCATGCGCTCAGCTTCGGGGACGATGGTGTTTGTGATGATGTTTGTGATGATGTTTGTTGTCATGATTCAATCCAAAAAAATAGGGTGATAAAGAACCCCTCCCCCAATCAACGCCAGACGCACCAAGACCTCTGCAGTTGCAGATACTGTTGTGTGCTTTTGGTGTCAGACTGAGGGAGGGGATTCAAGCCGGGGCCGGGTGGTGCCGGTGGCGGTGGCCGCTGGGGGCCGGGGGTTGCCCGAGGGGTGGGCAGGTTGGCCGCATGCGGGCCGGGTCGGGGCTGGGTCTGGCTCCCCTGCTCAGTGCCAGGTCGAGCCGCCCATGGCTTCGCTGTCGAGTCCCTTCAGGTGTGCCACCTCGGAAATAATCACCAGTGGTAACAGGTCTTCGGGCAAATCGTCCCAGTCGAGGGCGCGTTGCATTACTGTTGAAATGCTATCGAGATATGTCATGGTTTTTTCCTCTGTTGGAACTTAAAATAATAAAAAGCTAAGGCCACGCCAAGAATGACGAGAACCACAAGCGGTGGATACAAAAAGCACAAGGCTGCAAATGCGGCAATGGACATCAATCTTGTGGATGTAAACCAAATACCTAAAAATGCAGCGGCGATCAAAGCAGCATTAATGGACTCTGTTTTCAGATATCGCCCTTCTTTGGTTTGATGGTCTTTCGTTTATCGCCTTGATCCATGGCACTAAGGGCCACCTCTTCAAAGGTGGTACCTGGGACCAGCTCGTGATGGCGACTGTTCTCGGCATTGACACGGACCAACCCCAAATGCTTCAGGACGGACAGGACAAAGCCCCCGGTGTTGATACTGCGTCCAGCGTGCAGTTCGCACATCGAGCGGGAGATCAAAACAGGATGGGTTTGCACAATGGCATCAATTGCGTCTCCACTGGCGAATTCATCGCAAAACATCCCGCCGCCTGTGTTGGCAACGATGCGTAAATGCAATGACTGGTCTTCGGGATTCCGTCCAATGGCATAGGTCAAACTGGATTGACCTGACAGGGAAAACATTCACCTGTGTGGATGGTTTCGATGGGAGACAGGCTTTCTTCTGTGGTTTCGTTTTCAACTGACATGGTTTTCCTTTCATTTTTTTGAATACCATATAAGGTGCTCACATAAGCGCGTTTAGTTTTACTCCTTTGGGTTCAAATGGGCGTAAAAAAACCGCCTCGGGGGGCGGTGTTTGCGGCGTCGATTGTGCCGGGATCGTCGGGTGTATTGAGCGGGGGACTTCGCTCGGCATGCTGCTGACACAGGGTCAGAATGTCCGGTGCACATTCGTGTTTTGGGGCGAACACCAAGGCTCCTTGCCCTGACGAGGACAACACGAACACCAGCTCATAACAAGTGGCGTGTTGCTCGATCACTTCCCACAAGGGGCATCCATGATCGGTCATGATTTGAAAGCCCATTTGGTTTTGCAGTTGCTCAACACCATCACCTGCTTCAAGGATCACAAACACCACCAACTCATCCATGCTGGTTTCTTCATCAATCAGTTCTGTCATGCGTTGCCGGATCAACGCTGTGATGCATGGATTTGGACAATCATCAAAAAATGCCAATACCTCAGTGGGATGACGCAAAACGTGCATTAATCTCCTTTCGTTTGGACAAAGAAAAACCCACCGAGGATTGCTCCAGGGTGGGTGAAATTTAATTTCTATTAAACTCAAATTCCTTTATTTATTTTATCAATTTTGTCACTAAAGTTTTTAAATTCTTCTTGTCTATTCAAGTAATCAATCTGTGTTTGTGTTTTTTCATGATATATGGTGTACAAACTGTAAATCCTCGTGCCACATTGGTAAGCGGTATGGACCAAAGCAGCTTGAACACCCCCTTTTGGTCTCCAATATTCGACCATCTTGCCTTCAACGCGTTCAAACTTTCCCCCTAACTTGTTTTGGCAGGTGACTTTTTTAATTTCTCCAACCTTCTTTGTGGGCTTGCCGTACTTAGACGTTAATGCCACAGCCATTTCAAGATTCGACATCAGGTCAATTTCAACTTTGTAAACAACTCCTTCTTTATTGAATACAGTTGCCATTTCATTATTAAGCTCTTTTAATTTAACAATATGATAGTTATTGTTATCTATCTTTATTGGATCAACCACCAATTCGCGTAATTCTTCAATGGTTGTTTTCCCCGGAAAAATTCCGGCAATTGTTGCTGGTTGTGCCCAAGAGTTAAAAGCAACTACCCAAGAAGCAAGAAACAAAAATCTCTTCATTATTGACACCTTCAAAATCATGATTGATGAAATAAGTATCAAAGTTAAATCACCAAAAAAAGCCGAATGGTCCTTTATCTTTAAATGCTTCGGCCTTGTTTGAAAACTCTTCATCTGTCATCAGAATTAATCTAATGGTCTCAACAAAAGCCGCAATAATAGGAATCCACATCAGAAAGACCGTCATGCATAACACTATGTATACGATTCCCCAACCCCATGATCCCATATAAAATTTTTGACCACCAACAGTGCCCAGCAACAGACTAAGCAAAGTAGCAGTTGACTTTGACTTTTGCCCAGAACTAATCCCGAGTGATACGCCACAATTTACACATATGGACTGATTAACTGCCGTTGATGAACCGCAGTTATGGCAAAAATTTTTCTCCAAACGCGGGGGTACACCACAATATATGCAGACAGCAGCTTTGCCATCGATTGATTTTCCACAATTTCTGCAATGCATAAATCTTATCTCCTGTTTAAAATATGTTAAAGCCATTCGCTAATATCAAAACCAGAACTCGCAGTTTCGATTGCTGAACTCGAAATCCCTTCACTGATTTCACTCAAATCAACAGTTGAGTCAACTGCATTTGCAGCTGAACTCGTCAGTTCCTCCGGAACATTTGATAGAGCCTCGGAAACAACTGCTGCAGTTGCTGCATTTGCCACGAGATTTCCCACAGCCACACCAGCCATTACTCCCATAGCAGTTTTTAGAGTGCTATTTCCTTTACCGGCACCACCCGCCATCACTTGTGCGTAGTGCGATGGATTTGCACGGGCTAGCATCATCATTTTTATGGCCTCTTGATCGCCACTTTTCAAAATGTAATCTTCTGCTTCCTTTTGCCTACGCGCTGCCTCATCTACAGCTTCTTGCTTTTTCTTTGCTTCGGTTGATTTACCTGCAGCACCAATAATCATCAATACAACCACTATAAAAATGATCCAGCCCATTGCTTTCTCCTTTGAGGTTAAATTTCGAAATTGAATTCCATAGATAGCAAACAATTTTTTGTCACGAATTACGTGACGACAAGTTTAGCACCCGTCACGAAACTCGTGACATGCAAAATGAGCAAAAGCACCAACAAAGTACGATCGTCGGTCGCCGTTTGCGCGAACGTCGTGATGCTTTGGGTCTTGCTCAAGAAAAGGTGGGGGTGGCCATCGGCCTTGACGAGTCCAGTGCAAGGGCTCGGATCAGTCGATATGAACTTGGCGTGCACGAACCACCATTTGCCACTGTTAAGCTGCTGGCCAATGTTCTGGATGTGCCTCCGCCCTACATGTACTGCGAAGAACAGGACATTGCCGACCTATTGCTGGCCTTACACAAAATCCCAAGCAAGGCACGAAGACAAAAAGTCGGCGCGTTGATTACCCAATTGGTCGATACCTGAGTCTGGTCAACGAACCAGCTCTGCCGGACTGAGTATCAAGGCAGTCCGGACCATCAAACCATCCACTCGACCACGAATCTCGACCTCACTGCCGGTTTGCAGCTTCAACAGTGCTTCGTCATCCTGTTGATCCCGTGCGGTTACAAAAGCCACCACGGTAAATTTCCCGAAGGCTTCAGACTCTGAACCGACCATCAATTCAGACATGACCCGGTAGCGTCCATCTTCTTTGATAACGTCGTACACCTTGAACCGCCAAGACACAGTGGCACCTGTCAGTTTGTCTGTCATGACATCACGTTGCAGGTCTGTGCTTTTGCCTCCCAGCACGTAGGTGTCCACAACCTCTTGCAAGGCAACGGGTATCACGGGCGTGTCTTTCAACGCTTGTACGGTCGAAACTGGTTCGGATGGGGTGTTCGGTGGAGGGGATTCACCGCATGCCACCAAAGCCATGCTCAGCATCAGCATGACCCATTTACTGGGCAATCCGGTCTTCATGTGTCACTTCTCCGGGCAAAGGTAAGGCACCGCAACCGCAGCACATGACGCCTTTGCCATTTCATCGCGAGTTGGCAAGCGAACATTGGGCACGGCCACTTTAAAAGCCTTCGCGTCATCCGTGACACGCTGAACACTACTCCGCCACTCAGCCTTGGCGGAAGCCAGCACCTGATCCACGGTCGGTACCTTCTGCCCGCACAGGTCTGGCTTTTCTTCGCCCTGCCCCATCATCCGCAGCAAGGCATTGAAATCCTTCATGGTCTGACAGGCATCGTAGATGTCCAATGACGTTACAGCCAAAGTCACGCCCAGCCCAAGGTATGGAATGGATTCGCTTGGCAAGGCCGCCACATTCCTGGAAACACCTTTGGCAAGCCTTTGATGCACAGCGGCTGCTGTGGCTTTGGCCTGTTTGCCGTTCACATCCACCTGCTGCGCCAGTTTTAGATTCTTGACTTGAACATCTTCTAGCTCCTTGGCCTGAAGCCTGTTCTTCGCAGCCAGTTCAGCCGTGCGCTTTTTGACGGTGTCTTCCAGTTTCGCCTTGGGACTGTTGGCCAAGGCACGATCAGCCACGGCCTGGCCACCAATGGACATCACACGCCACAAAGCGTTGTGCATCCAGTCATGGGCACTGGCGCTCACCAGACTGGCCACATTGCTCGCCAGCAAGCCAACCAGAGAGAAGGACACCAACAGCGTCTTGAAGGCCAAGAATCGGTGCCATAGGCTGGGCTTTTGAGGTGTAGTGGTTTCGCGGTGCATCTGCTCTCCTGTCTTGCCTGAAAGGCTAAAACGATTGTGGCATGTATAGATCGCCCACAAACCCAACACCTTCCCACGCAAAAAAGCCACCCAAGGCTCTCACCTCAGATGGCTTTACAACCCCACCAGGCACCCATTGAAGGGCACCCAAGGTTAATGGCAGGAGCTGATCAGTGGAACTGCTCTTCTTCGGTCGAGCCTGTCAAGGCTTTCACAGAAGACGAACCGCCCTGGATCACGGTGGTCACGTCGTCGAAGTAGCCTGCGCCGACTTCTTGCTGGTGCGACACGAAGGTGTAACCCTTGTCGCGTGCTGCGAACTCAGGCTCTTGCACCATGTTGACGTAGTGCTTCATGCCTTCGCCGTTGGCGTACGCATTGGCGAACTGGAATGTGTTGTACCAGTTGATGTGGATACCAGCCAAGGTGATGAACTGGTACTTGTAGCCCAGTGCCGACAGGTCTTCCTGGAAAGAAGCGATCTGGCTGTCGTTGAGGTTCTTCTTCCAGTTGAAAGAAGGTGAGCAGTTGTACGACAACAACTTGCCTGGGCAAGCAGCGTGCACAGCTTGGGCGAATTCACGGGCAAAGCCAATGTCTGGCACGCCAGTTTCGCACCACACCAAGTCAGCATAAGGTGCGTAAGCCACGCCGCGGCTGATGGCTTGCTCCAGACCGTTTTTGACGCGGTAGAAACCTTCTTGTGTGCGCTCGCCGGTCAAGAAGGGCTTGTCGTTGGCGTCGTGGTCAGACGTGATCAAGTTAGCCGCTTCAGCATCGGTACGGGCCAACACGATGGTGGAGGTGCCCATGACGTCAGCAGCGAAACGTGCAGAGATCAATTTTTCGCAAGCTTCTTGTGTGGGGACCAACACTTTGCCGCCCATGTGACCGCATTTCTTGACGGCAGCCAATTGGTCTTCGAAGTGCACACCAGCCGCGCCGGAGGCGATCATGTTCTTCATCAGTTCGAAGGCGTTCAACACACCGCCGAAACCGGCTTCAGCGTCGGCCACGATGGGCAAGAAGTAGTCGATGAATTCTTTGTCGCCGGGGTTGATGCCACGGCCCCACTGGATTTCGTCGGCGCGCTTGAAGGTGTTGTTGATGCGGCGAACCATGGTGGGCACCGAGTCGTAGGCATACAACGACTGGTCGGGGTACATGGTTTCAGAGGTGTTGCCGTCAGCGGCGACTTGCCAGCCCGACAGGTACACGGCTTCGAGGCCTGCTTTGGCTTGTTGCATGGCTTGACCAGCGCTGATGGCACCGAAAGCGTTGACGTAGCCTTTTTTGGCGCCGCCGTTGACTTTTTCCCACAGCTTTTCAGCACCGCGCTTGGCCAGGGTGTGCTCGATGGGCATGCTGCCGCGCAGACGCACGACGTCGGCAGCGGAATAACCGCGCTTGACGCCCTTCCAACGGGGGTTGGTCGCCCAGTCTTTTTCGAGGGCGGCGATTTGCTGTTCACGGCTCAATTGTTCGGTGAGGTTGGCTGGCATGGAAAGGACTCCTGAAGTCAAGTTGAAATCGGGCGATGTGGGCAGCGAATTCTGCTTCGTCGTTGCCTGAATCTTAACTCTTATAGAAGACCTTTGAAGCATCTTATGTCTTATAGAAGACATATTTTTATTTGTTATATTTCAACAACTTACATCACTTATTTCTCTATGCAAAAAATATTTTAACAATACAAAAAATTTTTGCTTCAATCCGATGGATAAAATTTCACAATAAGAAATTTAACAATCGGATTGTGAAAATAATGTATGAACGCGCAAGGGGTCAATGCCCCCAAAAGCCGATTCGAAAGTGAGTCTTGCTGAGTGTTTTGGGCTGTTCGAGCTTGCGTCAAGTTGTCAAGATCAAGAAAAGCCCAACTTCAGGTGAAATCAGCAACAACCCCTATAGAAAAATTGATTTTTACCATTGGAAACCATGTCTTTCTCCAGTAGCATCCGGGAAGCTGTAAACAAATCGTTTCTCAGCGGCGAACTTATTTCCGATCAAAGGAACTTCATCATGGCAACTGCAAAAAAAACCCCGGCCACAAAAGCTGCACCCGCAAAAAAAGCAGCACCGGCCCCCAAAGCTGCACCCGCTGCAAAAGCTGCTGCACCTGCTAAAAAAGCAGCGGCCAAGGCCCCTGCTGCTAAAACCGCACCTGCCACCAAGGCTGCACCTGCTGCAAAGCGCACGCCCAACGCCGCCTTCATGAAGGCTTTGACCCCGAGTGCTGCTTTGGCAGCTGTGGTGGGATCAACCCCTCTGCCACGCACCGAAGTGGTCAGCAAAATGTGGGTCTACATCAAAAAGCACAACCTGCAAGATGCAACCAACCGCCGCGCCATCAACGCAGACGACAAGCTCAAGGCCGTCTTTGGCAAGGCCCAAGTCACCATGTTCGAAATGGCAGGCTTGATTGGCAAGCACTTGAAGTAATTCAAGGGCAGCACAAAAAAACCCGCCCAGGCGGGTTTTTTTTGGCTTTGAAACACGGGACTGCCCTTGGCAGACCCACAGAGGCAGCTTAGGCTGGCTGCTGTTTGGCCAGCGCCGTTTGTGTGATGGCACTCAAGGTGCCACGGGTGGTAATCACCTCGGGGTCGAGAATGATTTCAATCAGCGTCCCTTGGGGGCAACTCATGGCGGCCAAGAAAGCGGGCTCGAACTCGTCGGTCTGGTGGATGCGCACGCCCACATAGCCATAGGCCTGGGCCAAAGCAGCAAAGTCGGGGTTGTGCAGTTGTGAGCCGGTGACGTGCTCGGGGTATTCGCGCTCTTGGTGCATGCGAATGGTGCCGTACATGCCGTTGTTCAACAAAACGATGATGCTTTTGCCACCATGCTGCACGGCCGTGGCCAATTCCTGGCCGTTCATGAGAAAGTCACCATCTCCCGCGATGGTGAATGCCAAACGTCCGGTCAACAAATTGGCCGCGATGCCTGCTGGCACGCCATAGCCCATGGCCCCGACTGTGGGTGCCAGTTGCGTTTTGTGCCCTTTGACGAGTCCATGGTGCTTGTAAAAACGATGCATCCAACTGGCGAAATTGCCAGCGCCATTGGTCAGCACCGCATCGGCAGGCAGGTGTTTTTGCAGCGTGGCCACAATGGCGGGCATGTCAATGTCGCCCGGCAAAGTTTGGGGTTGCAAGTTGTCCAGGTAACCATCGTGGGCCAAACGGGTCCACTCAGACCAAGCCACATCGTTGGGTGCGGTCAAAACTTCCAAGCCACGGGCGGCAGCGTTCATGGTGGAGTGAATCGCCAAATCGGCTTGGTAGACGCGGTTAAGCTCTTCGGCGCTGGCGTGGATGTGCACCAGTTTTTGATGTGTTTTGGGGGCTTTGAGCAAGGTGTAGCCCCCAGTGGTCATTTCACCCAGGCGCGGCCCAATCGCGATGATCAAATCGGCGTCGCGCACCCGGGCGGCCAGTGCGGGGGCAATGCCAATGCCCACGTCACCCGCGTATTGCGCGTGGTGGTTGTCAAAGGTATCTTGGAATCGAAAGGCGTTGGTGACGGGCAGTTGCCAGTTTTCAGTAAAGCGTTGCAGGGCTTGCGCGGCTTGAGGTGTCCACCCTCCGCCACCCGCAATGACCAAGGGCCGACTCGAAGCCAGCAACATGTCGCGCAGTGTGCGCAAAGCGCCTGGATCGCACCACGATTGCACGGGTTCAACACGCCCCAGGGCTTCGGACTTGACGGCTTGGGTCAACATGTCTTCGGGCAACACCAGCACAACGGGGCCTGGGCGGCCGTTCATGGCGGTGGCAAATGCACGGGCCACGTATTCGGGCAAACGCTCGGGGTCATCGACCCGCTCTACCCGCTTGGCCATGCCTTTGGTGGAGGGGCCGAAAAAGTGGGTGTAGTCCATTTCCTGGAACGCTTCGCGGTCACGCGTGTCGCTGGCCACATCCCCCACAAAGAGCACCATGGGTGTGGAGTCTTGAAACGCTGTGTGCACCCCGATCGAGGCATTGGTCGCACCTGGCCCCCGGGTGACAAAACAGATGCCAGGGCGTCCGGTGAGCTTGCCTTGGGCTTCGGCCATGAAGGCGGCTCCGCCTTCTTGGCGGCAAATGACAAATTTGATCTGCTCTCGGTGCAGGTGAAAGCCGTCCAGCACGGCGAGGTAACTTTCACCCGGAACACCGAATGCATGGGTAACGCCTTGGGCCAGAAGGCATTCAACAAGCAGGTGGCCAGCAATTTTGGTTTTCATGGGGGTCATTGTGCCCAATGCCCAGATGACACGGTGTCACACCTGTAATCGTTCAATGCGGCACAGATCGCTGACCCACACCCAGTGCCACCCCTGCGCTGATGAACAAGACCAAAGCAGCCCCCAACAAGGTGGCGGTGTACCAGCCTTGGTCCATGAAGAGTCCAAAAACCAGCGGGGACAACGCAAAGCCCACATCGAGACCGGAATAGACCAAACCATAAACACGGCCCGTGGCCTCCTTGGGCGTGCCTTTTTTGATCATCAAGTCCCGGCTAGGCCCGCCGATGCCCACGGCAAAACCGGTCAAGGCCAACAACCACAAGGTGGCTTGCGGCCCCAGCCATCCACTGGCACAAAGGGCCATCAGCAAAGCCGCTGCGACCATGCACAGGGCCACCACGCGGTCGGTGACCTGCGCAAATCGTGCGGCCAGAAAGCCACCGATCAAAATGCCCACGGCCCCCAACAACATGTAGGCCGTCAAGGTCATGGAGGCCTGCTCCAAACTGATGCCGTGCAAGGCATTGAGGATAGGAACCGCAAAGTTTTGCACCACGGCCAAGGTCACTGTGGACAGCAGGAAAAACAAAAAACACCACCAAACCACGGGCATGCGCAAAATGCCCAAGGCACTCCCCTGGCCAGATCCACGCCCTCTCATGGACGGGCTGGATGCGGCCGGTGCAGGGATGGTGACCAGATGTTGGCGATGGATGAGCAGCAGAACCAAGATCAAGGCATACAACACTGACGCGGCCAAAAAGGCGTGTCGCCACCCCCACCATGCTGCACACACACTGAAAAACACAGGTGCCAAGGCCCAGCCCAAATTGCCCGATACACCATGCACACTGAAGGCATAACCCAATCGGGGTGTGGATACCCGTTGGTTCAAGATGGTGAAATTGACCGGATGAAACGGTGCATTGCCCAAACCGGCCAAGACGGCCACCACCATGAGCCCGGCGTAGCTTTGCGCCGCATAAGCCTGCAAGCAAGCCAAGATGTAAAGGGCCATGGAGGTCAACAACACCGGTCTTGCGCCCCACCGGTCGACCACAAAACCGGCCCCAGCCTGACCCAGGCCCGATATGACAAAAAACAAAGAGCTCAGCATGCCCAGCTCGGCATAGCGCCAGCCGAATTCCTGCACAAAAACAGGAAACATCAACGGCAAAAGCAGGTGGGAAAAATGAGAGCTGGCATGGGCCACACCCACCAAGCCCATCACACGGGCATCCTCACGCCAGGGGCGCTGAGACTCATCACGGAGCACAACCGATTGCATAAAGGGCCATCCAGGTGCAACGAGCGCAAAGATCAGGACACCCTGAAGTGCGCTCGCTGCGTGTGGGCAGTTTAACGAATCGTTTGAACGGTCTTCGCGTCCGTGAAACTTGGGGCCGCATGACAGCGCCCCAAGTCAGGCCATCAGGCTTCGGTAGACCACTCAAGCACTTTGAAATCGAACAATCCAGGATGCCGCACCGGGTCCACCGAGACCTCGATCGTGCACTTGGGCGGGAAACGCCCCTCAAGCAGCAATTTGGAGAGTGGATTTTCCAAGCGCTGCTGAATGGCCCTTTTCAAAGGTCGTGCCCCAAAGACCGGGTCAAAACCGACCTTGGCCAGTTCAGACAGCGCGGCTGCACTGACCTTCAAGGTCAGATCCATGCGGGCCAGGCGAGTTTGCAAGACTTGCAACTGAATCTGGGCGATGGCAGCGATGTGTTGGGCATCCAGACCATGAAAGACCACAGTTTCGTCGATGCGGTTGAGAAACTCGGGTCTGAAATGGGCTTTGAGTTCGTCCCACACCGCGTCCTTGATGTCTTCGACCGGCTGGCCCACCATGGACTGAATGAGGTGTGAACCCAAGTTGGAGGTCATCACAATCACGGTGTTTTTGAAGTCCACCGTGCGGCCTTGGCCATCGGTCAGGCGACCATCGTCGAGCACCTGCAGCAAGACGTTGAACACATCCGGGTGGGCTTTTTCGACCTCGTCGAGCAGCAGCACGCTGTAAGGCTTGCGACGCACGGTCTCGGTCAGGTATCCGCCCTCCTCGTAACCCACATAACCTGGAGGCGCACCGATCAACCGGGCGACCGAGTGCTTTTCCATGAATTCGCTCATGTCCATGCGAATCAGGTGGTCTTCGCTGTCAAACAAAAAGCCGGCCAATGCTTTGCACAACTCTGTTTTGCCCACGCCCGTCGGGCCCAGGAAAAGAAAGGAGCCAGTCGGACGATTGGGATCGGACAAACCCGAGCGAGAGCGCCGAATGGCGTTGGCCACAGCGGCAATGGCTTCGTCTTGACCGACCACACGTTGGTGCAGTTTGTCTTCCATCTGAAGCAGTTTTTCTCGTTCACCTTGCATCATTTTGGACACCGGAATGCCCGTGGCACGGGAGACAACTTCGGCGATTTCTTCAGCCCCCACTTGCGTGCGCAACAGACGGTGGCTGGGTTTTTCGCCGGGGGCAGCTTCTTTGGCTTGCACTTCTTTCAGGGTTTTTTCCAGAGCAGGCAACTTGCCATATTGCAACTCGGCCACTTTGTTGAAATCACCTTGACGGGTCAACTCTTCAATTTGCTGCTTGATGTGGTCGATTTCTTCACGCACCTGCTGCCCACCTTGGGCCTGCGATTTTTCAGCACGCCAGATTTCTTCCAAATCGGCCGATTCCTTTTTCAGTTTGACAATTTCTTCTTCAATCAGGGCAAAGCGTTTTTGCGAAGCCTCATCGTTTTCCCGGCGCACGGCCTCCCGCTCAATTTGCAACTGGATCAAACGGCGGTCGAGCTTGTCCATGACTTCGGGTTTGGAGTCGATCTCGATCTTGATTTTGGCTGCTGCCTCGTCGATCAAGTCGATGGCCTTGTCGGGCAAAAAGCGGTCGGTGATGTAGCGGTGGCTCAGCTCGGCCGCCGCCACAATGGCCGGGTCAGTGATGTCCACACCGTGGTGAATTTCGTACTTCTCTTGCAAACCACGCAAGATGGCAATGGTGGCCTCCACCGTGGGTTCGTTGACCAGAATTTTCTGAAAACGACGCTCCAGGGCCGCATCTTTTTCGATGTATTTGCGGTATTCGTCCAAGGTGGTTGCGCCCACACAATGGAGTTCACCCCGGGCCAGTGCGGGCTTGAGCATGTTGCCCGCGTCCATCGCGCCTTCGGCTTTGCCTGCGCCCACCATGGTGTGCAACTCGTCGATGAACACGATGGTTTGTCCTTCGTCTTTGGCCAGTTCGCTGAGCACGGTTTTCAGGCGCTCCTCAAACTCGCCTCGAAACTTGGCACCGGCAAGCAAAGCAGCCATGTCCAGCGACAGCACGCGTTTGCCCTTGAGCGAGTCAGGCACTTCCCCAGCCACAATGCGCTGGGCCAAACCTTCCACAATGGCCGTTTTGCCAACGCCGGGTTCACCAATCAAAACCGGGTTATTTTTGGTTCGCCGCTGCAGGACCTGAATGGCACGGCGGATTTCATCGTCACGGCCGATCACCGGATCGAGCTTGCCCATGCGAGCACGCTCAGTCAGGTCGATGCAGTATTTTTTGAGGGCCTCGCGCTGGCCTTCGGCGTCGGCACTGCCCACGGTTTGCCCACCACGAACAGCCGCGATAGCGCTTTCCAGATTTTTACGGTTGAGCCCGTGCTCTTTGGCCAAGCGACCGGCCTCAGATTTGCTTTCTGTCAAAGCCAACAAAAACAGCTCACCCGCAATGAACGCATCACCGCGCTTGATGGATTCTTTTTCTGCCGCTTGCAGAAGTTTGACCAGATCGGGGCCAACCTGCACTTGGTCTTGCCCCGTCACCTGAGGCAGGCGTGCAATGGCCGCATCCACCGACTGCAGCAAAGCGGGCACCTGAACGCCTGCTCGCAACAAAATGGCTTTGGGGCCGTCTTCTTGTTTGAGCATGGTGGACAAGACGTGCACCGCTTCGATGTAGGCATGGTCTTTTCCCAAGGCCAGCGACTGGGCGTCGGACAGGGCCTCTTGAAATTTGGTCGTGAGTTTGTCAGTTCGCATGTGTGGTTCTCCAATGCCATTCAGCTTGTGCTGAAAGTTACATTTTCAAGACCGACTGGGCACCGCACTTTGTCTAGAATCAAAAGTATGAACATTCATCAACTTTCCGTTCTCCACGACGAGCGACAAGACCGTCTGTTGTTGCGACTGAACACCCAGGACAGTCAGGAATTCAGGTTTTGGCTGACCCGCCGCATGACCCAAAGGTTCATGCCTGCGATTGAACAATCCGCCGCTCGACTCGAGGCAGCGCAGCCGGGTGTCGCCGCGCCTGACAGCGCATCACAACAACTTTTGAGCGAACTCAAGCGGGATGCTTTTTTACAAAAAGCCGATTTTTCAACCCCGTTTGAGACCCAGGCCACACAATTGCCTTTGGGCAGTGAGCCCATGCTGATCACCGACGCGCACTTGAGCATTTTGGCCAAAGGTGGAATGGAAATCAGCTTCGAAGACAAAACCGACCCGCAGCAAGTGCGTTCGTGTCAGTTACGCCTTCAGGTGAGCTTGGTGCACGGCATGGTTCACCTGATTCAGCAGGCGGCCGACAAAGCCCAATGGGGGTTGACGGCCGTGGTCAAACCCACTGAGGCAGCGCCATTGCTGGCACCCTCACCACCTCGCTACAGCCATTGAGCGCCGACCCTCAGGCATTGCTTGCGGCGATGCCCCAGCGGGCCAAAGCCGCATCGTCTGACACCCGGGCATCGACCCACTGTGCGCCCTGAGGTGTTTGCTCTTTTTTCCAGAATGGCGCTTGGGTTTTGAGGTAATCCATCAAAAACTCACAGGCCTTGAAACTCTCACCACGGTGCGCCGAGGTCACGGCCACCAACACAATTTGGTCTGCGGGCAACAAACGACCCACGCGGTGCACGATGCGGGCGGCGTAAAAATCAAAGCGCTGGTGGGCTTGCTCGATCATGGCCTCGATCGATTTTTCGGTCATGCCGGGGTAATGCTCAAGTTCCATGGCCTGCACCTCGTCGGCGGGCTGCCCGGTGAGTGCACGGGTGTCGCGCACGGTGCCCACAAAACTGCACACAGCGCCTACACGCAAGTCTTGTGCACGTAGGGTGATGATTTCTTGCGACAGATCGAAGTCTTCGGTCTGAATGGTCACTTGGGACGTCAGCATGTGATCAGCCCCCCGTCACGGGTGGAAAAAACGCCACTTCGCAATCAGCCGTCAGTGGTGTAGCGTCACTGGCCATGATTTGGTTGACGGCCACCCGCACCGGCAAACCCAGGGCCAAGCATTGAGCATACACGCCACCCCTTTCAATGAGCGTTTGGCGCAAGCTCGCCACATCGGCAGCCGAAGTCTCTAGGGTTTCGCTGCCCACACCGATGGTTTCACGCAGTGAGGCGAAATAACGCAGCTGAATTTTCATGACAGCCATTCTGAAAAGGACCAAAAATTGAGCAAGTCACCATGGGCAATGGTGTGACCCGCCGGGTTATCGACCACGCCATCGCCCCAGACAACCGAGGTCAAAACGCCGGAGCTTTGGTTCGGAAACAAATCGAGTCCACCTTGTGCATTGCGGCGAACGCGCAAAAATTCACGCCGCTTGTCAGCCTTGGGCAAATCAAAGTGGGCCGGCAAGCGGTACGGCACGGGCGGCGCTGACGCCGATCCTTGCAGCGCCAAAATCAAGGGTTTCACCAAGAGCAAAAAGGTGATGAAGCTTGACACCGGGTTGCCAGGCAAGCCTACAAAATGTGCCGCACCCGAGGCCGTCTCACGCCGAACATGGCCGTAGGCAAAAGGCTTGCCCGGCTTCATGGCAATTTGCCAAAGCGCCAACTCGCCGAGTGATTGAACCGCCGGTTTGACGTGGTCTTCCTCACCCACCGATACGCCACCGCTGGTGACAATCAAGTCGTGGTGGTCAGCGGCTGTTTTCAGTGCGGCGACAGTGGCCTCGCGGCGATCCGGGACGATGCCCAAATCGCTCACCTCGCAGCCCAATCGGTGCAACAAAGCCCGCAGGAAAAAACGGTTCGAGTTGTAGATGGACCCGGGCGGCATGTCGGCAGGGGCCACATCACCGGGCATGACCAACTCGTCACCGGTCGAAAACAAAGCCACTTTGGGCCGGGCAACAACCTGCAGATGGGACAGGCCCAAACTGGCGGCCAATCCCAATTGCGCGGGCCCCAGTTTTTGGCCACGCTGCAGCACAGTCTCGCCTGCACGAACATCTTCGCCACTGCGGCGCACCCATTGCCCCGCCTCGGCGGTGGTCAAAAAACGCACCCGTGTGGCGTCTTGTCCCGGCACGGCTTCGGTTTGCTCTTGCATCACAATCGCATCCGCCCCAGGTGGCACAGGTGCGCCTGTGAAAATACGCGCGGCTTGACCCGGCAGCAAGGCCTCACCAAAGTGGCCTGCGGCAATGCGCTGCGTCACAGTCAACTCGCTGCCCAGGTGCTGCACATCCGCACTGCGCACGGCATAACCGTCCATGGATGAATTGTCAAAAGCGGGCACTTGCAAGGCGGACACAAGGTCTTGGGCCAGGATGCGTCCGTCGGCGTCCAGCGTGGCCACAGACTCCACTGTGGTCAAGGGTTGGATGTGCGCCAACAAGGCTTGCAAGGCGTCGTCAAGCGACATCAACGGGGCGCGTGGGGCAGTGCTCATGAAAGTCAGTCGCAGTGTTGTGTGATGTAAGCCTTGATCAAGTCGACATCCGCCGCCATGACCTGAACACGTTTGGGCAAGGCTTCGATGCCTTCAAACTGCGCTGGGCGCTCAGGCTGGCGGCCCAAGGCTTCGACGATGGTGGCGGCAAACTTGATGGGCAAGGCGGTTTCCAGCACGATCATGGGCACCTGCGAATCCAGATGCTCCTTGGCCACTTTCACGCCGTCGGCGGTGTGGGTGTCGATCATCACGCCATAGGTGGCAAACACCTGTTGAATGGTCTTCAAGCGGTCGCCATGGGTGCTGCGTCCGCTGTCAAAACCGTAGGTGGCGGCGGCTTGGGCAAAGCGTGGGTCGCCCGACAAATCAAAGAAACCATGGCGGGACAAACCTTCGCCAAAAATGGCTTTGGTTTGGGCACCATCGCGCTCCAACAAATCGAACACAAAGCGTTCGAAGTTGCTAGCCTTGGAAATGTCCATGGAGGGGCTGGAGGTTTCATGCGTGTCGGCCGTGCCACGCACGCGGTAAATGCCGGTGCGGAAAAACTCGTCGAGCACATCATTTTCGTTGGTGGCCACGACCAAGCGGTCAATCGGCAAGCCCATCATGCGGGCTACATGACCGGCGCAGACGTTGCCAAAATTACCGCTGGGCACCGTGAAGCTGACCTTCTGGTCATTGCTTTGGGTGGCCTGGAAGTAACCGGCAAAGTAATACACCACTTGGGCCAGCAAGCGTGCCCAATTGATGGAGTTGACGGTACCGATTTTGTATTGGCGCTTGAAATCCAGATCGTTGGAGACGGCTTTGACGATGTCCTGGCAGTCGTCGAACACGCCGTCGATGGCGATGTTGTGGATGTTCTCGTCGAGCAGGCTGAACATCTGCGCTTGCTGGAACGGACTCATGCGGCCATTGGGGCTGGTCATGAACACACGCACACCGGCCTTGCCACGCATGGCGTATTCGGCCGCGCTGCCGGTGTCGCCGGATGTCGCGCCCAAAATATTCAGCTCTTCGCCCCGACGGGCCAGTTCGTACTCGAACAAGTTGCCCAGCAACTGCATGGCCATGTCCTTGAAGGCCAAGGTGGGGCCATTGGACAAGGCTTCCAAATACAACTCTGGCTGGGGCGAACCTGCGGCCTGCAAGGGCTTGAGCGGAACGATCTGCGGGGTGCCAAACACCGCTTCGGTGTAGGTTTTCTCGCACAGCGCTTTCAGGTCGGCGGCAGGAATGTCGTCGATGTAGAGCGACAGCACTTCAAACGCCAGAGCTGCATAGCCACGGCTTTGCCAGACCTGACGCAACGCCTGGAGCTTGTCGGCATCCAGCTGGGGGTAGCTTTCAGGCAGGTACAAGCCGCCGTCCGGTGCCAGCCCTTCGAGCAGGATTTCACAAAATTGTTTGCGGTCGGCGTGGCCGCGGGTCGACAGGTAACGCATCAGTTCAACTCTTCCTTGCGAATGCGCACGATGGGCGCCATGACGGTGGGCAAGGCCTGCATTTGGGCCAGCACATCATTCAAGGTGCCTTCGCGGGTGTCGTGGGTCAGGATGATCACGTCGGTCTGGTTTTCACCTGCTTGGCTGACCTGATCGGCCTCGCGCTGCAAGACGGCGTCGATGCTGATACCCGCTTCGGCCAGCAAACCGGTCAGCTTGGCCAGCACGCCCGCTTGGTCGGCCACGCGCAAACGCAGGTAATAACTGGTCACGACTTCGGACATGGGCAAAACACTCAAATCGCTCATCGCCCCCGGCTGGAAAGCCAGGTGCGGCACGCGGTTGAGGGGGTCGGCGGTGTGCAAACGGGTGATGTCCACCAAGTCGGCAATCACCGCGCTGGCGGTGGGCTCGGAGCCTGCGCCTTTGCCGTAATACAAGGTGGTGCCCACGGCGTCACCCTGCACCATGACGGCGTTCATAGCACCTTCAACATTGGCGATCAGCCGTTGTGTAGGCACCAGGCTGGGGTGCACGCGCAACTCAATGCCTTGCGCGGTGCGTTTGGTGATGCCCAAGAGCTTGATTCGGTAGCCCAATTGCTCGGCGTATTTGATGTCGGCCGCGCCCAGCTTGGTGATGCCTTCGACATAGGCTTTGTCAAACTGCACCGGAATGCCAAACGCGATCGCACTCATCAGAGTCACTTTGTGCGCGGCGTCCACGCCCTCGATGTCAAAGGTCGGATCAGCTTCGGCATAACCCAGGCGCTGGGCTTCCTTGAGCACCACGCCAAAGTCCAAGCCCTTGTCGCGCATCTCGGAGAGGATGAAGTTGGTCGTGCCGTTGATGATGCCGGCCACCCACTGGATGCTGTTGGCGGTCAAGCCCTCGCGCAGCGCTTTGATGATCGGGATGCCGCCTGCCACGGCGGCTTCAAACGCCACCATCACGCCTTTGGCCTGGGCCGCCGCAAAAATCTCGGTGCCGTGCACGGCCAGCAAGGCCTTGTTGGCCGTGACCACATGTTTGCCTGCGGCAATGGCTTCCATGACCAGGGCTTTGGCAATGCCGTAGCCGCCAATCAGCTCGATCACGATGTCGATCTCGGGGTTGGCAATCACGGCACGGGCATCGGCCACCACCTGAACGCCCTCACCCACCAGGGCCTGAGCACGCGCCACATCCAGATCGGCCACCATGGCGATTTCAATGCCACGGCCGGCACGGCGCTGAATTTCTTGCTGGTTGCGCTGGAGCACGTTGAAGGTGCCACTGCCAACAGTCCCAATGCCCAACAGGCCCACTTTGATCGGTTTCATTCACTTCTCTTTAACGTTGCGCCCAGCCAAGCCAGGCATTTCTTGAAAAAATCAGGCCACCAATTTGTCGGTGCCAAAACGCTTGCGAGCGCTTTCGAGGAACCGCGCCACGCGGCCAATGGCTTCGCGCAGGTCGTCTTCATGCGGCAAAAATACGATCCGGAAATGGTCGGCATCGGGCCAGTTGAAGCCCGTGCCCTGAACCAGCATGACCTTGGTTTCTTCCAGCAGTTGCAAGAAAAAGTCCTGGTCGTCCTGCACCGGATAGATTTTCGGATCGAGTTTGGGGAACATGTACAAAGCCGCACGGGGCTTGACACAGCTGACGCCAGGTATGGCGGTGATCAGTTGGTGCGCCAGGTCACGTTGCTTGCGCAGACGACCGCCCTCGCCTACCAGTTCATTGATGCTCTGATGTCCACCCAAGGCTGTCTGGATGGCCCACTGGCCCGGTACGTTGGCGCACAAACGCATGTTGGAGAGCATGTTCAGGCCCTCGATGTAATCACGGGCTCTTTTCTTGTCACCCGAAATCACCATCCAGCCCGCCCGGTAACCGCACGAGCGGTAACTTTTGGACAAGGAGTTGAAGGTCAGGGTCAGAACGTCTTGCGACAAACTGCCCAAAGGCGTGTGCTTGACGCAATCGTACAAAACCTTGTCGTACACCTCGTCAGCAAAAATCACCAGGCCGTATTCACGGGCGATGGCCACAATGCCCAACAGCAATTCGTCGGCATACAAAGCCCCCGTGGGGTTGTTGGGGTTGATGACCACAATGCCCTTGGTCCGCGGTGTGACCTTGGCACGGATGTCGGCCAAATCGGGCATCCAGCCATTGGCTTCATCGCAGCGGTAATGCACGGGCGTGCCGCCCGACAAACTGGCCGCGGCCGTCCACAAAGGGTAATCGGGTGAGGGCAAGAGCAACTCGTCGCCATCGTCGAGCAAGCCGTTGGTGGCCATCACGATCAATTCGCTGGCCCCGTTGCCCAAGTAAATGTCGTCCAGCGTGACGCCCAAAATGCCTTGCTTTTGGGTCTCGTGCATCACGGCCTTGCGAGCCGCAAAAATGCCTTTGCTGTCCGAGTAACCTGCCGAGTTGGGCAAGTTGCGGATCATGTCCTGCTGAATCTCTTCGGGCGCATCAAAACCAAAAACCGCCAGGTTGCCGATGTTCAGTTTGATGATCTTGTGGCCGTCTTCTTCCATTTGACGGGCTCGGTCCATGATGGGACCGCGAATGTCATAACAAACGTTGGCGAGCTTGGCTGATTTCTGAATGGGCTTCAAAGTGCCTCCAAAAGGACTTGCAATAGGGAGAAAACCTATAATTTGACCACATTTCAAGACCACTTCGACCCAAAACGTCCTGAGCAGCATCTCCATTGTTCGAGGCAACTGGCTCTGCACCTCACCAACAACCGCATGAAACTTCAACCGGACAAATCCAACAGCCTCACCATCAACGCCTACGGTCCCGGGTGGTTGGAGGTCAATAGTCAAAAATTCACCCATTCTCTTCAGGTCAGCAGTCTTCCGGGCGCAAGCCCTGAAGCTTGGCCGGTCGCACGCTTCGAGGACCTCAAGGCGCAGAATTTTGAATGGCTGACCCAAAGCGGTGCCGAATTGGTGATCTTTGGCAGTGGTCATCGCCTGCGCTTCCCGCAACCTGCATGGCTGGCATCCCTCATGAAACAAGGCATTGGCCTAGAGACCATGGACACAGCAGCGGCTTGCCGCACCTACAACATCTTGGCCAGTGAAGGTCGAAAAGTGGTGGCGCTTCTTTTATTGGAGCGCTAAAGCATCCATTTCCAATAGCCCACTGATCCCCGGGTGGACTGGCCAAGATGGATAAGCGTTCAGAGTAAAATAGCGGGTTGTCGAGGCCACAGGCCTTTAGCGAAGCTGACACCAACCCAGGTGCACATCGCTCAACCAGTCAAGCGAGATCAAAGTTTTATGGCGATCGTTCTGAACAAACTCCTCCCCGAATTTGAAGCCAACGCCACCTCCGGCTTGAAAGTTTCGAACATCTCTCACATCGGTCAAACCGTTGTTTTGTTTTTCTACCCCAAAGACAATACCCCAGGATGCACCACAGAAGCCATGCAATTTCGCGACAAATACAAGGATTTTGTCAAAGCGGGTGCCTTGGTTTTGGGTGTTTCCCGAGACAACATGAAGTCGCATGACGACTTCAAATCCAAGCTGGAATTGCCGTTTGAGTTGATCGCAGACACCGAAGAAAAAATGTGCCACATGTTTGGTGTTGTCAAAAACAAAATCATGTACGGCAAAAAAGTCAAAGGCATTGAGCGAAGCACCTTCTTGATCGGGCCAGATGGCACCTTGAAACAAGAGTGGCGCGGCCTCAAAGTCCCGGGCCATGTTGAAGAAGTTTTGCAAGCGGTCAAAGACTTGAAAAAAGCCGCTGTGGTCGCTTGAACCCTTCTTGATTGAGTGACACAAGGCTCGTGCATAATGAATTCATGACGCTGGAATTCAGCCCCTTGTGACCCGATTGAAAAGCCGCCCGGATTTCCTGGCGGCTTTTTATTTTGTTGTCTGTTCTTTTCCCGACGAGGTCAATGCACATGCCACTGCCACCCGCCCCCAAACAACGCGCCAGCCGCTTGACCCATGCCGCCTTCACTTCGGTCGCCTCCGACGATGACAGCCCAGGCACAGCCTTGATTCAAATCGAGACCCAAGCGCCATTGGCTGCTATGCCAGAAGTTGCTTCAAGTATCCCGGCACCTGCAGCAACCAAAAAGATTGCGGCCAGCGCCCCTTTGGTCACTGAGACAAAACGAAGCACCCGCGCTCGCAAGTCCAGTGCGGTGGCCGCCCCGTCGGATCCAGCGCCTCAGCTCGCCACGGCAGCTGCACCCACGGCCAAGACACCGCCTGCTCAGGCGGCTGCACCCCGCGCTAAACGCAAGTCAGGTCCAAGCAAATTGTTTGTGCTGGACACCAACGTGCTGATGCATGACCCCATGAGTCTGTTCCGTTTTGAAGAACACGATGTTTTCCTGCCCATGATCGTGCTGGAAGAGCTGGATGGGCACAAAAAAGGCATGACCGAAGTCGCTCGCAATGCGCGGCAAGCCAGCCGCTCGCTGGATGCCTTGGCATCAGGTCAAGGAGAAGACTTGAGCAAAGGCTCGGCCTTGAATGCCACGGGCCACACAGATGCCACGGGTCAGTTGTTTTTCCAAACCCAAGCCCTCGACTTGAGCCTGCCTCTGGCCTTACCCCAAGGCAAGGCCGATAACCAAATTTTGGGCGTGGTCAAAGCGCTGGGGCAACTCCATGCACCGCGTGAAGTCGTGTTGGTGTCCAAAGACATCAACATGCGCGTGAAAGCGCGAGCCTTGGGCCTGCAAGCCGAGGACTACCAAAACGACAAGACTTTGGAAGACGGCGATTTGCTTTACCCGGGTTCGCTGGCTTTACCAGCTGATTTTTGGGTTAAAAATGGCAAAACAGTGGAAAGCTGGCAACAAGGCACACACACCTATTACCGAATTACAGGGCCTATTGTGCCCAACCTGTTCATCAACCAATTCGTCTATTTCGAAGCGCCCGGTGAGCCCAGCCTCTATGCTCGGGTTTCAGAAATACGGGGCAAAACTGCGGTTTTGCGTACATTAAAAGACTTTGGTCATCAAAAAAATGCCATTTGGGGCGTGACCGCTCGCAACCGCGAACAAAATTTCGCTGTCAACTTGCTCACCGATCCGGACATTGATTTTGTGACCCTGGCGGGCACGGCTGGAACGGGCAAAACATTGATGGCACTGGCCGCTGGCCTGACCCAAGTGTTAGATGACCGCCGATACACCGAAATCATCATGACCCGAGCCACTGTGAGTGTGGGTGAAGACATTGGATTTTTGCCAGGCACTGAGGAAGAAAAAATGGGGCCGTGGATGGGTGCACTTGACGACAACTTGGAGTTTTTGGCCAAAGGTGATGGTGGCAATTCAGGCGAATGGGGACGTGCGGCCACCAACGAGCTCATCAAAAGCCGCATCAAGATCAAAAGCATGAACTTCATGCGCGGACGCACTTTCATGAACAAGTACGTGATCATTGATGAGGCTCAAAACCTCACACCCAAGCAAATGAAAACCCTGATCACCCGTGCTGGCCCTGGAACCAAAATCATTTGCATGGGCAACTTGGCCCAAATCGACACACCTTATTTGACGGAAGGCTCCTCGGGCTTAACCTATGCGGTCGACCGCTTCAAGGGTTGGGCCCATGGGGGACACATCACCTTGGCACGAGGCGAACGTTCTCGCTTGGCCGACTTTGCCAGTGACGCGCTTTAAGCACTCTCGGGCATGGACTTGCTCGGGTCTCAGTAATCGTCACTCAGACCCGAGGCCAGGCTTTCAAAGCGTGTCAGGTTCTTCAGGAAGGTCAATCGGACCGTGCCTGTGGGGCCATTTCGCTGCTTGCCAATGATGATTTCAGCCACCCCAGGGTCTTTGGAGTCTTTGTTGTAATAATCGTCACGGTAGATGAACATGATGATGTCGGCATCCTGCTCGATGGCGCCTGACTCACGCAAATCGCTCATCATGGGTCGTTTGTCGGTGCGCTGTTCCACGCTTCGGTTGAGCTGTGACAACGCAATCACTGGGCATTGCAATTCCTTGGCCAACATTTTCAGGCCCCGAGAAATTTCGCCCAATTCTGTGGCGCGGTTGTCGCCGCCCGAACCACCTGAACCGCTCATGAGTTGCAAGTAGTCCACCACGATCAATCCGAGCTTGCCGCATTGACGCGACAGACGACGGGCATTGGCACGCAACTCAGAAGGCGTCAAACCGGGTGTTTCGTCAATGTGCAAAGACACAGTGCGCAATTTTTCGATGGCTTCAGTCAAACGAGGCCATTCATCGTCGGTCAGCTTGCCTGTGCGCAAATGGCCTTGGTCAATGCGCCCAATCGAGCCCACCACACGCACGGCCAATTGAGACGCCCCCATTTCCATTGAGAAAACCGCCACGGGCAAACCTTCGTTCAAGGCCACATGTTCAGCGATGTTGATGGCAAAAGCCGTTTTACCCATGGATGGACGTGCGGCCAAAACCACCATGTCTCCTGCCTGCAAACCCGAAGTCATGCGGTCTAAATCGTAAAACCCAGTGGGGACACCCGTGACTTCATTCGGGTTGTTGGCCATCTCCTGCACCCGGTCGAGCAACTCCACCACCAGCGTGTCCATCGACTGGAAGCCCTGCTTCATGCGAGAGCCTTCTTCACCGATGTTGAAGATTTTTTGCTCGGCTTCGTCGAGTATGCGATCAATCGCTTTGCCTTGCGGGTTGAACGCGTTGGTGGCAATTTCGTCACTGGCCGTCACCAGTTTTCGCAAGATGGAACGTTCCCGAACAATCTCCGCATAACGGCGAATGTTGCTGGCGCTGGGCACGTATTGGGCAAGTGAGTTGAGGTAGCCCAAGCCCCCCATTTCCTCGGCCTTGCCCAAATTTTGCAACTGTTCGTTGACGGTGATCACGTCTGCAGGTTTAGATGCATTGATCAATGCACCAATCGCTGCGTAAATCAATTTGTGCTCGTGGCGGTAAAAGTCATTGTCAACCAGCAAATCACCCACTCGATCCCAAGCACTGTTGTCCAGCAAAAGTCCACCCAAAACACTTGACTCGGCCTCAATGGAATGAGGCGGCACACGCAACTTGGCCACTTGGCTGTCCGTGGACAGATCAGCAGGGAAAGTGTTCAGAGGTGGGGAAAATGCAGCGGACATGGATGAATGGCTTTAAAAGGCCATGGTAGAGGTGAAAGTAGGAAATTGATCGAAATAAAGCGACAGCTAGACTTTGATTATTCGGTGACCCACACAATAAAAGTCAATCCGGGCGGCATCAAACTCCAACAAAAAAGCCGCCAAGCACAAGGCCAGGCGGCTTTCTCAGAACGTTGCAGTGATCAGGCAGTTTCGCCGAGCACGGACACTGTCACATCAACCACCACATCGGTGTGCAAAGCCACAGCAACAGAAGATTCGCTGACGGTTTTGATCGGGCCCATGGGCATACGAATCTGCGACTTGAGCAGTTTGTAGCCTTGCTTGTTCAGCGCATCGGCGATGTCGTTGTTGGTCACGGAACCAAACAAACGGCCATCCACACCCGCTTTTTGAGACAACTTGATGACCAAGCCAGCGAGTTTTTCGCCTTGGGCTTGTGCATCGGCCAATTTGGCAGCTGCGGCTTTTTCAAGTTCAACACGGCGTGCTTCGAACTCGGCCTTGTTGGCTTCGGTGGCACGACGAGCACGACCCTGAGGGATCAGAAAGTTGCGAGCGTAGCCGTCTTTGACTTTGACGATATCGCCCAGATTACCCAGGTTCACAACCTTTTCGAGCAGAATGATTTGCATGGTTGGACTCCTTAGACTTTGTGCTGGTCGGTGTAGGGCAACATGGCCAAGAAGCGTGCACGCTTGATGGCTGTGTTGAGTTGACGCTGGAAAATGGCACGGGTGCCAGTCAAACGTGCGGGAATGATCTTGCCGTTTTCGGCGATGAAGTCACGCAAAGTGTCCACATCTTTGTAGTCGATTTCTTCGACACCGGTCACTGTGAAGCGGCAAAAGCGCTTGCGCTTGAACAGCAGTGACTGGGTGTTGCGCTTGGGGCGCTTGTCTTTGTTGAATTTTTTGAACGTGGCCATGGGGCCTCCTGAAATTAATCTTGCTGAAACTCTTGAATGTGCAACACGACACTTTTGCCTTGTCGAGGGGTGGCCAAAAAGCCTTTAAACGACCAAACACTGCCTACCGATTGCTTGACCAGTCTTTCAGCGAGTGACCCGAAGGCCAAGGCACGAAGTTTTAACTGGATTTTGCGCATTTGCCCTGCCTCTTGAATTTCAGAGGCATGCTCCAGAATCAAGTCCAAAGCAGGCAATCCGGCGGGGGTGTATCGCAAAGCGGCTTGCTCGGCAATACAGGCGGTCAGTTCGGTACGGTTCACTCCTCAACAAGCACGTGTCAAGCAGCGAATTCGGCTTGTTGTGACTTGCGGGCTTCTTCGCGCTCGACGGTCTTCATCATGGATGAAGGACCGGTATCGGCTTTTTTCTTCAGAACGGTCAGGTGACGCAGCACGGCATCGTTGAACTTAAAGGCGTGTTCGAGTTCAGCCATCACAGCTTGGTCGGCTTCAATGTTCACGCAAAGGTAATGTGCTTTGCCCAGCTTGTTGATCTGGTACGCCAATTGACGGCGACCCCAGTCTTCAACGCGGTGGATCGCACCACCACCGGCAACGATCATGCCTTTGTAACGCTCCAGCATGGCTGGAACTTGTTCGGACTGATCGGGATGGATCAGCAAAATGATTTCGTAATGACGCATTGAGACTCCTTGCGGTTAACCCAAAAGGTTGGAAAAGCCGCCCCCAGCGTCTGGTCGGGGTGCGGCAAGGGAAAGCCTAAGATTATAGCCTGAAATCACAAACCCGGATAGGCATCCCTGGCCTCTGTGGCCAACACTTGAATCTGCGCAGCCGGTTCAACCCACCGCTTTGGAATCATCCAAGTTCCTAATGCGATCACCACAAAACCCAGTGGAACACCAAATACGCCTGCAGACATGGGCTGAATTCCCCACCATAGCCCCGAGAACGGATCCATTTGGAAAAAGTGCCTGAATCCTGGCGCATTCAACACCATGTAAAACATGGTCAAGCCTAAGCCAGACAACATGCCCAGGATGACCGCCACGCGATGTACTCGCGGCCAGGTCATGCCCAACACCATACTGGGGAAAAAAGCAGAGGCTGCCAAAGAGAACGAAGCAGAGACCAAGGCCAATATTTCGGCTGGCTTGAAGGCTGCCACCACAGCGGCCACCATGGCTACGGCAAGCAACGCGAATTTGGACAAAATGACCCGACCCTCAGATGACTTGGGGCCCTTAAGACCACTCGGACGCATGTCACGGACCACCGCATTGCTGATGGTCAAAAGCAAACCATCAGCGGTTGACAGTGCAGCGGCCAAGCCCCCTGCAGCAACCAAGCCAGACACCACAAATGGCATACCCCCTAATTCGGGGGTGGCCAACATGATCATGTCCGCCCCCAACTTGAGTTCACCCAACTGCAACACGCCATCACCATTGACATCCGAGAAAGAAACCAAGGCAGGGTCGAGTCGTGCCCATTGGGCCATCCAACTGGGTAAATCAGAAAAACTTTGGCCAACCAAATTGTTGAGCACCTCGAATTTGACCAAGACAGCCAAAGCAGGCACGCACAAATAAATCAATGCGATGAAAAACAAGGACCAAGCCACTGAGGTTCGTGTTTCAGCGACCGATGGCAAGGTGTAAAACCGG
Source organism: Limnohabitans sp. 2KL-3 (assembly GCF_001269405.1). Taxonomy (NCBI): domain Bacteria; kingdom Pseudomonadati; phylum Pseudomonadota; class Betaproteobacteria; order Burkholderiales; family Comamonadaceae; genus Limnohabitans; species Limnohabitans sp. 2KL-3. The sequence continues at coordinate 42,117 of NZ_CXON01000008.1, forward strand.
GTCAAAAGATGCGGCAAACCGGCCGTACCAATCATGAGGCAAAAAATCAATGCCAAAAAATTCAGTCTTGACTCACTGAACAAGCGTTCCTGAGCGAGTCCACCATCAGGATCCCCGGTGTAAGCTTTGGCATGTGGCGGCATGCCTCCCAAGGGTCGCGCCCTTTCTAAATTGTCATGCATGGCGCGTGTCCATTGTTCGCGAGCGGTAGACGCATCACGAGGCACCGCCAAAAGCTCACGACGCACTTGAGCAATGGTCGAAAAATCAGCCCCTTGCGCTTTGAGGATCTGAATTTTTTCTTCCAACTCCAGACGCAAATCTTGCATGGCAGCATCCACATCCTGCAAGCGAACTGCAAACATCTTGGCACGCTGGGCGTATTCGCGTCTGACCTCGTGCTCTGCCGGGTCGTCCATCAAGCGCTGCTCAATGCTGGCGATGGCAGATAACTGGGAGCCATACACAAAAGGGGCTGCAGGGTTACCCAATTGCTTGTAGGCCAACCACGACACTGGAATCAAAAAGGCCAGCAGCAGCATGATGTATTGCGCCACTTGAGTCCAAGTGATGGCACGCATGCCCCCCAAAAAAGAACACAACAGAACACCGCCCAGTCCCAGCAAAATACCTATTTCGAACTGCACCCCCGTTAGGCGTGAAGCAATCAGGCCAATGCCATAAATTTGTGCCACCACATAAGTGAATGAACACAAGACAGATGCCAGTGCTGCAATCACACGAGGCCAACGGCCACCAAAGCGTTGGTCAAAATAATCCGGCAAGGTGTACAAACGCATGACCCGCAAATGGGGCGCAATCAAAAGCGCCACCAAGCAAAAGCCTCCCGTCCATCCGATCACATAAGCCAAGCCCCCGGGCTGGTTACCACTTCCTGAAAAACCTTGGAGGTACAGCGCACCCGCCAGACTGATGAAGGAGGCCGCACTCATCCAATCGGCAGCAGTGGCCATACCGTTGTACATGGCCGGTATGCGCCGACCAGCGACGTAGTACTCATCCTCATCCGTGGTTCTGCCAGCAATGCCAATCAAGGCATAAATCATCACGGTGCTGAAAAGGAAAATCGGACCAATCAGGTTTCGTGATAAACCCAAATGCTCGGCCCACGCCAAAGCACCAATCAAGACCAACAAAAAAACAATGTAAATCAGGACGTTGCGATGGAGCCGCCAGCGGTAAGCCGATGTCATCGCGACTTCCAGAGGATTGCGCATCAAGCTGTCCTGATTTACGGGGATAGGGACAGCTTCAGCTGCCCAGATTGGTCCAAGTTTCGATGACGGTATCGGGATTGAGCGAGATCGAGCTGATGCCCTGGTCCATCAACCAATGCGCAAAGTCAGGATGGTCCGATGGGCCTTGGCCACAAATACCGATGTACTTGCCCTGCGCCAAACAGGCTTGGATGGCTTGCGAGATCAAGGCTGTGACCGCCGGATCGCGTTCGTCAAAGTCTGCGGCCAGCAACTCCATGCCCGAGTCGCGGTCCAGCCCCAAAGTCAGCTGTGTCAGGTCATTCGAGCCAATCGAGAAGCCGTCAAAGAACTCGAGGAACTGCTCGGCCAGAATGGCGTTGCTGGGCACCTCGCACATCATGATGACTTTGAGCCCCTGCTCGCCACGGCTCAAACCTTGGCTGGCCAGCAATTGGGTGACCTTTTCGGCTTGCCCCAAGGTGCGCACAAAGGGCACCATGATCTGCACGTTGGTCAAGCCCATTTCGCCGCGCACCCGTTTGAGGGCTTCGCATTCCATGGCAAAGGCTTCGCCAAAGTCTGCGCTGATGTAACGCGCAGCGCCTCGGAAGCCGAGCATCGGGTTTTCTTCTTCCGGCTCGTAACGGCTGCCGCCAATGAGTTTGCGGTATTCATTGCTCTTGAAGTCCGACAAACGCACGATGACCGGCTTGGGCCAGAAAGCGGCAGCGATGCTGGCCACGCCTTCGGTGACTTTGTCCACATAAAAAGCACGGGGGGATGCGTGGCCACGGGCCACCGATTCCACGGCTTTTTTCAGGTCGGCGTCGATGGCGGGGTAATCCAGGATGGCCTTGGGGTGCACGCCAATGTTGTTGTTGATGATGAATTCCAAACGCGCCAGGCCCACACCGGCGTTGGGCAGCTGGGCAAAGTCAAAGGCCAGCTGGGGGTTGCCCACGTTCATCATGATCTTGGTTTTGATCTCGGGCAGCACGCCGCGCTGAATCTCACTGATCTCGGTTTCCAGCAAGCCGTCGTAAATGTGGCCGGTATCGCCCTCGGCGCAGCTCACGGTGACCAGCGTGCCTTCGGTCAGTTGCTCGGTGGCGTTGCCGCAACCCACCACCGCCGGAATGCCCAGCTCACGGGCAATGATGGCGGCGTGGCAGGTGCGCCCGCCCCGGTTGGTGACGATGGCGCTCGCACGCTTCATCACCGGCTCCCAGTTTGGGTCCGTCATGTCGGTCACCAGCACATCGCCGGGCTGGACCTTGTCCATCTCGCTGATGTTGTGCACCAAGCGCACGGGGCCCGTGCCAATCTTTTGACCAATCGCGCGGCCCTCGGCCAGGATGGTGCTTTTGCCTTTGAGTTTGTACCGCAGCTCAGGCGTGCCTTTGGCCTGGCTTTTCACGGTCTCAGGGCGTGCTTGCAGGATGTAGAGCAAACCGTCGGTGCCGTCTTTGCCCCACTCGATGTCCATGGGGCGGCCGTAATGCTGCTCGATCACCACCGCGTAGCGGGCCAATTGCTCGACCTCGTCATCGGTCAGGCTGTAGCGGTTGCGCAGTTCAGTGGGCACGTCGGTGGTTTTAACCAACTTGCCCGATGCGGCTTTTTCTTCGGGGGTGGCGAACACCATTTCGATGAGTTTGGAGCCCAGGTTGCGGCGGATCACGCTGCGCTTGCCTGCGGCCAGCATGGGTTTGTGCACATAAAACTCGTCAGGGTTCACCGCGCCCTGCACCACCGTTTCGCCTAGGCCGTAGCTGGAGGTGATGAACACCACGTCTTCAAAACCGGACTCGGTGTCGATCGTGAACATGACGCCCGCCGCGCCCAAATCGGAGCGCACCATGCGCTGCACGCCGGCCGACAAGGCCACATCGGCGTGTGCAAAGCCCTTGTGCACGCGGTAGCTGATGGCGCGGTCGTTGTAGAGCGAAGCGAACACCTCTTTCATCTTGTGCAGCACGTCCTCGATGCCGACCACGTTCAAGAAGGTTTCTTGTTGGCCTGCGAAAGAAGCGTCAGGCAAGTCTTCGGCTGTGGCCGAAGAACGCACCGCAAACGAGGCCTCCGGGTTACTGCCCTGCAGGCGCACGAACTCTTCGCGGATGGCTTGCTCCAGATCGGCCGGGAAAGGCTGGTCTTCGACCATGGCGCGGATTTCAGCACCAGCGGCGGCCAAGGCACGCACGTCCTCGGTGTCCAAAGCATCCAAACGGGCATTGATGCGCTCGGCCAGGCCGCCAAACGATAAAAACTGGCGAAAAGCGTGGGCGGTGGTGGCAAAGCCTGTGGGCACGCGCACGCCCGAAGGCAACTGGGAAATCATCTCCCCCAAACTGGCGTTTTTGCCGCCGACCGACTCGACATCGGTCATGCGCAACAACTCAAAGGGAACGACCAGGGCGGTCTCACTGAAAAGAACAGACATGCTAAAGCTCCAAAGTTAAAACCGGGCTCCAAGGCGCAGGTCAGGGTTTTTGTTGTTCTTTGAATGGAACCCCAAGCGGACAGCGGTGGATAATCATTCGATTTTAGGGGTCATGTCGACCTCAGCCATTGAAATAAATTACAAGCATGCCAAAACGCACTGTATTTTTCGTCTCTGACGGCACCGGCATCACCGCCGAGACTTTTGGAAACGCCATTCTTGCCCAGTTCGACATGAAGTCGCGGCATGTGCGCCTTCCCTTCACCGACACCATCGACAAAGCTCACCAAGCAGTTCGGCAAATCAACCACACCGCCGAGACCGAAGGCAACAAACCGATTGTGTTCACGACTTTGGTGAACATGGATGTGCTCAAAGTCCTGCAAGAGCACTGCCAAGGCATGTTGCTCGACATGTTCGGCACCTTTGTGAACCCACTCGAAGCGGAACTGGGCATCAAATCGCACCACCGGGTGGGCCGGTTTTCGGATGTGAGCAAAAGCAAGGAATACCACGACCGGATCGAAGCGATCAATTTTTCATTGGCACACGACGATGGTCAATCGAACCGCGATTTGGAGTCCGCAGAGGTGATTTTGGTGGGCGTGAGCCGCAGTGGCAAAACCCCGACCAGCCTGTATCTGGCCATGCAGCATGGACTCAAAGCCGCCAACTACCCCTTGATCCCCGAAGATTTTGACCGCCGCCAATTGCCGCCAGCCTTGGTACCACACCGCAAAAAGATTTTCGGCCTGAGCATTCACCCTGACCGTTTGGCCGAAATCCGTGCAGAACGCCGACCCAATTCCCGTTACGCGAGCATTGAAAACTGCCGCATGGAAGTCTCAGAAGCCGAAGCGATGATGCGCCGCTCGGGCATCCGCTGGTTGTCCACAACCACCAAGTCCATCGAGGAAATCGCCACGACCATCTTGCAAGAAATCAAGCCTGATCGGCTGATTTACTGAGACAGAACTGCAGACTTCATCACAGTACTCTCAACGCGTTGAGCGACAGGCTCAAGCCGCGCCAAGATTTCAGCGCAAGGTCGCTGCAATTCGTTCAGCGCATTCCTGCGCTTGTACGGCATCGCGTGCTTCAACCATGACGCGCACCAAAGGTTCGGTGCCACTGGCGCGGATCAAGACCCGACCGGAATCGCCCAGTTCTGCCTCGGCCGCACGTGTGGCATCCCACAGTGGCTGGTGGCCTTGCCAGTCAAATCCGGGGGTCAAGCGCACATTGATGAGGGTTTGCGGGAACAACGTGATGCCCTCCAACAATTGCGACATGGTCTTGCCGCTGCCCACACAGGCTTGCAGCACCTGCAAGGCGCTGACCAGGCCATCGCCCGTGGTGTGCTTGTCCAGCGCCAACAAATGACCAGAGCCCTCGCCACCCAGCAACCAGCCTTTGTCGTGCAAGACCTCCAGCACATAACGGTCGCCCACTTTGGCCCGCACAAACTGCACACCACGCTGCTTGAGCGCGACTTCGACTGCCAAGTTGGTCATCAAAGTGCCCACAGCACCGGGCACCGCCTCGTCGCGGGCCAAGCGGTCGGCCACCATCAAGTACAAGAGTTCGTCGCCATTGAACAAACGTCCGGCCGCGTCCACAAACTGCAGGCGGTCGGCATCACCATCCAAAGCAATGCCGTAATCGGCTCGGTGGTCTTTCACGGCTTGAACCAATGCAGCCGGATGCGTGGCCCCCACGTCTTTGTTGATGTTCAGGCCATCGGGTGAGCAGCCGATGGCGATGACCTCGGCACCCAGCTCATGAAAAACCTTGGGGGCGATTTGGTAAGCCGCCCCATGCGCGGCATCCACCACGATCCTCAAGCCCTTGAGGGTCAAGTCGTTCGAAAAGGTGCTCTTGCAAAACTCAATGTACCGGCCAGCCGCATCGTCCAATCGGCGGGTTTTACCGAGGGCTGCAGAGTCGACCCAAACAGGGTCTTCCAACAACGTGGCTTCAACAGCCTCTTCCCAAGCGTCCGACAATTTTTTGCCTTGTGCGCTGAAAAACTTGATGCCGTTGTCTGCAAACGGGTTGTGACTGGCACTGATGACAACGCCCAGTGAGGCGCGTTGTGCACGGGTCAGATAAGCGACTGCAGGCGTGGGAACCGGACCCAACAACACCACATCCACGCCCGCAGAGTTGAAACCAGACTCCAAAGCACTTTCCAGCATGTATCCAGAAATACGTGTGTCTTTGCCGATCAATACCGTAGGGTGAGGCTCTTGTGATTTCAAAACCCGACCCACAGCATGTGCCAAACGCAAGATGAAGTCTGGCGTGATAGGACTTTGGCCCACCGTGCCTCGAATACCGTCTGTGCCAAAGTATTGCCGTGCCATGCGAGAGTTCCTGATTTTTGTTATGGATGGATGAATGAATTCTAGCGAGTCAAAAGATCAACAAAACTGACACACATTCTGAATCGACGATTCAAAGTACACCGTGTTGTTGGTTCACGAAATGCCAAATTTTGAGTGCATCCACTGTGGCCTTGACGTCATGCACCCTCACCACCGATGCCCCCCGTTCCACAGCCATCAAAGCGGCAGCCACGCTGGCCACTTGCCTTTGTGCGGGTTCTGGCATGTGTCCATCTTGCGCCAATGCAGCACCCAGAGCCGATTTGCGCGACCACCCGGCCAACAGAGGAAAACCCAAGCGCAATAAATGGGATTGCCCGGCCAGAAGCTGAAAGTTCTGTGCCACGGTTTTACCAAAACCAATGCCAGGGTCCAACACGACTCGGGATGCTGTCACACCCAATTCCAGCAAGGCGTTCACGCGGGCGCTCAAAAAGGCGTTCACTTCGGTCAACACATCCCCCGTCATCGGTTGAACTTGCATGGTTTGGGGGGTGCGGTGCATGTGCATCAAACAAACGCCGCACCGGGGGTGGGTGGCCACCACCTGCTCAGCACCCGGTTGACGCAAAGCCCAAATGTCATTGACGATGTCAACGCCCCAGTCCAGGCAGGCTTGCATCACCTCGGGTTTGTAAGTGTCCACAGAAATCGGAACCCCCCAGCTCACCGCTTCGCGCAGCAAGGGCTCAAGCCGCGCCAACTCTTGCTCCACGGGAACCACCACAGCGCCAGGCCGGGTGGACTCCGCCCCGATGTCCAGGATATCCGCCCCCTCGCGCAGAAGTTGCTCGGCGTGGCGCAGGGCCAGAGAAGTTTCGGCATGCAAGCCGCCGTCGGAAAATGAATCAGGCGTGACGTTGACAATGCCCATGACCAAAGGCTGAGTCAGGTCCAAGTCAAAACGAGAGGTTTGCCAGCGGTTGATCGAAGCGTGTGGCACAGGCTTGAATGTCATCAGAAATTTTTCATGAAAAACGGGGCCTGAGGCCCCGTTCTTTTAAACACCGGACTTGAAAATCAAGCCGCCGTGGTGGCTGGCTCCGGCTGCACGGCCGGTGTACCGCCACCGCTGTTGCCACCGGAAGGCGGGGTGCGAGGGGTCCAGTCCTTGGGAGGCAAAGGATCACGACCGGCCATGATGTCGTCAATCTGGTCCTTGTCAATGGTTTCCCATTCGAGCAAGGCCTTGGCCATGGCGTGCATCTGCGCACTGTGCTCTTCGATCAAACGACGGGCCAAGCTGTACTGCTCGTCAATGATGCGGCGCACTTCCATGTCCACTTTTTGCATGGTGGACTCGCTCATGTTGGTGGTCTTGGTCACCGAACGGCCCAAGAACACTTCGCCTTCGTTTTCGGCATAAACCATTGGGCCCAGGGCATCGGTCATGCCATAACGCATGACCATGTCACGGGCGATGGATGTGGCCCGCTCGAAGTCATTGCTGGCACCCGTGGTCATCTGGTGCATGAACACTTCTTCGGCAATGCGGCCACCGAACAGCATGCTGATCTGATTCAGCATGAATTCCTTGTCATAGCTGTAGCGGTCTTGCTCAGGCAGGCTCATCGTCACACCCAAGGCACGGCCACGGGGAATGATGGTGACCTTGTGCACCGGGTCGCACTTGGGCAGCAACTTGCCAATCAAGGCGTGACCGGCTTCGTGATAAGCGGTGTTGCGACGCTCATGCTCGGGCATGACCATGCTCTTGCGCTCAGGGCCCATCAAGATCTTGTCCTTGGCCTTTTCAAAGTCGACCATCTCGACCACGCGGGCATTGCGGCGTGCAGCCATCAATGCTGCTTCGTTGCACAAGTTGGCCAAATCGGCGCCGCTCATGCCAGGCGTGCCACGGGCGATCACACCCGCATTGACGTCTTGGCCAATCGGCACTTTGCGCATGTGCACGTTCAAGATTTGCTCGCGACCGCGGATGTCGGGCAATGTGACATACACCTGGCGGTCAAAACGACCGGGGCGCAGTAGGGCAGCGTCCAAAATATCAGGACGGTTGGTGGCCGCCACGACGATCACACCCAGGTTGGTTTCAAAACCGTCCATCTCGACCAGCATCTGGTTGAGGGTTTGCTCGCGCTCGTCGTTGCCACCGCCCAAACCGGCTCCACGTTGGCGACCGACCGCGTCAATTTCGTCAATGAAAATGATGCAAGGCGCGTTCTTTTTGGCGTTTTCGAACATGTCGCGGACACGAGCCGCACCCACACCGACAAACATTTCCACAAAGTCGGAACCAGAGATGCTGAAGAACGGCACCTTGGCTTCTCCAGCGATGCCTTTGGCCAGCAGGGTTTTACCCGTACCAGGGGGGCCGACCAACAACAAACCACGGGGAATGCGACCACCCAACTTTTGGAATTTTTGGGGGTCTTTCAGGAAGTCCACAACCTCCTTGACTTCCTCTTTGGCTTCGTCACAGCCGGCCACATCCGCGAAGGTGACCTGGTTGTTGTTTTCATCCAGCATACGGGCCTTGGACTTGCCGAAGCTGAATGCTCCGCCCTTGCCACCGCCTTGCATTTGGCGCATGAAATACACCCAAACACCAATCAAGAGGAGCATCGGCCCCCAGCTGACCAGCAATGTCATGAGCAAGGAGCCCTCCTCGCGGGGCTTGACGTCGAACTTCACGCCGCTGTTGATCAGGTCACCGACCAGACCGCGGTCGAGGTAAGTGGCCGTCGTTTTGATGCGGCGGTCGTCGTTGGTGATGGCCAGAATTTCGGTGCCACCAGGGCTCTCGGAAATGGTGGCGCTCTTGATCCGGTTACCGCGAACCTCTTCGAGGAAATCTGAATAGCCAATGGCGTTCGCACCTGCGACACCACGGTTGTCAAATTGCTTGAACAAGGTGAACAGCACCATGGCAATCACCATCCAGACGGCAATTTTGGAAAACCAAGGGTTATTCAAGAGTGACTCCAATCGAAAAAAAAGACTGATCTCATTTTAGGCCTGCAGCAGCCCCTTAGAGCATTGCAATAGGGTTTGGCCCTCGAAAAGGCAGGAATTAATGATTCAAAGGGCATGAATCAAGCCCATGCCCACCAAAAAAGTCTCAGAAGACTTGTCTCGCGAGGACTTGGGCTTGATGGGTTTGACCACTTTGAAAGTCTCTTTGAACATCTTGACAATCTGGCTGTAACCGCTGCCGTGAAACACTTTGACCACCAAGGCTCCTTGCGGCTTCATGTGGTTCTGGGCAAATTCGACCGCCAACTCGATCAAATGTTGAACACGGGCTGCATCTGAGGACTCAATGCCGGACAGGTTGGGGGCCATGTCGGACACTACCACGTCAGCCTGCCGTCCTTGCAATGCCGCCTCCAGCAAAGCGGCCACCTCATTCTCGCGGAAATCCCCCTGAATGAACTGCACCCCCTCAACCGGGTCCATGGGCAGAATGTCCAGCGCGATGATGCTGCCATTGAGTTCGCCCACAGCCGCACCATCGGGTGACAAGCGGCGACGCAGGTACTGACTCCAAGCACCGGGGGCAGAACCCAGGTCCACCACCAAATGGCCGGGCCGGATCAGGCCCATGGTTTCGTCGATTTCTTTGAGTTTGTAGGCTGCACGCGCTCGGTAACCCTCTTTCAAGGCCAGTTTGACGTAGGTGTCATTCACATGGTCGTTCAACCATGCCTTGTTGACCTTTTTACTTTTGGTTTTGACTTTCATTCTTTTGCGTCCTTGCGGGGATAATACGGTGATGCCCCAAATACAACTCACACCTGCCGAGCGCAAAGTTTTTCGCGCCGATGCCCACCACCTTGATCCGGTCGTCATGATCGGTGGTGATGGTTTAACTCCTGCCGTCATCAAGGAAACCGAAGCCGCCCTGAACGCGCATGGCTTGATCAAAATCCGCGTACTCGGCGACGACCGCGCCGCACGCGAGGCCATGTTCGCCCAATTGGCAGATCAACTCAGCGCCGCGCCCATCCAGCACATTGGCAAATTGCTGATCCTTTGGCGACCACAGCCCGAAAAAATCAAAGAAACCGACGAAGACCGCAAAGCGGGTCCTCGTGATTTCAAAATTCTGAAATACAGCTCACGAGGTGGTCAACGTCCTGAAGTTAAAACCGTCCGTGTACTGGGCAATCAGCGACTGGCCGCCGGGGGCCAAATCAAACGTGCCAAGCCCAAACAAAAATCAGTCAAAAAAGGTCGCCACGACTGAGGAATGATCAGACTGAGTCAAACCGGCTCGTTCATCTGCAAAGGCCGTTTTAAACGGCCTTTGGTTTGGCTCAAATGTAGGAAACACCCACAATCTCGTAACGGCGCACGCCGCCTGGAGCTTGTACTTCGGCCACATCACCCTCCTCTTTGCCTATCAAAGCGCGAGCAATCGGGCTGCTGATGTTGATCAAACCCAGTTTCAGATCGGCTTCATCCTCACCCACGATCTGGTATTTGACCGCTTCGCCTGAGCTTTCATCTTCGAGCTCCACAGTGGTGCCAAACACCACACGGCCACCAGCATCAACCGAAGCGGGATCGATGATTTGCGCCGCTGACAATTTGCCTTCAATTTCCTGAATCCGGCCCTCGATGAAGCCCTGACGGTCTTTGGCCGCGTCGTATTCAGCGTTCTCGCTCAAGTCGCCTTGGGCCCGAGCCTCGGCAATGGCTTGAATCACGCCGGGACGGTCGACTGTTTTGAGGCGGTGCAACTCTTCTTTGAGTTTTTCAGCTCCGCGTTTTGTGATTGGAATGGTGGACATATGGGGTTCTCCAAAAGCAAACCGCCGAGTGTTGGAACTCGGCGGTCATTGACTGCATTATGCACCGCCCGAGCAATCAAGGGCGGCATTCAACACAAGGTTTCAGGCCAACAGTTGTGCGTGCATTTCTTGAACTGAAATAACGTCCAACTTGTCCATGTACTTCATGCCCTCGACCGCTGCCTCAGCACCCGCAATGGTGGTGAATGTGGTCACGCGATTGAGCAAAGCGGAAGTACGGATGTGGCGTGAATCGGCGATCGCATTGCGGCGCTCCTCGACGGTATTGATGACCAACACAATTTCATTGTTTTTGATCATGTCAACAATGTGTGGACGTCCTTCGGTGACCTTGTTCACGATGGCACACGACACCCCTGCTGCGGTGATCGCATTGGCCGTGCCCTTGGTCGCCACGAGTGAAAAGCCTTGCGCTGACAACTGGCGGGCCACTTCGATGACACGCGCCTTATCGTTGTTTTTCACCGAGATGAAGACCTTGCCCGAAGGCGTGCCGTCGGCCTTGGTGGGGCGTGGCAACTTGGTGCCTGCGCCCATTTGGCTCTTCACAAAGGCTTCGCCAAAGGTCTTGCCCACGCCCATGACTTCGCCGGTGGACTTCATCTCGGGGCCGAGGATGGTGTCGACGCCAGGGAACTTCACGAAGGGGAAGACGGCTTCTTTCACGCTGAAATAAGGTGGTGTGACTTCTTTCGTGATGCCTTGCGATGCCAGGGTCTGGCCCGCCATGCAACGCGCCGCCACCTTGGCCAACTGAATGCCCGTGGCTTTGGAGACATAAGGCACCGTGCGTGAAGCGCGAGGGTTGACTTCCAGTACGTAGATCACGTCTAGGCCGTCCACATGCTGGATGGCAAACTGAACGTTCATCAAACCCACCACGTTCAAGGCACCGGCCATCGCGGCCGATTGGCGCTTGAGCTCGTCTACTGTGGCGGAGGACAGAGAGTAAGGAGGCAAGGAGCATGCCGAGTCGCCGCTGTGCACACCGGCTTGTTCGATGTGCTCCATCACGCCGCCGATGAAGGTCTTGCCTTCGGGGTCGCGCAAGCAGTCCACATCGCACTCGATCGCATCGTTCAGGAAACGGTCCAGCAGCACGGGTGAATCGTGCGACACCTTGACCGCTTCGCGCATGTAGCGCTCCAAGTCACGCTGCTCGTGCACGATTTCCATGGCACGGCCACCGAGCACATAGCTGGGGCGCACGACCAAGGGGTAGCCCAGGGCGGCGGCTTTTTCCAAAGCTTCTGGCTCGGTGCGCGCTGTGGCGTTAGGGGGCTGACGCAGTCCCAAGTCTTGCAGCAGTTTCTGGAAACGCTCACGGTCCTCGGCCGCGTCGATCATGTCGGGACTGGTTCCGATGATGGGCACGCCTGCTGCTTCCAAGTCCAACGCCAACTTCAAAGGTGTTTGACCACCGTATTGCACGATGACGCCTGTGGGCTTTTCCTTGTCCACGATTTCGAGCACGTCTTCCAAGGTGACGGGCTCAAAGTACAAACGGTCCGAGGTGTCGTAGTCGGTCGACACGGTCTCGGGGTTGCAGTTGACCATGATGGTTTCGTAACCGTCTTCGCGCATGGCCAAAGCGGCGTGCACGCAGCAGTAGTCGAACTCAATGCCTTGACCAATGCGGTTCGGGCCGCCACCCAGCACCATGATTTTCTTGTTGGTCGTGGGTTCGGCTTCGCACTCACCGTCTCCGTTGCCTTCGTAGCAGGAGTACATGTAGGCGGTGTCAGTCGAGAACTCAGCAGCGCAGGTGTCCACGCGCTTGTAAACGGGACGGATGTTCAGCGCGTGCCGACGGGCACGCACCACATGCTCGGTGGTTTTGAGCAATTTGGCCAAACGGCGGTCGGAGAAGCCCTTCTTCTTGAGCGTACGCAACTCATCAGCCGTGACAGCTTCGAGCGTGGTGGTTTCCAATTCCAATTCGATCTTGACGATCTCTTCGATCTGCACCAAGAACCAAGGGTCGATCTTGGTCAAGGCAAACACCTCGTCCACGCTCAAGCCCATGGCAAACGCATCACCCACATACCAAATGCGCTCAGGACCGGGCTCGCCCAGTTCTTTCTCGAGCACTTCGCGGTCTTGGGTTTTCTCGTTCATGCCGTCCACGCCGACTTCCAGACCGCGCAGGGCTTTCTGGAAGGACTCCTGGAAGGTGCGGCCCATGGCCATCACCTCGCCCACCGATTTCATTTGGGTGGTCAAACGGCTGTCGGCCGTTGGAAACTTCTCGAACGCAAAACGCGGGATCTTGGTGACCACGTAGTCGATTGATGGCTCGAACGACGCAGGCGTGGCACCACCGGTGATGTCGTTGCGCAACTCGTCGAGGGTGTAACCCACTGCGAGCTTGGCTGCGACTTTCGCAATCGGGAAACCCGTAGCTTTGGACGCCAAAGCCGAGGAACGCGACACGCGGGGGTTCATCTCGATCACGACCATGCGGCCGTCTTTGGGGTTGATCGAGAACTGCACGTTCGAGCCGCCCGTGTCCACACCGATTTCTCGCAGCACGGCCAAAGAGGCGTTGCGCAAAATCTGGTATTCCTTGTCGGTCAGCGTCTGGGCTGGGGCCACGGTGATGGAGTCGCCCGTGTGCACACCCATAGGGTCCAGGTTTTCGATCGAGCAAACGATGATGCAGTTGTCCGCCTTGTCGCGAACCACTTCCATCTCGTACTCTTTCCAGCCGAGCAAGGACTCTTCAATCAACAGCTCGGTGGTAGGCGAAGCCTCAAGGCCACGCTTGCAAATGACTTCGAACTCTTCGGGGTTGTAAGCAATGCCGCCGCCCGTGCCGCCCAGCGTGAAGCTGGGGCGAATGACGGTGGGGAAGCCAAGAGTCTTTTGCACGTCCCAGGCTTCTTCCATGCTGTGGGCGATGCCGGAACGCGCGGAACCCAGACCAATTTTGGTCATGGCGTCCTTGAACTTCAGACGGTCTTCGGCTTTATCGATGGCTTCAGGCGTTGCGCCAATCAGCTCAACCTTGTACTTTTCGAGCACGCCGTGGTGCCACAAGTCCAAAGCACAGTTGAGGGCAGTCTGGCCACCCATGGTGGGCAAGATGGCGTCAGGCCGCTCTTTGGCAATGATCTTCTCGACGGTCTGCCAGGTGATGGGCTCGATGTAGGTCACGTCGGCCGTGGCCGGGTCGGTCATGATCGTGGCAGGATTGCTGTTGATCAGAATGACTTTGTAGCCCTCTTCGCGCAAAGCTTTGCAGGCCTGCACGCCGGAGTAATCGAACTCACAGGCCTGACCAATGATGATCGGGCCCGCGCCAATGATGAGGATACTTTTGAGGTCGGTGCGCTTAGGCATTATTTTGTCTCCATCAGGTTGATGAAGCGGTCAAAGAGGTAAGCAATGTCGTGTGGGCCGGGCGAGGCTTCGGGGTGACCCTGGAAGCAGAACGCGGGCTTGTCGGTGCGGGCAAGGCCCTGCAAGGTGCCGTCAAACAAAGAAACGTGCGTGGCACGCAGGTTGGCGGGCAAAGATTTTTCATCCACCGCAAAACCGTGGTTTTGGCTGGTGATGGACACGCGACCCGAGTCGAGGTCTTTCACAGGATGGTTCGCGCCGTGGTGGCCAAACTTCATCTTGAAAGTTTTTGCACCGCTGGCCAAAGCCATGATCTGGTGGCCCAGGCAAATGCCGAATGTGGGAATGCCGGTTTCAATCAACTCGGCCGCCGCTGCAATGGCGTAGTCACAAGGCTGTGGATCACCAGGGCCGTTGGACAGGAAGATGCCATCCGGCTTGTGCTTGAGCACTTCGGCAGCGGGTGTCTTCGCAGGCACGACGGTCACTTTGCAACCGCGCTCGGCCAACATGCGCAAGATGTTTTTCTTCACACCGAAGTCGTACGCCACCACATGGAACTTGGGGGCGGTCAAATGGCCGTAGCCTTCGCCCAATGTCCACTCGGTTTGGGTCCATTCATACGAATTGGACACCGTCACTTTTTGAGCCAAATCGAGGCCAGCCATATTGGGCGCGCCCTTGGCCGCAGCCACGGCTTGGTCGATCAGGGCTTGGGTGACTTCTTGGCCATTGGCCAAACCCACAATGGCACCGTTTTGGGCACCCTTGGTGCGCAAGAGACGGGTCAGTTGGCGGGTGTCGATGTTGGCAATCGCGACCGTACCCGCATCGATCAGATAAGCGGAAAGGGTTTGGTTAGAGCGGAAGTTGCTCGCCACCAAAGGCAAGTCCTTGATGATCAGGCCAGCAGCATGGACTTGGTCAGCTTCGATGTCTTCCTCGTTGACCCCGTAGTTACCGATGTGCGGGTACGTCAAGGTGACGATCTGCTGGCAGTAGCTGGGGTCAGTGAGGATTTCCTGGTAGCCGGTGAGCGAGGTGTTGAACACCACTTCGCCGACTGTGGAGCCGGTGGCTCCAATCGAGTTGCCGATAAAGACCGTGCCGTCTGCGAGCGCCAAGATGGCGGGCGGGAAGGTTCCCTGAAGAGACAAAAGCACTGGGTTCTCCGGAATAGTTCGGGTACGCCTCAGCACTCACCAGAGATGGGATCTCTTTTTGGCTGCTTGTTCGAGGAATGGGCCTGGGATGGACTGTGGCGTACAGGTTGATGCGGGAAAGCCTCTCATTATAGCTGAGGACCGCTAGTAAACCCTGACAAATTACTCACCACAAGTGTCTTCCTGTTGGCCTCCGACTTACAGCGCAACACTTGCGCTGGCATGCAAACAAATGGCAGCGGCAGTGGCCACATTCAAAGACTCCTCTCCACCAGGTTGAGCAATGCGAACTGACAATTGAGCCATCGCCATCAAGTCATCACTTACTCCTTGCCCTTCATGACCAAACACCCAAGCACATTGACCCGGCAACTCGCCTCGCCGAAGTAACTCATGAATAAAAGGGCCTTGATGCGAACTGGTGGTCAAAATGGGCACTTGCAAAGCGATCACATCGCTTGGGCTGACCGACTCGACCAGCTTCAAACCAAAATGTGCCCCCATTCCAGCCCTCAGGACTTTGGGCGACCACAAGGCCGCCGTGCCTTTGATGGCCAGCACCTGACGGTAACCAAATGCGGAGGCGCAGCGCAAAATGGCTCCCACATTGCCTGCATCTTGCAATCGGTCCAGCACCACGGTAGGCACACCGGGCAAGACTTGCTTTTCCGCCGTCCAAGCCACCACAAAGCCCATTCGAGCCGGCGATTCCAGCCCGCTCAAACTGGCAAATAAGCCATCAGGCAAGACAAACACCTGATCTGTGATTCCCGTCCATTGCTCACCCTGTTCAGACCAAAAAGACTCGGTTAGCACCACTTGCAAAGGGCGAACGCCTCGCTCAAGCGCCGCGCGGCACAGGTGGTCACCTTCCAGCCAAAACTGCCCTGCTTTTCGGTAGGCCGTGGTTTCTTGGGCCAAACGCCGCCAAGCCTTCACATGGGGGTTGTCGCGAGAGGTGATCAGCTGCATTGCACACTCCTGGCCACCGGGGCAAATGTCATTCTGTGGCAATTGGCAGGGCCATGCGCTTGCAAAGCGGCCATGTGCTGGGCGGTGCCATACCCTTTGTGCTGATCGAATCCATACACAGGGTAGCGCTCATGCATTTCAGCGCACAAACGATCACGGTGCACCTTGGCCAAAATGGAGGCGGCTGAGATGGCTGGCACCAAAGCGTCGCCTTTGACAATGGCTTCTGAATGCATGGCCAAGGTTGGCAAGCGATTGCCGTCGACCAAGACCAACTTGGGCACAAGCCGCAAGCCTTCGACAGCCCGCTTCATGGCCAACAGGGTCGCTTGCAGGATGTTGATTTGATCGATTTCCTCAACGGACGCCTCAGCGATGGCGAAACACAAAGCACGCGCACGTATTTCGTCAAACAAGGCCTCACGTCGCTTGGCTGTGAGTTTTTTGGAGTCGTTCAATCCGGGAATGGGGTTGAGCTCATCCAAAATCACAGCCGCAGCGACCACCGGGCCAGCCAAGGGACCACGGCCAGCCTCATCCACACCCGCCATCAGGCCAGAGACTTGGAAATGCAAAGCAGACTGATCAACGCGAGAGGACTTTTTCGAGGGCATGGGTAGACAAATCAGCCGTATGGCGCTGTAAAGACAAATGCATTTGTTGAAAACGGGACTGGAGGGCTTCCACCCTGTCCGGAGCAGACAACCAAGCCAAACAGGCTTTGGCCAAAGCCTCAGGGGTGCAACGGTCTTGCAGCAATTCAGGCACCACAAAGTCCTGACTGAGGATGTTGGGCAGACCCACCCAGGGCTGAAGTTGTTGTCGCTTCATGATCTGCCAGCTGAGCCAATTCATGTGGTAACCAATCACCATGGGGCGTTTGAACAAAGCCGCCTCCAAGGTCGCGGTGCCACTGGCAATCAAGGTGACATCACAAGCAGCAAGTGCAGCATGGGATTGCCCTTGAAGCATCAACAAACCCGGCAAACCGCCCTGCGCTTGCACCATGGCCTCCAGTTGAGGCAAAAGACGCGGAATGGCGGGCAAGACAAATTGCAGCCAAGGGTTTTGCCGCTGCATGATTTGCGCCGCCTGAACAAATCGCGGCGTCAGGTGATCTATTTCCGATTGGCGACTGCCAGGCAACAAGGCCACCACGGGCCTTTGGTTATCCAAACCCAGTGACTCTCGGGCAGCCAACCGGTCAGGATTCATCGGGATGGTTTGCGCCAAAGGATGCCCGACATAAGTGGCCTCAATCCCAGCTTGAGCCAACAAAGCGGGCTCAAATGGAAAGATGCACAACATGTGATCGACACTTTGTCGGATTTTTTCGATACGCTCCGGACGCCAAGCCCAGACAGACGGACAAACAAAGTGCACCGTTGGGATGCCCGACTGCTTGAGCTTGGCTTCCAGATCCAGATTGAAGTCAGGTGCATCGACACCGATGAATACATCCGGCGGCTGATTGAGCAAACGCTCTCGCAATTGATTGCGGATAGCGACAATGCCTCGGTAATGTCGTAACACCTCCACATAACCGCGAACAGCCAATTTGTCGTGAGGCCACCAAGCCTCAAAGCCTTGGGCCTGCATGCGTGGCCCACCAATCCCATATCCACGCGCCTGGGGCCAACGCGATGTCAGCCCCTGAATCAGCAAACCCGCCAATAAATCACCTGAAGCTTCACCAGCGACCATGGCAAAGGACAAAGCCCCCGAGGGGGCTTGTGTCAAGGCCACAGATTCCAAATCAGTCAACGCACAATCCCACGTTGAGGAGAAGCTGCTTTCAAAAAGTCCAGCATCATGGCCACGTCAGCCAGCGATTCAGGCTTGTCATGGGCCAAGGCTTCAATGCGCACCATGGCATCGCTGAGCGACAAACCATCACGGTAAAGCGCTTTGTGCATGGCCTTCACCGCAGCAATGCGTTCGGCTGAAAAACCACGGCGACGCAAGCCCTCAAAGTTCATTGAACGCGCCTGTGCCGGTTGACCCTGCGCCATGACAAATGGCGGCAGATCGGCAAACAGCAATGAGTTCATGGCTGTGAAACTGTGCGCACCGATTCGGCAAAACTGATGGACCACCGTGAATCCGCCCAAAATCACCCAATCGTCCACCACGACGTGGCCCGCCAACTGGGTGTTGTTGGCAAAAATCGTGTGGTTGCCCACTTGGCAATCATGGGCCAGATGCACATAGGCCATGATCCAGTTGTCATGCCCTACCGAAGTGACGGCCCGGTCACCGGGCGAACCGATGTTGAAGGTGCAAAACTCCCGAATCGTGTTGCGGTCACCGATCACCAGCTCACAGGGCTCGTTGTTGTATTTTTTGTCTTGGGGCACCGCACCCAGTGAGTTGAACTGAAAAATTCGGTTGTCGCGCCCAATGGTCGTATGGCCTTCAATCACACAGTGGCTGGCCACCGTGGTGCCTGGACCAATGCGAACGTGGGGACCGATCACAGAATACGGACCCACTGACACCGAACTGTCGAGCTCGGCACCCGGGCTGATGATGGCCGTTGGATGGATGTTGCTCATGGCATTCAAGCCTGTGGAATTTTCCGCATGGTGCACATTAACTCGGCCTCGGTCGCAATCTCATCACCCACCTTGGCACGCGCTTTGAACTTGAAAATCCCGGACTTCATGCGATCGAGCTCCACTTCCAAAATCAACTGGTCGCCCGGCTCTACAGGTCGCTTGAAACGTGCACCATCAATGCCCGCAAAGTAATACACAGTCTGATCGTCAGGCGTCTCGCCCAAAGTATCAAATGCCAACAAGGCAGCTGCCTGTGCCAGAGCTTCCAGCATCAAAACACCCGGCATCACTGGGCGATGTGGAAAATGACCTTGAAAATGAGGCTCATTGATGGACACATTTTTCAGCGCCTTGATGCGCACGCCTTTTTCGATTTCGAGCACGCGGTCCACCAACAAAATGGGGTAGCGGTGTGGCAGCTGCTTGAGAATTTGGTGAATATCCATCATGTTCAGGTTTCCTTGTTATTTTGAATGTGACTTTCCAGTGCCTTGATGCGCTCACGGAAGCGGGAAAGTTGTTTCAGGCTGGCGGCGTTCTTTTCCCAATTGGCATTGCTGTCAAGCGGAAACATGCCGGTGTAGTGTCCGGCTTGATGGATGGAACGCGTGACCACCGAGGCGGCCGAAATGTGCACGTGGTCGGCCAAGCTCAAATGCCCCAGCACCACAGCACCACCACCCACCGTGCAATGGGCACCGATTCGGGCACTTCCGGCAACACCAACACATCCAGCCATGGCCGTGTGGGCACCAATGTGCACGTTGTGACCAATTTGAATCAAGTTGTCGAGTTTGACGCCATCGCCAATGACGGTGTCTTCCAGTGCGCCGCGATCAATGCAGGTATTGGCACCAATTTCAACATCGTCACCAATCCGAACGGCACCGAGTTGTTCAATTTTTTCCCATTGACCTTGGTGCAAAGCAAATCCAAAACCATCTGCACCAATGACCACGCCCGAATGAACAATGCAACGGGCACCAATGCGACAGTCTTCGCCCAAAGTGACCCGCGATTTAAGGATGCTTGCAGGACCCACTTGAGCTCCGCGCTCAACCACACACAAGGGACCGATCACCGCATCTTCGGCAACCATGGCCGACGGATCAACGATGGCTGAAGGGTGAATCCTGGGCCCCGGGCTGACAGGTCGGCAAACTTGCTTCCACAAACGCGTTAAACGCGCAAAATAAAGATAAGGATCGTCCACGACTATGGCTGCCAGACGATCAAGCACGGCCGTTTCAAAAGCGGGAGAAACGATCACGCACCCTGCTTGGCTTTGGCCGAGCAAAGGGGTGTATTTGGCATGACTGAGAAAACTGATTTGGTCTGCTCGGGCCAATTCCAAAGAGGCAAGGCCCACGATTGAAAAATCAGGGCTCCCGAGCAAACGACCGCCAAGCCGCTCAACAATAAAGCCCAGTGTGAGCGCCACCATTAACTGCCGGTCAACAACCGGTTATTTGGCTGCTGAAGCGTTGAGGGCCTTGATCACTTTTTCGGTGATGTCGTGCTTGGGATGGATATAAACAGCTTCCTGGAAAATCACATCGTATTTTTCTGACTCAGCCACTTGCTTGACCGCTCGGTTGGCCCGTTCCACCACAATTTGCTGCTCTTCGTTTTTACGAGCATTCAAGTCCTCCTGAAATTCGCGTCGCTTGCGCTGAAATTCACGGTCTTGGTCAATCAATTGTTTTTGTCGCGATGTCCGCTGAGACTCGGCAAGGGTTGGCGCTTCACGCTCAAACTTTTCCGAGGCCAATTTGAGGTTGTTGCCCGTGTCGACCAACTCTTTTTCGCGGCGTGAAAACTCCTGCTCCAACTTGGCTTGAGCCTGCTTGGCCGTGGCCGCTTCGCGGAAAATCCGCTCTGTGTTGACAAAACCCAGCTTGAATTCTTGAGCCTGAGCCATACCGGCAAAGGCAGCCACACTGGCCAGCAAGGTCACGGAAAAATGTTGACGCAAGGTTTTCATTAGAAAGAAGTTCCGATTTGGAATTGAAGTCGCTGAATTTTATCGCCAGTCTGTTGACGCAAAGGTTTAGCCAAGGAAAAACGCAACGGCCCCATGGGAGAAATCCAACTCAAACCCACACCCGCAGAGGCCCTCAGATCACCCAAAGACACATTCTCGTTTTGACCAAAGGCCCGACCCACGTCCGTGAAGCCAAACAATCGCAATGTTTTGTCGTTGCCAGCACCGGGAAATGGGGTGATGAACTCGGCGTTAAACACAAGTTTTTTCGGGCCACCCAAATAGATACCCGAAGTGGTTGAAGCAGGACCCAAGGTGGACTGTTCAAAGCCGCGAACGCTGCCCAGACCACCCACATAGAAGTTTTTGAACAAGGGGTAGTCTTGACCCTTGAGTCCCTCGCCCCAACCCAAGTCGGTATTCAGAGCCAAAGTGTATTGTTTGGTGATCGGGAAATACTGCTGGAATTGGTAATTGGCACGCACATAACGCACGTCACCGGCCACACTGACATCGGCATTAAACCGCTGCAAAGAGCCACGAGAAGGCACCAATGCACTGTCGCGACCATCACGCGCCCAGCCCACAGTCAAGGGCAAAGCAGAACTCGTTTGACCAAATTTATTGGCGTAGTCTTGGTACTCGACGGGCAAACCGGTACCTGCTTTGATTTGGGTTTGCTCTGCATTCACGCCCAAGAACACGGTATCGGTTTCAGTCACCGGCACACCAAATCGCAGACCGACACCCGAGTTGATCAAACTGTAGGCATCAATGGCCCCCAAGTAAGGGCGCGTGGTGCGGTGAAAAACATCCACCGTGCGCGAAATGCCGTTTTTCGTGAAATAAGGGTCTGTGGTGCTGAGCACCAAATTTCGGTTGTACTTGCTGGTGTTGACCTCCACAGCAAGGTAATTGCCGGAACCAAAAGCGTTTTCTTGGCGAATGCCAAAGCTCAGCGCAATTTTTTCTGTTGAAGAGAAACCGGCACCCAAAGAGATGCTGCCCGTCGGCTTTTCTGCGACCGTGAACAGCAAATCGACCTGATCCGGTGCACCCGGTATTTCAACGGTTTCAACGTTCACTTCGGTGAAGTAACCCAAACGGTCAACACGGTCTCGCGACAGGCGAATTTTGTCTCCGTCATACCAAGCGGACTCGAGTTGCCTGAACTCACGACGAATCACCTCATCTCGGGTGCGATTGTTGCCTGCAACCTGAATGCGCCGAACATATGCACGCCGAGATGGCTCTGCTTGCAAAACAAACTGAACACGATTGTTTTGTCGATCTATCTCGGGTTTGACTTCAACACGCGCAAAAGCGAAACCAAATTTTCCAAAAAAGTCGGTGAATGCCTTGGTGGTTTCGGCCACGGTCTCGGCGTTGTAAGCCTGACCCACCTTGATTTTCACCAAAGACTTGAATTCATCGTCCTTTTCCAAGTAATTGCCTTGAAGTTTGACGCCTGAAACCACAAATCGTTCGCCCTCAGTGACGTTGATCGTGATGGACATGTCTTGTTTATCAGGAGACATCGCCACTTGCGTCGAGTCGACCCTGAACTCCAAGTAACCCCGGGACAGATAAAAAGAGCGCAGGGCTTCCAAATCAGCGTTGAGTTTGGTGCGTGAATAGCGATCTGACTTGGTGTACCAACTCATCCACCCACCGGTATCCAGGTTAAAAAGGTCACGCAACACCTGGTCAGAGAAAACCTTGTTCCCCACGATGTCGATTTGACCAATCTTGGCGGGCCCCCCTTCAATGATCGTGAACGTCAGATTGACGCGATTGCGATCCAGGGGCGTGGCTGTTGTGACCACCTGGGCTCCGTACAAGCTGCGGCCAATGTACTGACGTTTCAGTTCTTGCTCCGCCTTGTCTGCCAATGCCTTGTCATAGGGACGCCCCTCAGACAAACCCACTTCTTTCAAGGCCTTGGTCAGGACATCTTTGTCAAACTCTTTGAGACCCATGAACTCCACGGAAGCAACCGAGGGACGCTCTTCAACCACCACCACCAAGACATCGCCTTGTGTTTCAAGACGCACATCCTTGAACAGGCCCAATGCAAACAAAGCACGAATGGCCGCAGCACCTTGGTCATCGGAGTAACGGTCGCCCACGCGAAAAGGCAATGAGGCAAAAACCGTTCCGGGTTCAATCCGCTGCAACCCCTCTACGCGAATGTCACGAACGGTGAAGGGTTCAACAGCCCAAGCTGGAATGCTGACCAAAGCGCACGCCACCAGCTTAAAAGCTGCTGGCTGCAAAAGTGAACGGATGTCAGAAAAAATCATGGTGCAATCATTTAAAAAACCGGTCAGTGACATGTCGTCAAAACCGGTTTTGACCAAACGGGTTCAGTGCCGAATATTGGAATGACAAACATGGCATACAGCCCAAATCGGCAAGAGGGAGCTCAAGCACCCATCCAAACAACTGAAGATAATACATCAGGACTTCACCCACTGAAGACCGAAAATCACGGCCAGTGGTCGGGTGTCAGGCTCACTTCAAACGACCGACCAAACTTTGGGCCACCGAGCGACTGCGTGTGTCCAGCTCGATCAAATCATTCAAACTTTGAGGTGCACTCCCCGTCCACTCATCCAAGGTCTGTCGGTTGACTTGGTGAATTTGATCGAACCTGATGAGACGGGTCAAAAAGGCATCCACCGCCACCTCATTGGCTGCATTGAGGACTGCACAGCTGCCAGGTGCCCCATTCAGGGTCTCCCACGCCAGTTTCAGGCCAGGAAAACGCTGCAGGTGCTGTTCATCGTCCATGGCTTCAAATGTCATCGCGGGCAAGGCACGAAAGTCCAATGCTTGTGCACCCGACGTCATGCGCTCTGGCCAACTCAAGCCATACGCAATGGGCACTCTCATATCGGGTGTTCCCAGTTGGGCCACCACGGAATGGTCATGAAATTGAACCATGGAATGAATCACACTTTGGGGGTGAATCACCACCTCCAATTGCTCTGGCATCACACCAAAAAGATAACGCGCCTCGATGACTTCAAGGGCTTTGTTCATCATGGTGGCCGAATCGACCGATATTTTTCTTCCCATGACCCAGTTGGGGTGGGCACAGGCTTGTTCTGGAGTGACGTCCCGAAGGGTTTGAGGATCACGCGTACGAAATGGTCCACCAGAGGCCGTCAAGATGATCTTTTGAACTCGCTGCGGCCAAGTCTTGGGATCATCGGGCAGTGATTGAAAAATAGCCGAGTGTTCACTGTCGATGGGCAACAGACGCGCCCCACCCTCTTTGACCGCAGCCAAAAATACCTCGCCGCCAACCACCAAGGCTTCTTTGTTCGCCAACAGCAAGCGCTTGCCAGCGCGGGCCGCCGCAATGCAAGGCGACAGGCCGGCTGCCCCCACAATCGCAGCCATCACGGCATCGACCACAGGGTCACAGGCCACGTCGACCAAAGCTTGCGCACCCCAACGCACTTGCACAGGTAAACCTTCGGCCTTGACTCTTTCAGCCAGTTGTCGCCCAGCCGCTTCCTGTGCCATGACGGCAACAGCAGGCTTGAACTGTGCGCACTGAGACAACATCAAATCCACTTGCGACGACGCTGTCAAAGCATGAAGTCGGTACGACTGTGGATGACGACTCAAGACGTCCAGCGTACTGGTGCCAATTGAGCCCGTGGAGCCCAAAATGGTGATGAATTGCGGATGGGTCATTTCATGTTCTCCTGATTCAAAGCCAAACCATCAGCATCATGGCCAAAGGCAAGGTCGGTAACAAGGCATCGACACGGTCAAGTACACCCCCGTGACCGGGCAGCAAACCCGAACTGTCTTTCATCTTGGCACTGCGCTTGACCAGTGATTCCACCAAATCACCGACCACACTCATGGCCGCCATGAACATCAATGCTGGAGCAGCGACCCCCCACCCTTTGAGCAAAAGCAAAGAGTAAAAACTGGGAACTTGGATCTCAAAATGGCGATCAACAGCCACCCAGGCAAAGGCGACCAAAAACACGCCCAACATGCCGCCAAACACGCCTTCCCAACTTTTGCCAGGACTGATGCTGGGCGCCAATTTGAACGATACCCAACGGCCACCCAAAGCACGACCAAAAAAGTAGGCAAAAACGTCAGCGGCCCACACCAACACCAGCACCGACAAAAGGAAATTCACGCCCCTTTGATGGGCTTGTGCCAAGGCCACCCAAGCCAGTGCCAACAAAAAAAGGCCCACCAGCCAACGCAATGGGCGAGGCCAAAGCGACCAACCGGCAACGCCCCGTTGGATCATCCATGCCCCCAACAGCACCCACATGGAGCCAGAGAGCCACCACACCCACGCAGGGGTGCTTTGAACCCAACCCATTTGATCTGCCAGCGTGCACAGCAGCAGGCAAAGCATTGCGCCAAGCCATTGCATGCGTGCACCCAAGCCATTCAAACGCCCCCACTCCCATGCTCCAGCTGTGATCATCAACAAACTCAAGGACCAAAATGGCCAAGAGACGGTCGCAAACATGGCGGGCAACAACAAGGCCAACAGAACCAAGGCGGTGATGACTCTTTGTTTGAGCATGCGGACTCCAAAAAAAAGGCCGCCAAATGGGCGGCCCGTCATGCCGTGGGGGACAACCACGGCTGCACAGGGCAGTCAGACTGCCATGATCTCTTGCTCTTTGGCTGTGACCAATTGATCAATTTCAAGCATGCGCTTGTCTGTTGATTTTTGCACATCCGCTTCAGCACGCTTTTGATCATCTTCCGAGACCAATTTGTCTTTGACCAATTTTTTCACCGACTCGTTGGCATCGCGGCGTAAATTGCGAATAGCAATTTTGGCATTTTCGCCTTCGGTACGGGCCAACTTGGTCATTTCTTTGCGACGCTCTTCACTCATGGCCGGCATGGGCACACGGATCAACTCACCCAAAGATGCAGGATTGAGGCCCAACTCGCTTTCGCGGATGGCTTTTTCAATCTTGGCAGCCATGCTTTTTTCCCAGGGCTGCACACTGATCGTGCGAGAGTCCATCAAAGACACATTGGCCACTTGAGACAGGGGCACCAGCGAGCCGTAGTAATCGACATGGATGGTGTCGAGCAAGGCCGGATTGGCTCGCCCTGTGCGGATACGGGTGAGGTTATTTTTGAACGCAGAGATGGATTGCTCCATCTTGGTCTCGGTTGTTTTCTTGATGTCAGCGATGGTCATGGGGTTCTCCTCGTCAGAACGGTCTCAGGCATGAACCAAAGTGCCTTCGTCTTCACCCAGAACGACGCGCTTCAAAGCGCCATTCTTGATGATCGAAAAGACTTTGATCGGCAATTTTTGGTCACGGCACAAAGCAAACGCAGTGGCATCCATGATGCCCAGATTGCGTGATATGGCCTCATCGAAGGTGATGTCGCTGTAACGTGTGGCGCTGGGGTCTTTTTTCGGGTCGGCTGTGTAAACACCATCGACCTTGGTGGCTTTGAGCACCATTTCGGCCCCGATTTCAGCACCACGCAAGGCGGCAGCGGTGTCAGTGGTGAAAAAAGGATTGCCCGTGCCCGCCGCAAAAACCACCACCTTGCCTTCTTCGAGGTATTGCAATGCTTTGGGGCGAACGTAGGGCTCCACCACCTGATCAATGCCAATGGCCGACATCACACGGGCCGTCAAACCCGCCTTGTCCATGGCATCAGCCAAAGCCAATGAATTCATGACTGTGGCTAACATGCCCATGTAATCAGCCGTGGCTCGGTCCATACCGACCGAGCCGCCAGCCACGCCCCTGAAGATGTTGCCCCCCCCAATCACCACCGCCACCTGCACCCCCAATCGGGTGATCTCAGCGATCTCTTGGGCCATGCGCACGATGGTGGCGCGGTTGATGCCAAAAGCATCGTCCCCCATCAAAGCCTCGCCGGACAGCTTGAGCAAAATACGCTTATAGGCTGGCTTGGCTGAAGACATGAGGGACTCCTTGATCATCAATTGGGACGGTGAAATGGCAACTCAACAAGACAATGGGGCTCAGGCTGCGGTGCCTTGAGCGGCAGCCACTTGGGCAGCCACTTCGGCAGCGAAGTCGTCGACCTTCTTCTCAATGCCTTCGCCCACCACGTACAAAGTGAAGGCGCTCACAGTGGTACCAGCGGCCTTGAGCATTTGCTCCACAGTCTGCTTGTCGTTCTTGACGAAGGACTGGTTGAACAAAGACACCTCTTTGAGGTATTTCTGAACCGAACCTTCGACCATCTTGGTCACGATGTCGGCAGGTTTGCCGGACTCGGCAGCCTTGGCCGCAGCAACCGAGCGCTCTTTTTCGATCAACTCGGCAGGCACTTCGGCGCTGGTCAAGGACACAGGCTTCATAGCGGCCACGTGCATGGCAACGTCTTTGGCAGCCGTTTCGTCACCTTCGAACTCGACCAACACGCCGATTCGGGTGCCGTGCAAATAGTTGGCAATCTTGGCTGCGCCAGCGGCACGCTTGAAGCGGCGGAAGCTCATGTTCTCGCCGATCTTGCCGATCAGGCCTTTGCGCACTTCTTCCAGGGTGGGGCCAAAACCATCTTGGCTGTAAGGCAACTCGCCCAAAGCAGCGATGTCGGCAGGGTTGTGCTCAGCCACCAACTTGGCAGCGGCGTTGGCCAAAGCCAGGAAGCTGTCGTTCTTGGTCACGAAGTCGGTTTCGCAGTTCACTTCGATCATGGCGCCTGTGGTGCCGTTCACAAAGCTGGTCACCACGCCTTCGGCGGTCACACGCGAAGCGGCTTTGCCAGCCTTGGTGCCCAACTTGACACGCAACAACTCTTCAGCTTTGGCCATATCGCCTTCGGCTTCGGTCAGGGCTTTTTTGCACTCCATCATGGGAGCGTCGGTTTTTGCACGCAGTTCAGCGACCATGCTTGCGGTAATTGCAGCCATTTGATTTCTCCGTATTCAGTCTAAAAGTCAGATTAAAAAAAAGGGGCAACAAAGCCCCTTTCATCGAGTCTTGGAAACTCAGGCAGCGGCGTTGTCTTCTTCGACAAACTCGTCTGCACCTTCGGTGACAGCCTTGACCACATCGTTGAGTGCATTGGCACGGCCTTCGATGATGGCGTCAGCGATGCCACGGGCGTACAAAGCCACGGCCTTGGCCGAGTCGTCGTTGCCGGGGATGATGTAGTCGATGCCTTCGGGCGAGTGGTTGGAGTCCACCACACCGATCAATGGAATACCCAATTTCTTGGCTTCCGAGATGGCAATCTTGTGGTAACCGACGTCAATCACGAAAATCGCGTCAGGCAAAGCAGCCATGTCCTGGATGCCACCGATGTCTTTTTCGAGCTTTTCCATCTCGCGCTTGAACATCAGTTGTTCTTTTTTGCTTAAGGCTTCGAGGCCGACTTCTTGCTGGGCCTTCATGTCCTTCAGACGCTTGATCGAGGTCTTGACGGTCTTGAAGTTGGTCAGCATGCCACCCAACCAACGCTGGTCGACGAAAGGCACGCCAGCGCGTTGGGCTTCGGCAGCCACCAGCTCACGGGCTTGGCGCTTGGTGCCCACCATCAAGATGGTGCCGCGGTTGGCGGACAGCTGCTTGGCGAACTTGATCGCGTCCTGGAACATCGGCAGCGATTTTTCCAGGTTGATGATGTGAATTTTGTTGCGATGGCCAAAGATGAAGGGGGCCATCTTGGGGTTCCAGAAGCGGGTTTGGTGACCGAAGTGGACACCGGCTTCCAGCATTTCGCGCATGGTAACGGACATATTGAATACTCCAAAGGTTGGGTCTAAAACCAGTCCACTGATTGAATGCTGTTTAAAAACTCGGCACACAACACCTTGACGGGACTGATTCGCGAATGAACTTTGATGAAACAAACAAAACTGAATTGGCGCGTGTCAAAAGACACACAAAAGACAGCTGCTGCACTCAGCAAAGCCTTAGGATTATAGCATCCTGCCTCACCCGAAAGACGCTTGATCCATGAAAACAGACCTGATTGCCACCCGCCAAGCCATCGCGCGAGGCCTGACCCACCCTCAAGCTGTGGCCGAAGCCTGTCTGGCTGTCGCACAAAGCAAGGCATGTGAGCACGCCTTCATCCAACTGACCCCAGAGGCATTGCGCGAAACAGCCCAGCAACCCCATGTCAGCCAACAAACACTGGCCGGTTTGGCCGTCTCCATCAAGGACCTGTTTGACGTGCAAGGTCAAATCAGCGCAGCCGGCTCGGTGGTGCTGCAAAACCAGCCCCCCGCCTTGCATGACGCGGTGGCCGTCAGTCGTTTGCGAGCGGCAGGCGCAGGCCTGATCGGGCGCACCAACATGGTTGAGTTTGCTTTTTCAGGTGTGGGCACCAACCCTCACTACGGTACACCCGCAGCCTGGGACGGCTTGCACGACTGCGCAGTGGGCGCATCAGACCAGACCCATGTTCCCGGAGGCTCAAGCTCTGGGGCGGCTGTGTCGGTGGCCACAGGTGCCGCTTTCATCGGACTGGGCTCTGACACTGGCGGATCCATTCGAGTCCCTGCGGCTTTGAACGGCATTGTGGGATTCAAAAACACGGCACGGCGGGTGCCCACCGCCGGGGCGGTTCCCTTGTCCACCACCCTGGATACGGTCTGTGCCATGACACGCAGCGTGCGCGACACCATTTTGGCCCACGAAATCCTGTCCGCCCGCCAAGTTCCCAAGGCGCATCGCCCCCTGTCTGAATACCGCTTGGCCGTTTCACGAAGCCTGATGCAAGAGGGCATGGACCCGACGGTCACACGGGCCTTTGAGCGCAGTTTGAACACATTGCGTGCAGCTGGTGCCCACATTGACGAAATTGACCTGCGCGAGCTGAATGAATTGACCGCCATGATGAGCACGGGGGGCTTCAGCCCGGCAGAAAGCTATGCATGGCACCGCCAACGCATCGCCCAAGATGTCGAACGCTACGACCCCCGTGTGGCCCAGCGGATCTTGCGTGGACGGGACATGAAAGCCCACGAGTACATGGATTTGCTCCAAGCACGTCAGCATTGGATTGGCCGGGTTGAAAGCACCTTGCTCGGCTACGATGCCGTGCTCTCGCCCACTTGCCCCATCGTCGCCCCCCGCATCAGCGACATGGCCCCAGGAGAGCAACGCGATGCCGAATTTTTCAGAACCAACGCATTGCTGTTGCGCAACACCAGCGCGGTCAACACGCTTGACGGCTGCGGCATCTCTTTGCCTTGCCACGCTCAAGGCGAGTTGCCCGTGGGTCTGATGGCCTGGCACGCCGCCATGCACGACGACACGGTCTTGCAACTGGCTTTGTTGCTCGAACCCTTGTTGATGGAGCCCCTGAATCTGGCATCGACATGCAAGCCTTGAGGCCCTGGAGCGGCTGGCCTTTGCTGGATGCAGACTCTGTTCGGCAATTGGAGCCGCAACTGCAGCTGCTCAGCCAACGGCCCCTGATGGAAAGCGCAGGATGTGCAGCCGCCCAACTGGCCATGGCCATCGCGCCCCATGCAAGGCTCATCTGGATCGCCGCTGGCCCCGGACACAACGGTGGTGATGGGCTGGAAGCTGCTCGTCTTTTGCACCAGTGGGGCAATGAAGTCATCGTCAGCCTGATGACACATCCTCATGAGTGCTCCCCACAACTCAAAGCCACGCTGCAGCGAGCCCAAGACGCTGGCGTGCGGATTCAAAAAGAGCCACCCGAAATCTGGTTACAACAGATGGACGAGCGGGATTTGTGCATCGATGCCCTGCTCGGCATTGGCGCATGCAGACCCTTGGGGCCAGACATGAGGCACTGGCTTCAGCTCATGCAAAGTTGTCCAGGTCAAGTGCTGGCCATTGACGTCCCTACAGGCCTGAATCCACGGTCAGGCCACTGGTTGGGCCATGAGGACTTGAACGCGCTGCCCATACACGCTCACCATACTTTGTGCCTCATTGCCGCCCAAGCGGGTTTGTTCATGGGCCATGGGCGCGATGCCTGCGGACAAATCTGGCTGGAGGACTTGGGCTACCGCGCAGGGTCGTTCCCGATTGCACCATCCGCTTGGCTCAACATGCCCTACACCCCTCACGCCAAACACCATGCCAGCCACAAAGGCAGCCATGGTGACGTGGCGGTGGTTGGCGGTGAAGCCATGGCGGCACACGGCATGGGCATGACCGGTGCCGCCGTATTGGCGGCCACCGCTGCATTGCATGCCGGTGCTGGTCGAGTCTATTTGAGTTTGCTCGGCGCCATGGCCATCGACAACGCCCCGCAAGATGTGATGCAGCGCCCATGGACACACCTGGATTTGGAAAAAACAACGGTGGTGTGTGGTTGCGGCGCGGGAAAAAGCGTCATAGAAGTTTTGCCTCCCATCTTGCAGCGCAGCGCACAACTGGTGCTCGATGCCGATGGACTCAATGCCTTGGCACACGACAAAGCTCTGCAAACTTTAATGCGTGCTCGCGCCAAAGGCAGTACGGTGATCACCCCTCACCCCCTGGAAGCTGCCCGCCTGCTGGGCACCCAAACCTTGGACATTCAAAGTGATCGCCTCAAAGCGGCACAACAACTGGCAGACCAATTGAAATGCACAGTGGTCCTCAAGGGCTCTGGCACCGTCATCGCCGCCCCTGAATGCACGCCACACATCAACCCGACAGGCAACGGACGTTTGGCCACGGGGGGCACAGGCGATGTTCTGGCTGGGCTGATCGGTGCACGCATGGCCCAAGGTTTGAACGCTTTTGAAGCGGCCTGCTCAGCCGTTGCACAGCACGGCCAATTGGCAGACGACTGGCCGGCACACCAAGCCCTGACCGCCAGTCGCCTGGCCCAGCGACTGACATGATCACCCTCAACGGCGAGGCTTGGTCGTTCTGGGGCTCTTTTTCTTGCTCGCTGCTTTTTTTACCGAAGCCTTGAGCGCCTGAATCGGAGAACGGTTGCGCTCGGCATCGGCGAGTTTGCGGTCGGTAGCCGCACGTTTTTGACCTCGTCCGGCTTCGGCTGGCACCTGAACACCTTTGTCGCGCATGGCGCGTGGCACCAAGTCGTCTGAGGCGTTGACCAATCGAAAATCGATTTTGCGGCCATCCAGATCCACCCGGCTGACCTGCACCTGCACTCGGCTGCCAATGGCATAACGAATGCCCGTGCGCTCACCGCGCAGCTCTTGGCGCAACTCGTCAAAACGGAAATATTCCCCACCCAGCTCGGTGATGTGCACCAGCCCCTCGACATACAAAGTGTCCAAGGTCACAAAGATGCCGAAGCTGGTGGCCGCAGACACCACACCGCTGTATTCCTCGCCCAGGTGCTCGCGCATGTATTGGCATTTGAGCCAGGCTTCCACATCGCGGCTGGCCTCGTCGGCGCGGCGCTCGTTGGCACTGCAATGCAGGCCCGCAGCCTCCCAGGCGCGTTGGTCGGCCGCCGACATGCGCACCCGAGGCGCAGACGACTCGGGCGCATTGCCCTTGGCCGCGCGGCTTTTCTCCAACCGTTTGCTCAGCTTGGCATGCGCCTCGCCGGGCACGGGCAAGCTGGGCAAGGTGTATTTGCGGTCCAGCAAAATCGCCTTGATGACCCGGTGCACCAGCAAATCCGGGTAGCGCCGAATGGGGCTGGTGAAGTGCGTATAAGCCTCGTAAGCCAGACCAAAGTGACCGCTGTTCACGGGCGTATAAATGGCCTGCTGCATGGAGCGCAGCAGCATGGTGTGGATTTGCTGCGCATCCGGGCGGTCCTTGGTCGCGAGCGCAATTTTCTGAAACTCGCTGGTGTGCGGCTCGTCACTGATGCCCATGCCCAAACCCAGTGCCTTGAGGTAATTGCGCAAGATGTCTTTTTTCTCAGCCGTCGGGCCTTCATGCACACGGAACAAACCCGGGTGCTTGCCCTGCTGGATGAAGTCGGCACTGCACACGTTGGCCGCCAGCATGGCTTCTTCAATGAGGCGGTGCGCTTCGTTGCGCACGCGGGGCACGATCTTCTCAATCCGTCCACTGTCGTCGCAAACGATCTGCGTTTCGGTGGTTTCAAAATCCACTGCTCCGCGCACCGCTCTTGAAGCCAGCAAGGCTTTGTACACATCCTGCAGGTTCATCAAGTCGGTCACACGCGCTTTGCGTTTGGCCGCTTCCGGTCCACGGGTGTTGGCCAAAATGGCCGCGACTTCGGTGTAGGTAAAACGCGCATGGCTGTGCATCACTGCCGGATAAAACTGGTAAGCGTGCACATCGCCCTTGGCGTTGACCAGCATGTCGCACACCATGCACAAACGGTCCACATCGGGGTTGAGCGAGCACAGGCCATTGGACAATTTTTCCGGCAACATGGGGATCACGCGGCGCGGGAAATACACGCTGGTGGCCCTGTCGTAGGCGTCGATGTCAATGGCGCTGCCGGTTTGTACATAGTGGCTCACGTCGGCAATCGCCACCAGCAAACGCCAGCCCTTGCCCCGACCCACTTTGGCCGGCTCGCAATACACGGCGTCGTCAAAGTCGCGGGCGTCTTCACCATCAATGGTGACCAAGGGCACATCGCGCAAATCCACCCGGTCCTTCCGGTCCTTGGCCAGCACCTTGTCGGGCAAGCCTTTGGCTTGCTCCAGACAGCCGACAGAAAATTCATGCGGCACGCTGTACTTGCGCACGGCAATTTCGATCTCCATGCCCGGGTCGTCAATTTCGCCGAGCACTTCTTTCACGCGGCCCACCGGTTGCCCGAACAAGGCAGGTGGCTCGGTCAACTCGACCACCACCACTTGGCCCGGCTTGGCCGTTCCCGTAGCGCCTTTGGGGATCATCACATCCTGGCCGTAGCGCTTGTCCTCAGGTGCCACCAGCCACAAGCCACCTTCGTGCAGCAAGCGACCAATCAATGGATGCTCCGGGCGCTCGACGATTTCAACGATGCGTCCCTCAGGTCTGCCTTTGCGATCTTGACGAACGATGCGCACCTTGATCCGATCGCGGTGCAGCACCGCACGCATCTCATTGGGCGACAAATAAATATCCGACTCGCCGTCCTCGCGAATCAGAAAGCCGTGACCATCGCGGTGACCTTGCACCTGACCTTCGATTTCATCCAGCATCCCGCTGGTTGGAGTTACTTTTTTGATATACAATCCTTGGATTCTGAGACGCCCAGATGGCGGAATTGGTAGACGCACTAGTTTCAGGTACTAGCGAGTAACATCGTGGAGGTTCGAGTCCTCTTCTGGGCACCATCTTAAACACACAACACCTGACAAAGCCGAAGGCCACAAGCCTTCGGCTTTTTTCATGGTGACCGCTGACACACAGACAAACTGCATCCCGAAAAATTTCAAATCTTTTTCAGCACGCAAGCCAATCAACTGTTCAAGCCCCTTATAATTTGAGACTTCCTGAGATGCCCAGATGGCGGAATTGGTAGACGCACTAGTTTCAGGTACTAGCGAGTAACATCGTGGAGGTTCGAGTCCTCTTCTGGGCACCAAACTTATCCCATCCGATAAGGCAAAAACATGACAAGCCGTTGATTTTTGATCAACGGCTTTTTTGTTGGCCAAAACACCTGCGGCTGTTTCCAAAAAGAAACCACTGCAAAGACCTGCAGGCTTGAAGCCTGCGAGGGTCCAAGCGCAACCGGCAAGCGCCCTGAGCGTGTCCATTGCCCAATGCGCCAAAGAAGCCAGAAAAAAACCGTCAGGCACGCAGCGACGCGGCCCCTGACACGCCAGCATCAAACGGGCAGCCCCACCAAGTCGTGACCTTCCACACTCACAATGCGGGCGCGGGTGAACTCACCGACTTTCAGGGTTTTGCTCAATTTTTCTGGCGGTAACAGGCGAACAACGCCATCAATCTCAGGTGCATCACCAAAGCTGCGCCCCACCCCACCTCGCCGCCCCATGGCCGGCGCACTGTCAACCAGCACCTGCATGGTCGAGCCTACACGCTGGTGCAAACGGGCGATCGACACCTCTTCGGCCACGGCCATGAAGCGGGCACGCCGTGCTTCGCGCAAGGCCTCAGGCAACATGCCAGGCAAGTCATTGGCCGTTGCACCGTTGACCGGGCTGTAGGCAAAACAACCCGCGCGGTCAATTTGTGCTTCTCGCAAAAAGCTGAGCAAATGCTCAAACTCTTCTTCGGTTTCGCCTGGAAAACCAGCGATGAAGGTGCTGCGAATGACCAACTCTGGACACAACTCCCGCCAGCGTTGAATGCGCTCCAAATTTTTCTCACCGCTGGCAGGCCGTTTCATGCGTTTGAGCACATCAGGATGGCTGTGTTGAAACGGCACATCCAGATAAGGCAAAACCCAACCCTGTGCCATCAAAGGGATGATGTCATCGACGCTCGGGTAGGGGTAAACGTAATGCAAACGCACCCAAGCATCGTGCGAACGAGCCATTTCACCCAAGGCTTGCACCAATTCCAACATGCGGGTTTTGACCGGCTTGCCGTCCCAAAACCCGGTGCGGTATTTCACATCTACCCCATAAGCAGAGGTGTCTTGGCTGATGACCAGCAACTCCTTGACACCACCTTCAAACAAGGCCTTGGCTTCTTTGAGCACATCGCCAATGGGCCGCGACACCAAGTCGCCGCGCATGGAAGGAATGATGCAAAACGTGCAGCGGTGGTTGCAGCCTTCGCTGATCTTCAAATACGCATAGTGGCGCGGCGTGAGTTTGAGCCCTGCTTCGCCAAAGCCGCCGGGCACCAAATCCAAAAATGGATCGTGAGGCTTGGGCAAGTGGGTGTGCACCGCATCCATCACTTCTTGCGTGGCATGGGGACCGGTCACCGCCAACACGCTGGGGTGCATTTCCAGCACCATATTGCCGCCGCCCGCGCCCGTCTTGGCACCCAAACAGCCGGTCACAATCACTTTGCCGTTTTCATTCAAGGCTTCAGCGATGGTGTCCAGACTCTCTTTGATGGCCTCGTCAATGAAGCCACAGGTGTTGACAATCACCAGGTCAGCGCCTTCAAAGGTTTTGGAAGTTCGGTAACCCTCGGCGCTCAATTGCGTCAGGATCAGCTCGGAATCTGTCAGGGCCTTGGGGCATCCTAGGCTGACAAAACCCACCTTGGGTGTGGTTGGGTTTGCGGGTACGGTTGCAGTTGGGATCATTTCACTCATCCCTCCATTGTCCCTGCAAAAACGAAACGTTTGTGAAAAAGGGTCTGCGCACAAGCCTCAAGTCTTCAAACCCAACACGCCAAGCAGCTGCTCGGTATTTTTCTGGATCTGTTTTTTCATTTGATCTTGCATCTGAGTCATCACGTTTTGCGACGGGTCGGCCAAACCTGAAAACATGTTTTGCATCAGTGGTGTCTGCCACTGCATGAACTGAGACCAGACCTCAGGACTCAAGGCCGGACTCGATTCGCCTAACTTGCTTTGCCAATCCATGAAAGACTGCACATGCGTCTCCAAATAAGACCCCATGTGGCCCTGCATGGCGTGACCATAAAAACGGATGATGTTGGACAACACCGCCTCGCTGAACATGGGCACACCCGCAGACTCTTCTTCGAGGATGATTTGCAACAAAATGGTGCGCGTCAGGTCTTGACCCGTTTTGGCATCCACCACCCGCAAGGGCGATGCGGCCATGACCCATTTTTTAAGCTCAGCCAAAGTCACGTAACTGGAAGTCTGAGTGTCATACAGGCGCCGGTTGGGATACTTCTTGATGGTCCGAACTGTGCTGGCCAACAGGGCTGACTCGTCGACATGCCCCGCCTTGGCTGCACGGGATGACCTCGAGGGTTTGATCGACTGGACGGGTGGCTTGGCCGGCAAAGAAAACTCCTGGTGACAGGCAGCCCATGAAAAATCTGCTGCAATGCACCATTCTAGGCACACACCCGTGCCCCTGTCGCCTTGGTTAACCCTGAGGTTTTGGAGAAGATGCCCACCACCTGACACGCTTGAAGTTGTGCATTTTTTGTTGCACAGCCCCTGTTCAAACCACTTTACCTGCGAAAATAGAACGCTATGTTCACTGGAATCATCACCGGCGTGGGGCGAATCGTCGCCATCCACGACCTGGGTCGCTCTTTACACCACGGCAAGCGCCTCACCCTCGAGGCCCCCGCCGGGTACCTTGACGATGTGGGCTTGGGCGACAGCATCGCCCTGAACGGCGCTTGCATGACCGTCACCACCTTCAGCCCCGAGAGCCGTCAGTTCACCATCGACATCTCGGCCGAATCGCTGGACAAAACCAGCGGATTGGACCAGCAAGGCAGCGTCAACCTCGAAAAAGCACTGCGTGCCAACGACCGACTGGGCGGACACATCGTGTCGGGCCATGTGGACGGTGTGGGCCAAATCAGCCATTTCGAGCAGATCGGTGAAAGCTGGGAGCTGCGCATTCTGGCACCCCACTCCCTGGCAAAATACCTCGCCTACAAAGGCTCGATCACTGTCAACGGCGTGAGCCTGACGGTGAACAAGGTGGCCGATCTGGCCGATGGCTGTGAGATCAGCATCAACCTGATCCCCCATACCGTGGACAACACCGCCCTCGGCAGCCTGAAAGCGGGCAGCCGGGTCAACCTCGAAATCGACACCGTGGCCCGCTACGTGGAGCGCATGCTCAGCGCAGGCCTGATCCAGAAAGACAAGCCATGAACGCCCCAGCGCAACTGACACCCGTGGCGATCTCGCCCGTCGAAGAGATCGTGGCCGAGATGAAAGCCGGTCGCATCGTCATCCTGGTCGATGAAGAAGACCGCGAAAACGAAGGCGATCTGGTCCTGGCGTCTGACCACGTCACGCCCGAAGCCATCAACTTCATGGCCCGCTTTGGCAGGGGCCTGATTTGCCTCACGCTCACCCGCGAGCGCTGCGAATTTCTCAAGCTCCCGCCCATGGCCGCACGCAACGGCACCTTCTACAGCACGGCGTTTACCGTGTCGATTGAAGCCGCTGAAGGCGTGACCACCGGCATCTCGGCCGCCGACCGCGCCAAGACGGTGCAAGTGGCCGTGGCAAAAGCCAGCCAGCCCACCGACTTGGTGCAACCCGGCCACATCTTCCCGCTGCAAGCGGTGGACGGCGGCGTACTGATGCGTGCCGGCCACACTGAAGCCGGTTGCGACCTGGCCGCCATGGCCGGCTGCAGCCCCTCGTCGGTGATTTGCGAGATCATGAATGACGACGGCACCATGGCCCGCCTGCCCGATCTGCAGCTTTTTGCGGCCGAGCACGGCCTGAAAATCGGCACCATCGCCGACTTGATCGAGCACCGCAGCCGCAACGAATCGCTGGTGGAACGCATTGGCAGCCGCCCACTGCAAACTGCGCATGGCGAGTTCACCGCCCATGCCTTCCGTGACCAAACCAACCAAAGCGTGCACCTGGCCTTGGTCAAGGGCGAATGGACGGCAGAGACCGAGGTGGCGGTCCGCGTGCACGAGCCCCTGTCGGTGCTCGACGCCTTGGAAGTCAACCGCGCCATGCATTCTTGGGGTCTGGACGCCAGCCTGAGCTACATCAATGCCCAAGGCTGCGGCGTCGCGGTGCTGCTCAACTGCGGCGAGTCGGCAGACCAATTGCTGGCCCAATTTGAAGGCCGTGCCCGCTCCGCCCAAGCGCCCGAGCGCGGCAAAATGGACCTGCGCACCTACGGGGTGGGCGCACAAATTCTGCGCGAATGCGGCGTGCACAAAATGCGCCTCATGGGTAACCCGCGCCGCATGCCCAGCATGACCGGCTACGGCCTCGAAATCACCGCTTACATCCCCAAGGAATAACCATGCTCGAAGCCAACAAAGGCCAGGCCGAAGAACTCGACGGCCAATTTCTGCACATCGGCATCGTGCAAGCCCGCTTCAACGAAGACATCACCAACGCCCTGGCCAAAGCCTGCATCGAAGAACTCGAAGCCTTGGGCGTGACCAGCATCGACCACGTCATGGTGCCTGGCGCTTTGGAAGTGCCCGTGGCCTTGCAGGCCATGGCCGAGCGGGCCGAATACGACGCGCTGATTGCGCTGGGCTGCATCATCCGTGGCGAGACCTACCACTTTGAGCTGGTGGCCAACGAATCCGGTGCGGGCGTGAGCCGCGTGGCGCTCGACTACAACCTGCCGATTGCCAACGCGATTTTGACCACCGAAAACCTGGAACAAGCCATCGTGCGCCAAACCGAAAAAGGCCGCGACGCGGCCCGCGTGGCGGTCGAGATGGCCTGCATCATGGACGACCTGGCCGCCGACATGGCCGAGCTGGCCGATGATTTTGACGACGAAGAGCAAGCTTGATGACCGAAGCCACCCCCACACCGGGCACCACAGACGCAGACCCAAAGCCAGCTCCAGCAGCTGGCACTCGCAAATCCTCGGCCAAGCCCGCCCGCAGCCGCTCACGCGAATTCGCCTTGCAGGCGCTTTACCAGCACCTGGTGGGGCGCAACGAAGCGGCCGACATCGATGTCTTCACACGCGACCTCTCGGGCTTTCACAAAGCCGACTCGGCCCATTACGACGCCCTGCTCTATGGTTGTGTGGAACAAGCCCAGGCCCTGGACGCCCTGATCGCGCCCAAGCTGGACCGCAGCTTTGCCGAAATCTCGCCCGTTGAGCGGGCCATCATGTGGATTGGCGTGTACGAAATGCAGCACTGCCTGGACGTGCCCTGGCGCGTGGTGCTCAACGAATGCATCGAGCTGGCCAAGGACTTTGGCGGCACCGACGGGCACAAATACGTGAACGCCGTGCTGAACGGATTAGCCCCTGAACTGCGCAGCGCCGAAGTGCAAGCAGATCGCCAATCCGGCCGCGCCAAATAACCCCGCCACCAGAGTCCAGACACCATGCGCATCTCCGAGCGAGCCGAGCGGATCGAGCCCTTTTGGGTCATGGAAGTGGCCAAGGCCGCCTCACAAAAAGCCCGCGAGGTCGCGCACACCGACCGGCCCGTGGTGTTTCTGAACATTGGCGAGCCCGACTTCACCGCCCCGCCCCGCGTGCAAGCCGCAGCACAAGCAGTCGTCGCCTCCGGCCAAACCCAATACACCCCAGCGCTGGGCTTGGACGCCCTGCGCCAAGCCATCAGCGGCTGGTACACGCAGCGCTTTGGCGTGCAAGTGCCCGCCAGCCGCATCGTGGTCACTGCGGGCGCATCGGCGGCTTTGCAACTGGCCTGCCTGGCTCTGATAGACCGGGGCGATGAAATCCTCATGCCCGACCCGAGCTACCCCTGCAACCGCCACTTTGTGAGCGCAGCAGAGGGCACCGCAGTCTTGCTGCCCACCACGGCCGAAGAACGCTTTCAATTGAGCGCCGCCAAAGTGGCCGCCGCTTGGGGCCCCAACACCCGTGGCGTTTTGCTGGCCTCGCCCTCCAACCCCACCGGTACGTCGATTGACCCGGCCGAGCTGGCCCGCATCATCGATGTGGTGCGCAGCCACGGCGGCGTCACCCTGATCGACGAGATTTACCTGGGCCTGAGCCACGACGACCAGTTCGGCCAAAGCGCCCTGGCCCTGGGCGACGATGTCATCAGCATCAATAGCTTCAGCAAATACTTCAACATGACCGGCTGGCGCTTAGGCTGGCTGGTGGTGCCTGAGCAACTCACGCCCGTGCTCGAGCGCCTGGCGCAAAACCTCTTCATTTGCGCCAGCACCGTGGCGCAACAGGCGGCCTTGGCCTGCTTTGAGCCCGACAGCCTCGCCGAATACGAACGCCGCCGTGCCGAGTTCAAAGCGCGTCGTGACTACTTCATTCCGGCCCTGAACGATTTGGGCCTGACCGTGCCTGTGGCCCCCGATGGCGCGTTTTACGCCTGGGCCGACTGCAGCGCCGCCTGCCAAAAGCTGGGCCTCAAAGACAGTTGGGACTTCGCCTTTGCCGCTCTGGAACACGCCCATGTGGCCATCACGCCGGGACGCGACTTTGGCACCGACCAAACCGCGCGCTTTGTCCGCTTTTCCACCGCCAACTCGATGGCCGAATTGCAGACCGCGATCGCTCGCCTCAAAGCCTGGTTGCAGCCATGAACAGCACCAGCGATAAACCCAGCGTGTTTGAACACCCCATCCGCATCTATTGGGAAGACACCGACGCGGGCGGCATCGTGTTTTATGCCAACTACCTCAAGTTTTTTGAGCGTGCCCGTACCGAATGGCTGCGCGCCCTGGGCTTTGGCCAGCAAGTGCTGCGCGACCAATCGGGCGGCATGTTTGTCGTGAGTGAAACCGCCGTCAAATACCACTCCCCCGCTCGCCTGGACGACACCCTGGTCGTGACCGCCGAGCTGCAAACAGGCGGAAAAGCCAGCCTGACCATTGCCCAGCGTGCCTATCTGCGCACCGCAGATCCAAACCCAAGCAACAAGCAACTCCTGGCCGAAGGCACGATTCGCCTGGGCTGGGTCGACAGCACCACCTTGAAACCCGGCCGCATCCCGGCCCCTGTTCTGGAAGCCCTGAAATGAACCAAGACATGTCCATCGTCTCGCTGCTGCTGAATGCGAGTTTTGTTGTGCAGTTGGTGGTGCTCATTTTGCTCGGCATCTCGGTGGCCAGCTGGGCTGCCATCGTGCGCAAGTTGTCCGCCATCAAGCGCATCAAAAACCTGAACGAAGAATTCGAACGCATTTTCTGGTCGGGCACCAGCCTCAACGAACTGTTCAATGCGGCCAGCCAAAACGCCAAAGTGTCCGGCCCCATGGAACGCATCTTTGCCAGTGGCATGCGCGAATACCAAAAACTGCGCGAACGCCGCATCAGTGATACCGGCACTTTGCTCGACGGTGCACGCCGAGCCATGCGAGCGAGCTTTCAGCGCGAAATGGACGTGGCCGAATCTCAACTGGCCTTTTTGGCTTCGGTCGGTTCAATCTCGCCTTATGTCGGTCTGTTTGGCACAGTGTGGGGCATCATGCACGCCTTCACCGGCTTGGCCAGCTTGCAACAGGTGACCTTGGCCACCGTGGCCCCCGGCATTGCCGAGGCTTTGGTGGCCACCGCCATTGGTTTGTTTGCCGCCATCCCGGCGGTGCTGGCCTACAACCGCTTTTCACACGATGTCGACCGCATCGCCATCAAGCTCGAAACCTTCATCGAAGAGTTCTCCAACATCCTGCAACGCAGCCTGGGTGGGGCAGGCACAGGCCAGTCAGCCTCTGGCCACTGAAGGGGACCGCGCATGCCTGCCACGTCATCCCGAGGTCGCGGTCGACGCACCATCGCTGAAATCAACATGGTGCCTTTCATCGATGTGATGTTGGTCCTGCTGATCATCTTCATGGTGACCGCACCCATGATCACGCCCAGCGTGGTGGACC
Organism: Limnohabitans sp. 2KL-3; assembly: GCF_001269405.1. NCBI lineage: Bacteria > Pseudomonadati > Pseudomonadota > Betaproteobacteria > Burkholderiales > Comamonadaceae > Limnohabitans > Limnohabitans sp. 2KL-3. The sequence continues at coordinate 84,236 of NZ_CXON01000008.1, forward strand.
TGCCCAGTGTGGGCAAAGCCGCCAAGCAACCGGACAAAGTCATTCAAATCGTCATTCAAAAAGACGAACAGCTGAGCTTGTCAAACGAGGGCAAGACCGACACGGCCACTTTGAGCAACGTGGCCAGCAAGGTCAAGCAGCGCGTGGGTGAACACAACAACACAGCCGTTGTCATCAGCGCAGACCGGAACGTGAAATACGAAACCGTGGTCAAAGTGATGGACAGCTTGCAACGCGCTGGCATTGCCCGCGTTGGGCTGTCGGTCCAACTGGTGCCCTGAGAGATTTGCCAGTGAACGCCAAGCCTGTCCCGCATCTGGAGTTTGCGCCCCCGCCGCCGCCTGGGCAGCAACGCGCTTGGTGGATTGCAGGTTTGGCGCATGGGGCGCTGTTTCTGGCCCTGGGCTTGGCCACCGCATGGAAAACACAAACGCACACGGTGCAGGCCGAGGCCGAATTGTGGTCGGCCCTGCCTCAGGCAGCAGCGCCTCGACTGCAAGAGCCAACGCCCACCCCACCTGAACCTGAGCCACAACGACCCGCCAAACCCACCCCACCACCCCCGCCAGCGCCCGACCCCGAATTGGAGCGCCGCGATGCGCAAATCGCCATCGAGAAGAAAAAACAGCTGGAAAAGAAGAAAGAGGCTGAAAAACTCAAAGCCGAACAACTTCGCAAAGACCGCGAAAAACAGGAAAAAGAGGCGCAGGAGAAAGCCGCCAAAGACAAAGCGGCCAAAGAGAAAAAAGCCCTCGAAGAGCGCGACCGGAAAAAAGCCGAAGAAAAAGCCGACGCCGAACAAAAAAAGCGCAAGCAAGAACAAGCCCAAAAGATGGCTGAAAAAGCCGCTCAAGACAAGGCCGATGAGGCACGAGCAGAGGCCATGCGCAAAGAGAACCTGCAACGCATGCAAGGCATGGCGGGAGCCTCAGGGGGTGCCAACGCCACAGGCAGCGCACTCAAATCATCGGGCCCCTCGGCCAGTTATGCCGGTCGCTTGGTCGGGCGCATCAAGCCCAACATCACCTACCCCGGTGAAGCCATCGGCAATCCCCGTGCCGAAGTCGAAGTCAAAGTCAACCCAGACGGCACCATCTTGAGCCGCCGCATCGTGCAGTCCAGCGGCAACAAAGCCTGGGACGATGCCGTACTGCGGGCCATCGACAAAACCGAAATTCTTCCCAAGGACACCGATGGCCGGGTGCCGCCTTTGATCGTGCTGGGGTTCCGGCCACTGGATTGACGCCCAAAGGGTGCGTCCGTCCTGGACAACCTTGACCACTTTTCGGGCATTTTTGCGTCACCCATCTTGTCCACCAAGGTGGGCCGATGGTCTCAAGCTTGGGCAAGATCTGCCGATACCCACTACAAGTCATTTCATTCTCGGGCCTGCTGATGGGTCCGATCCACAGCGTTCCGGGACAAACACCATGTTGAAAATTGCGGGTATCGGCTTCGTGACCGCCGGGCTTGTTCTGTGGACCCACCCCACGTTGGCGCAAGGCAAACCCAGCAGTGGGTGTTTTGTGGCCCAATTCAAGTCCCTGGCTCTGAAAACCCACCATCCCGAGCTGAGGGCCGAGCGGGCTGAAAAGTGGCTGCAGCAAAACACCCCCCTCTGCACCAAAGTCCAACTGTCCTCTATTCAGGCCAACAGCCCCAATTGGCTGGGCAGCTCTTTGACCCTTGAAATCTCCGCCATTTTGGAGGGGGCCATTGAAGCCAGCATCTTGGGCAACCCTGAGTTGATGGGCCGTCTTTACGAATCCGTGGGCAAGGAAGGGCAAAGCGGCACGGTCACCTTAACCAACCCCGCTGCCCGAGCCCCTGTTGTTCAACCCATGGTCAACAATGGCGTGATTTCAGGCAGCGCGAACTACGGCAACATTTCGGGCAACACCACCCTGAACCAAAACACGAACAAACTGGGCAACACCAACAGCAATGCTAACCCAGCCGGCAGCAACATGGTGAACGCCCCTCCCAATACCTCGATGGGTCAAGGCAGTGCACCCACAGGTACTCAGGGCAGACCCTCAGCACCCCGCTGAACGCCCTGTCCAAGGTTTTCGCATGACGCCTTCCCCATCGCTGGCGTCCACATTGCAGCAAACAGGGCAGTCTTGGACTGCGCCGCTCTTTCAGTCGTAAACGATCTGCGCCTGCCCTTGATCGGCTTGCGCCATCCAACTGGCCAAGGCCGCATCGGTGGGGAAAAATTTGGCAGCTTCGCCCAGCGCCAGCTCAGCCCGGGCGGCCAGTTCATCTTTGCGGCGCTCCAGCACCAGTCGCACAGGCAGGCCGCGCACCAAGTCGCCCTGCTCGGTTTGCTCGCGTTGGGCGGGAAACTCTTTGACCAATCGGGCAATGTCGGGCGCTCGGCCATTGACCACCACACGCAGGTACTTGCCATAGCGGCAACGTGCTGCGCCCAAGTCCATGATCTGCTCGACTTTGAGCCGAAAGCCCCCCGAAAAACGGTCAGCCTGCATTTTGGCGGTGACCACGATCAACTCGTCGTCTTTGAGCAAATGCTTGGCGGAATTGATCAAGGACTCGTCGGCAGTGGCTTCCATCACACCCGATTTGTCGTCAAGCTTGAAAATCGCCACCTTGCCGCGCTGTCCGTTGATGATGCGCAAATCGCTCACGATGCCCGCCATCAGCTGGGGTTCTCGGCTGTCGATCAGTTCGTCGATCTTGCGGCGGGCAAACTGGCGCACCTCGCGCTCCACCGCATCGAACAAATGGCCGGACAAGAAAAAGCCCACGGCCGTTTTTTCCAGCAACAAGCGCTCCTTGATGCCCCAGGGCATGACCTCCACCAAATCGGGCTCTTGGGTGCTCGACCCATGCGAATCGTCGCCCAGCATGTCAAACAGCCCCCCTTGGTTGGCATTGGCCACGGTGGCCGCCGCAAACTCGAAAGCCTTGTCAATGCTCACCGACAAGGCAGCACGGTTCATGTGCAAGGAGTCAAAGGCACCGGCTTTGATGAGTGCATCCACCGTGCGTTTGTTGATGCGGCTGCGGTCCACGCGCACGGCAAAGTCAAACAAACTCTTAAACGGCCCGCCCTCATTTCGAGCCGCCACGATGGCCTCGATGGCTTGTTGGCCCGTGCCCTTGATGGCCCCCAGGCCATAGCGGATGATCTTGTCGGTCACCGGCTCAAAGCGGTGCGTGCCCCGGTTCACGTCCGGCGGGTCAAAACGGATGCCGAACTTCAGGGCGTCTTCGTGCAAGACCTTGAGCTTGTCGGTGTCGTCCATCTCCACCGTCATGTTGGCGCAGAAGAACTCGGCGGTGTAGTGCACCTTGAGCCAGCCCGTGTGATAGGCCAGCAATGAATACGCAGCCGCGTGCGATTTGTTGAAGCCATAGCCCGCGAACTTTTCCATCAGGTCAAAAACCTCATCGGCCTTGTCCTGCGCAATGCCGTGGGTGGCCAGGGCACCCGCACGGAACTTCTCGCGGTGCTCGGCCATTTCCTCGGCCTTTTTCTTGCCCATGGCGCGGCGCAGCAAATCGGCGCCACCGAGCGAGTAACCGCCCAGAATCTGCGCGGTCTGCATCACCTGCTCTTGGTAGACCATGATGCCGTAGGTCTCGCTCAGCATCTCGGCCACCGCCGGGTGCGGGTACTCCACCACTTCGCGCCCGTGCTTGCGGGCCACAAAGCTGGGAATCAGGTCCATAGGCCCCGGGCGGTACAAGGCGTTGAGCGCAATCAGGTCTTCCAGGCGACTGGGGCGGGCGTCGCGCAGCATGCCCTGCATGCCTCGGCTTTCAAACTGGAATACGGCCTCGGTCTTGCCGTCCGAAAACAGTTTGTAGGTGGCTGCGTCGTCGATGGCGATGTTTTCAAAGGCGAAGTTTTCCTGGCCTTTGTGCCGCTTCATGATGAACTCGCGGGCGATCTCCAAAATGGTGAGCGTGGCCAGGCCCAAAAAGTCGAACTTCACCAGACCGGCCGCTTCCACGTCGTCCTTGTCGTACTGGCTCACGGCCGATTCGCTGCCGGGCTGCTGGTACAGCGGGCAAAAGTCGGTCAGCTTGCCCGGCGCGATCAGCACGCCCCCGGCGTGCATGCCGATGTTGCGGGTCATGCCTTCGAGCTTTTGCGCCAGCTCGATCAGGGTCTTCACGTCCTCTTCGCGCTCGATGCGCTCGGCCAGGATAGGCTCCATGGCGATCGCGTAGTTGTTTTTGTCGCCTTCTTTGGGCGTGGCGGGCGGGTACTGCAGCGTGACCGACATGCCCGGCTTGTTGGGAATGAGCTTGCTGATGCCGTCACAAAAGGTGTAGCTCATGTCCAGCACACGGCCCACATCGCGGATCGCCGCACGCGCGGCCATGGTGCCGAAGGTGGCGATCTGGCTGACTGCGTCACGCCCGTATTTGTCCTTCACATAGTCGATGACGCGGTCGCGGTTGCCCTGGCAAAAGTCGATATCGAAGTCGGGCATGGACACCCGCTCGGGGTTCAAAAAGCGCTCAAACAGCAGGCTGTATTGCAGCGGGTCCAGGTCGGTGATCTTGAGCGCGTAGGCCACGAGCGAGCCCGCACCCGAGCCACGGCCTGGCCCCACAGGGCAGCCGTTGGCCTTGGCCCACTGAATGAAGTCACCCACGATCAGGAAGTAGCCCGGAAAGCCCATCTTCAAAATGGTGCCCAGCTCAAACTCCAGCCGCTCCACATAGCGGGGGCGTTCTGCATCGCGTTTGGCTTCGTCGGGGTAAAGGTGCTTAAGGCGTTCTTCCAGTCCTTCAAACGAGACGTGGCGGAAATAGTCGTCCACCGACATGACCACGCCATTCACAGGCGGGATCGGAAAGTTGGGCAACTGCGGCTTGCCCAACACCAGGCTCAGGTTGCAGCGCTTGGCAATTTCCAGCGTGTTGGCAATGGCACTGGGCACATCGGCAAACAGCGCACACATTTCTTGTGCAGACTTGAAATACTGATCCCGGGTGAACCGCCGCACCCGACGCGGGTTGGCCAGGATCTCGCCTTCGGAAATGCACACCCGCGCTTCGTGGGCTTCGTAGTCCTCGGTCGCCAAAAACTGCACCGGGTGCGTGGCCACCACCGGCAAACCCAAACGTGCGGCCAGCGCCACGGCACCAGCCACTTGGGGCTCGTCTTCAGGGCGGCCTGCGCGTTGCAGCTCCAGGTAAAAGCGGTGCGGAAAAATGGACGCCAATTGCAGCGCAATGTCGGCAGCTTTGTCGCTGTCGCCTTGCACCAGGGCTTGGCCCACGGGGCCGGCTTGTGCACCCGACAAGAGAATCAGGCCTTCGGCCAGCTCCTTGAGCCAGACCAGCTTGACCACGGCCACGTTTTTGACCACGTTCTGGGTCCAGGCCCGGGCCAGCAGTTCGCAAATGTTCAGGTAACCCTGGTGGCTTTGCACCAGCAAGGCCACCCGGCTGGTGGCCCCCAGGTCCCCACCCAGGCCCTGGAGGTTGATTTCTGCGCCCAAGATGGGCTTGACACCTTTGGCCCGGCCTTCTTTGTAGAACTTGACCCCGCCAAACAGGTTGTTCAGGTCGGTGAGGGCCAAAGCCGGTTGCCGGTCTTGGGCTGCTTTTTTGATGACTTCATCAATGCGGCAGGTCGAGTCAACGACGGAAAATTCGGAGTGAAGGCGCAGGTGAACAAACATAAGCCCCATTGTAGAAGGCCACACAAGGCACTTGGCTGCCATGGACTGCGCTGGTGTGCCCTCCCCTCAATCGCGCAGGACTTGCAACACCTCGGAGCGAAACTCACGCCCATACAAAATCAGCACCACCAAAGCCGTGGCCATGACCAAGGCCAAAGGCGAAAAAAACCAGGCCATGGCAGCAAATGAAAAGTAATAAGCCCGCAAACCATCGTTGAAGGTTTCGGCGGCAGCACTCACCAAATTGCCCGCCCTCTCGGCAAAGTGCTGACGATCAAAGCGTTGGTCGGCAAATTCTTGGGGCGGAGGCATCGCACCAATGACCAAAGCCACAAAAGTGTATTGGCGCATGGACCAAGAGAACCTGAAAAAGGCATACACAAAAATGGCCACCAAGACCAAAACCTTGAACTCAAACACCAACATCGGGGTGGGTTGGGCAAAGGGGATTTCACGCACCAATTCGGCCGCCTTGTCGGTGGTGCCCAGCAAAGCAAACAAGCCGCCAATGATGATGATGCTGGTCGATGAAAAAAAGGCCGGGGTTTGCGACAAATTCTGGGTGATCAGGCCGTCGAGCATGCGCGGATCGCGCCCAGTGGCCTGCACCATCCACAGCTGGCGATAGCGGTTGGTGGTCGCAATCAGACTCAAGTCGCGCATGCCGCGCACCTTGGCCACCCAGGCGTAGCCCACCCACATGCTCAAAAAGCAAACCAGACCCAGCCAATCGGCCCAGGGCAGCATCGAAATGATCTTCATAGGGCTGAATCGTAACAAGGAAGAGGGCTCGCCAGCCGTGACCAGGCACCGGGGCATGCGGCCACAGCCGTCCCGACCCTCCCCAAAGGATTAATTGAATAGAACTCAAAAACAACAACGATTTCAATTAAAGTAGATGTATTGAAATTTAACCACTACCTTTTTCGATGGACTTGATTCATTTGCATGCATTGACACCCTCTTGTCAATCGAATCAAACCATGGTCGGTGGCGCTTGACCTCTTGCGCCCACACAGGCAGTGAACCAGATCCACCATGGCCAAAACACCGACTTTGCCGCGTATCGGACTGATCCTCACCGAAGACGCCATCTCCATGGACAACCCCAAACTCATGGGGCGGCAATCGGCTGGACATGGTTTTTTGCGGGCCTGCCTGAACCACGGCAGTTTGCGCGAGCGCATCACCTTGGTGACCCCCAACGCCAAATCACGCGAAGCTGTGCGAAAAGTCGTGCAGCAATGCCTGCCCGCCAGTGCCAAAGACACCAGCCTGCCCGAATTGCCCCTGCAAAAAGTGTCCGCCTGGAACACGCTCGATGTGCTGCACATGCCCGCCCCCATCAGCAGCCAACAACTGGTGCAAAGGGGCGTTCACCGTCTGGACGGCCTGAGTCTGTCAGGGGTGACCCACACCATCAGTTCGGCCTCGGTGGTGCAACAACTGAGTGCCTACGTGCGAGAGCCCACCCGCCAAAGTGATGCCCTGATTTGCACCTCTCAAGCGGTGCGCACGGCCATTGAACGACTGTGGCATGTCGAACAAGCTGTCTTGCAGCGCCGATTTGGCCCCTTTCAACAGGCCCCGGCCTTGCCTGGCCTGCCCGTCATCCCCCTGGGCATTCACACGCGAGATTTCGCCTTCACGGCCATGGACCGCCTGGCCGCACGGACCACTTTGGGCTTTGCTGCCGACGAGCTGGTGGTGTTGTTTGTGGGGCGTTTGAGCTTTCATGCCAAAGCCAACCCCGTCGCCCTGTACCGCGCCGCGAGCGAAGCGGCCAAACGGACAGGACAAAAGGTGCGCATCCTCGAATGTGGCTGGTTTGCCAACGAACCCACTGAAAAAGCCTTTGACGAAGCGGCCCAACAATTTGGCATCACGGTTCAAAGGGTCGATGGCCGCACGGCGGTGCAAGTGCAGCGCAGCTTTGCAGCAGCCGATGTGTTTTGCTCTTTGTCCGACAACATCCAGGAAACGTTCGGACTCACCCCCATCGAGGCCATGGCCTCGGGCCTGCCCTGCATCCTGAGTGACTGGAATGGTTACCGCGAAACCGCCATTCACGGCGAACACGGTTTTCTGATCAAAACCCAAATGCCCAGCCGCACCGGCTTCGAAAGCATCGAACAACGCTTTGCAGACGACACGCTCAACTATGACCACTACATTGGGCACGTCCATGCGCTGACCTCGGTGGACATCGACAGCGTGGCACAGGCGCTGTCCACCCTGATTGAACAACCCGCATTGCGCCAGCGCATGGGCCAAGCCGGACGCACCCATGCCCGCCAGCAGTTTGACTGGGAACACGTTATTCAACGCTACGACGCGTTGTGGTGCGAGCAGCAGGCACTGCAAAAAGCCCGCAGCGGACCACGCTTACCGCGCATCCACAGCACAAGGCTGAGTCCCGCCGACTTGTTTGGCCACTATCCCAGCCAACAGCTTCAGCCCGACACCCCCTTGTACCGCCAGGAATGGCCGGGCATTTGCAACGTCAAAGCCCCCATCGCCCAAGCACGAGAAATTCGCCAATGGAGCATGTGGAGCTTTTTAAGCAACGGCTGGTTGCCGAGCGCTGACAAAATTGCCCAAGCACTGCCCGCACTGCACGCCACGCAAGCCCACACCATTGAGCAGTGGGGCCAGTCCCTCAAACTCACACGGCCACAAAGCCTGCGCTTGGCCGCTTGGTTGCTCAAAATCGGATGGGTCCGCAGCCAGCCACAAGCGGCCCACAGCCCGCAGCGCCTGATCCACCTGATCTGCACCCCCACCGATCTGGCCCAACGCCCCGACCTGAACAACCTGCTCACCGACGAGCGCTGGGTCTTGCAAACGGCCGACCCTGCCTTGTCGGGCGGTGAGCGCCTGGCCGCCCAGCTCAAGCACATTGCCCAGCAAGGTGGGCACGCGGTGCTGCTGGCACCACAAGCCCATGTGCAGGATTTTTGGCTGGCCGAGCGCTTGCACGACGCTTGGGCGCAACTGGCCTTGGTCGACCAACTGCCACATGCGCTGGCTGTGCGCCACGATTTGTTGGCGCAGGTCTGCCAAAGCCTTCCAGGCCAGCATGCGACGGCTGAACTGGCCACATGGGCCACATTGTTCAGCACCACAGCCAGCGCACAGGGCATGGCCACCGGTCCGTGGGACATGGCCATTGCCAGTCTGGAACAAACACCCGCCACCACCTTGCAAGAGGAATCCGCATGATCAGCCTGCCCCGCCCCCCGGTGGTCTTTGTCTGCGCCACCCGTTTGAGTGTGGCCGATTTCTGGCTCAAAGCGCCACTGGGCCAATCGCTGACCCGCTTGCAACAACAAGGCGTGGCCTTTTCCCTTGAACTGGCCGACCAAAACGCCGCACCTTTGGCCGCCTTGTACAACCGCGCCATTGCCCACTGCGCGGCAGAGCAAATTTTGGTGTTTGTGCACGACGACGTGCGCTTGGATGACCTCTTCATCACCCAGCGCCTGCTTGAAGGACTTGCGGTGTTCGATGTGATTGGCGTGGCGGGCAATCGACGCCTCAAAGCACGGCAAGGCGCATGGGCCTTCGCTGAAAAAATGGGCCAATGGGACCACGCGCACAACCTGCTGGGCGGCATCAACCATGAACTGCCCCACCGGCCCAACGGCTTCAACCGCTACGGCCCCACCCGCACGGCCGCACGCGTGCTCGACGGCGTGTTTTTGGCCGCACGGGCGGCCACACTGCAGCACAACAAAGTGCAGTTCGCGCCCGAACTCGCCTTTCATTTGTACGACCTGGAGTTTTGTCAGCGTGCACACCGCGCCGGACTGCGCCTGGGGGTTTGGCCCATCGCCATGACCCACTTCAGCGGCGGTCAGTACGACTCAGACAGCTGGAGACAGGCCTACACAACCTATTGCCAACTCAATTGGCCCACCAGCAGCACCGCGCCCAAGGCAAAACCCCAAGGCAAGCCTGACGACGCCCCAGCCCCTGCTCGAACAGCCGCTGCACACACCCCATGAAAATCCTGTTCATCCACCAGAACTTTCCGGGGCAATACCGTGCACTGGCCCCCTCCATGGTCAAACTCGGCCATGAGGTCATGGCCATCTCCAGCCGCAAAGAAACCAGCATCCAGGGCATCCCCAACATTTGCTACGAAAGCCCCCGCAGCTCCAGCAAAAACATCCACCCCTGGCTGCAATCCACCGAAGCGGCCATCATCCGGGGTCAAGCGGTGGCCCGCTCGCTTGAGCTGCTCATGAAAAACGGCTTTGTGCCAGACGCCATCGTCGGCCATGCGGGCTGGGGCGAAATGCAATTCGTGCGCCAAGTGGCACCGCAGGCCCGCATCACCAGTTTTTGCGAATATTTCTACCATGGCCAAGGCAGCGATGTCGACTTCGACCCGGAGTTCCCTGCCGCCCCAGACGCCATGCTGCGCTGCCATGCCCGCAACCTGCACCTGACCTCGGCCCTGGTGGACTCGGACGTGGGCCTGTCGCCCACCGAATGGCAAGCGAGTCAGTTTCCCGACTTTTTGCGCCAACGCATCGAAGTCTGTCACGACGGCATCGAAACCGACCGCCTGACACCTCACAAAGAAGCCTGGATCAAGCTGGGGCGCGACAACATCAAGGCCCAGCTGGGCGATGAAATCATCACCTTCATCAACCGCAACCTTGAGCCCATGCGCGGTTACCACAGCTTCATGCGGGCCCTGCCCCATATCCTGGCCGAACGACCCAAGGCCCGGGTGATCTTGCTCGGCGGCAACGAGGTCAGCTATGGACCGGCCCCGGCCACCGGCGGCGGGTACAAAGCCCAATTTTTGCGCGAAGTGCAAGACAAAATCGACCTCTCGCGCGTGCACTTTGTCGGTCAAGTGCCCTACGGCACCATGGTCAACATGCTGCGCATTTCGGCCGTGCATGTGTACCTCACCGTGCCCTTTGTGCTGTCTTGGTCCATGCTGGAAGCCATGAGCCTGGGCTGCTGTGTTGTGGGCTCGGCCACCCCACCGGTGCAAGAAGTCATCACCCATGGCCAAAACGGTCTGCTGGTGGACTTTTTTGAACCCAAAGCCATTGCCCAACAAGTCTGTGAAGTTCTGGCACGCCCCAAAGACCACCAAGAGCTGCGCCGAGCCGCCCGGGCCCATGTGGTCCAGCACTACGACTACCAAAGGGTTTGCCTGCCTCGCCACCACCGCATCATCACCGGGCAGTCCATGCCCGCATGAGCCCACCCCTTAAGCCGCCCATGTCCGAAAGCATTCAGGCCCAAGCGCTCTTTGCGCTGGGCGTCCAACTGCACGCCAATCGCCATCTCGACGGCCAGCAAGCGCTGGCGGTGTTTGAGCAAGCGCGGCAACTGAGCCCCCACAACGCCGACATCCTGAACGCCTTGGGTGCGGTGCTCTCGCGCATGGGCCGTGATGAGGCCGCCATGGCCTATTTTGAGCAAGCCTTGGCCCAAAAACCGCAGCACCCTGACGCCTTGGACAATCTGGCCGGTCTGCTGCACCGAACCCGTCGCTACGCACAAGCGGCCGAACATGCTGAGCGCTGGCTCGCTCAGGCCCGCCATCCCGCCAAAGAGGCCCCCTACATGCTCGGGCGTCTGGCCTACACACGCCGCCTCATGGCCGACTGGACCGACGACGCACAAAGGCAACAGGCGCTGCGCTTGGCGCTGCGCACCAGCGAGCGCAGCGTCTTGCCTTTTGAATTTCTGGGCTTCAGCGACGAACCCGCCGAACACCTCAACTGCGCCCGTCAATTGGTGCAAGACCGGCACCCCCCTGCCGTGCCCCTTTGGACACGCGAGCGCTGGAAAAACCCACGCATCCGCGTGGCTTACCTGTCCAACGATTTTTGCAACCACGCCACCGCCGTGCTGTTGGCACGCGTGCTTGAACTGCATGACAAAAAACGTTTTGAGATCTTTGCCCTGTCCTGGAGCCCTTTGCAAGACAGCATGCAGCAGCGCATTCGTGACGGGGTCGAGCATTTTGTCGACATCTCTGGCCAAAGCGACACCCAAGTGGCCCAGTGGATGGCCGGGCAACGCATCGACATTGCCGTCGACATCAAAGGCTTTGCCAGCAACTACCGGCTGGGCATCCTCGCGCACCGCCCCTGCCCCATCCAAGTCAACTACCTGGGTTATCCCGGCTCCTTGGGTGCCCCCTACATCGACTACCTGATCGCCGACCCCCACGTCATCGCCCCGGCCGACCGACACCACTACAGCGAGCACCTGGTGCGCCTGCCGCACAGCTACCAAGCCAATGACCCTTTGCGCCAAGTGGCCACGGCATGCCCCAGCCGCGCCGCACTGGGCCTGCCCGACAAAGGTCCGGGCACCCAGGGCTTTGTGTTTGCGTGCTTCAACAACAGCTACAAAATCACCCCTGACGTGTTTGCGCAATGGATGGGGATTTTGCAAGACACCCCGGGCAGTGTGCTGTGGTTGCTCCAAGCCAACGACCAGGTCGAAGAGCGATTGCGCCAACACGCCGCAAGGCTGGACGTGGACCCGCAACGCCTGGTGTTTGCACCCCGTGTGCCGACACCGGAACACCTGGCCCGGCACGTTCACGCCGACCTGTTTTTGGACACCTTTCCGGTCAACGCCCACACCACCGCCGCAGACGCCCTGTGGATGGGCCTGCCCGTGCTCACACGCTATGGGCGCAGTTTTTCCAGCCGTGTGGCCCTGTCTTTGCTGCATGGCTGCCAATCCCCCGACACAGGTGCAGCGCCAAGCGTCGATCTGGTCAACACCTTGGCCGTCGACAAGGCCGCCGACTACGCCACCCGCGCGGTGGCCTTGGCCCAAAATCCACCCCTTCTGCACAGCCTGCAGCAGCACCTCAAAACCCAGCGCGAACGCTTGCCCCTGTTTGATGCTGCCTTGACCTGTCAGCACCTCGAATCGGGCTACCTCGCCATGTGCCAACGCTGGCAAAACGGCTTGTCACCGGCCGACATCACGGTTGCGGCCACGCCGGTCCATCGCCTGCAGCACAGCGCACCCGACAAGGGTCCAACCCAAGAACCCATGCCCCCCTCCCGTGTTCTGGCCGCGCCTTCAGCCCCTGCTGAGGTTTCAAAGCCTGCGCCCGATCTGAACCCCGATCTGGACCCTGCCCAGCCCACCCCGACCGAGCTGGACAAACCAGCGTCCGTGCCCAGCCCGATGGCCACGCCACAGCAACTGCAAGCCCAAAGTTTGAGTCTGCTGCAAGCAGGCCAAACCGACGCCGCGCTGCGCGTGTTTGACCTGGCCCTCAACCAACGCCCGCAAGAATCGGCTCTGTGGCAAGCACGCGCCCACACCGCCTTGCGCCTGCCCCAAGCCCAGGCACGCGAACAAGCCCTGAGCGATCTGCAACACGCCCTGGAACTGGCCCCGGACAATGAACGCCTGCGTTACGAACTGGCGCTCACCCTCGAACAGTCTGGCCAGCCCTTGGCCGCGTGCGAACACCTCGCGCAACTCGAAAGCCTGAACCCGCACAAGCCCGAGTACCCGCTGCTGCACATTCGGCTGCGCCGCCAACTGGCCCAATGGCCCCAAGCTCTGGCCCTGTGCCAAGCCTGGACCAAACGGCAAGCTCAGCACAGCACGGCTTGGGTGCAACAAGCCTCGGCCCACCTGGCTTTGCAACAAAACGAGCAAGCCATGGCCTGCACCCTGCAAGCCCTGGCCCTGCAAAAAGACAACGCCGAAGCCCTGAACCTGCGCGGGATGCTGAGCCGGGCCAACGGCCTGCCCACCCCACAAGCCCTGAGCGACTTTGAACAAGCCCACGCACAAGACCCCGACAACCCCTATTACTTGTCCAACATCGCCATCACACACGACGAGCTCGGCCAACTGGCACTGGCCCTGCCTTGGTGGCGTCGCTTGCTGGACTTGCCCGCGCCCCCCGGCGGCCATGCACCCCCCGTCCTGCTGCTGCAAGCCCACGGGGCACAACAAGTCGACGACTTGCCACGCCAGTTGCAACTGCTGCAAGAAGCCACCCAGCGCCTGCCCGATGACTTTGAGGCCTGGCTGCAATGCGGCCACTGCTGCACGGCGCTGGGCCTGGACCTGCAAGCCCAACAAGCTTATGCCCAGGCCCTGCGCATCGCGCCCAACAACGTCCACGCCCTGTCGGCACTCATGCGAGCCGAACGCTGCGTGGCCGACTGGAAGCACCACGATGAACGCTTGGCACAAGTGCTCAAAGCGGCCACCGACAGCGAGACCCCGGTCAACCCCTTTTTGATGACCATCATCAGCGACGACCCGCTGCTGCAAAAGCGCGCCAGCGTGCTCGAATCGGCGCAAATCGGCCAACACATCAAGCCCTGGGCTTTCCCGAAAAACACCACCGGCACCCCCGCCAAAGAACGGCTGCGCATCGGCTACTTTTCGGCCGACTTTCACGACCACGCCACCAGTTACCTGATGGCGCAAATGCTCGAATCACACGACCGCCAGCGGTTTGAAATATTTGCCTACAGCTTTGGCCCCAACGCCAAACAACACGCCTACCGCCAACGCCTGGAGCGTGGGGTTGAGCACTTCTATGAGGTCAGCGCTCTGGGGGCACGCACCATTGCACGCCTGGCCCGATCACACGGCATCGACATCGCCGTCGACCTCAAAGGCCACACCCGACAAGGACGCCCCCAGATTTTTGCCTGGCGTGCAGCACCGGTGCAGGTGAGTTACATCGGATTTCCGGGCACCCTGGGCTCGCCCTGGATTGACTACGTGGTGGGCGACACCAGCGTCATCCCCCCGGGGGACGAGGTGCACTTCACCGAACAAGTGGTTCGCCTGCCCGGTTGCTACCAAGCCAACGACACCCACAAAAGCGTGGCCACCCCCGGCATGACCCGGGCGCAAGCCGGCTTGCCCGACAAAGCGCTGGTGCTGTGCTGCTTCAACAGCACCTTCAAAATCAGCCCTGAGCTGTTTCAGGTCTGGCTGCGCATCCTCGGTCAAATTCCTCATGCCGTGCTGTGGCTGTTTGACAAAAACCGCCAAGTGCAAGACACGCTGCGCCAATACGCTCAAGCCCAAGGCATTGCACCCGACAGGTTGGTGTTTGCCGCATTCGCCCCCTTGGCCGAGCACCTGTCACGCTACCGATTGGCCGATCTGTTTCTGGACACCGCGCCCTACAACGCGCACACCACGGCCAGCGATGCCCTGTGGGTGGGCTTGCCGGTGCTCACCCTGACAGGACGCAGCTTTGCCTCTCGCGTCGGTGCCAGCCTCTTGACGGCGCTCGATCTCCAAGAACTGATCACACACAACTTGAGTGATTACGAAAACCTGGCCCTGAAACTGTGCAAGGACCCCAAAGCCTTGGGTCGACTGCGCCAACGCGTGACCCACAGCCCCAAGCGATCGGCCCTGTTTGACGGCAGGCTCCTGGCCCGCCTGATGGAGTCGGCCTATACCCAAATGGCCTACCGACAAGCCCAAGGCCTGCCCCCCGAAGGTTTTCAGGTCTGAACGCCAAGGAGCACAAGCCGCATCGCTGGCCGCGCTGCGAACTGTCACTTGGCCGCCACACCCTTATTGATCCGGCCAGGTGAAGTTTGCATGAACGCTTTTTTGTGGGAGCGACGCCCTCGTCGCGATAAAGCCCCGCAGACCACCAAGAATCGCCCCGAGGGCGGGGCTCCCACAATGCCCCCATCGCTGATGACTGTACCCAAGGCAAGCCTTGCACTTCAAACTTCACAGGGCCGGATCAATAGGGCTGTCAAAGAACATGGCCTACCCCATGCTCTGCGTTAACTGAGCGACACATCCCCTCGGTTTTGCCCGCTATGCTTCGTGACCAAGGCAGCGTGATTTGGGCCACCATAGCACCGCCGCCGACTCTCTCCATGAACCCGAAAACACCATGACCACATCCCCCCTCACCCTGCTGAACGACCCCACTTTGCTCAAGACCGACGCCCTGATCAACGGGCAGTGGGTCGCGGGCAGCCAGCGCTTTGACGTGACCGACCCAGCCACAGGCGGGCATTTGGCCAGCGTGGCCAACCTGGGTGCGGCCGAGGCCGAAGCCGCCATTGCCGCGGCCAACACGGCCTGGGGCCCCTGGAAAACCAAAACCGCCAAAGAGCGCAGCATCATTTTGCGCAAATGGTTTGACCTGCTGATCGCCAACACTGAAGACCTGGCCCGGCTCATGACCGCAGAAAACGGCAAGCCCATTGCCGAGTCGCGTGGCGAAGTGGCCTATGGCGCGAGTTTTGTAGAGTGGTTTGCCGAAGAAGCCAAGCGCGTGAACGGCGAAACCCTGCCCCAGTTCGACAACAACCGCCGCCTCTTGGTGCTCAAACAGCCCATTGGCGTGTGCGCGGCCATCACGCCCTGGAACTTCCCGCTGGCCATGATCACCCGCAAAGTGGCCCCGGCACTGGCAGCCGGCTGCCCCGTGGTCATCAAACCCGCAGAGCAAACCCCGCTCACCGCCCTGGCGGCGGCCGAGTTGGCCATTCGCGCCGGCATTCCGGCCGGGGTGCTCAACATCATCACCGCAGATGGTCCGCAAAGCATCGCCATCGGCAAGGTGCTGTGCGCCTCTGATGTGGTGCGCCACATCAGCTTCACAGGCTCCACCGAAGTGGGCCGCATTTTGATGGCGCAGTCGGCCCCCACCGTCAAGAAGATGTCGCTGGAGCTGGGCGGCAATGCGCCCTTCATCGTGTTTGAAGACGCCGACATCGACAGCGCCGTGGAAGGCGCATTCGCCAGCAAATACCGCAACGCGGGCCAGACCTGCGTTTGCTCCAACCGCTTTTATGTGCAGGAGTCGGTGTACGAAGAGTTCGCCACCAAGTTCGCCGCCAAAGTCAAAACCGCCAAAGTGGGCAACGGTTTTGCCGATGGCGTGAACCAAGGCCCGCTGATCGAGCCCTCGGCCCTCGACAAGGTCGAGCGTCATGTGAAAGACGCCATCGCCAAGGGCGGGCGCGTGCTCACGGGCGGCAAGCGCTTGGACGGCCAGTTTTTTGAGCCCACCGTGATTGCCGATGCCAGCGCCGACATGGTTTGCGCCAAAGAAGAAACCTTTGGCCCCTTCGCGCCCATCTTCAAGTTCAAGACCGAGCAAGAAGCCATTGACGCGGCCAACAACACCGAATTCGGTCTGGCCAGCTATTTCTACAGCCGCGACGTGGGCCGCATTTTCCGCGTGAGCGAAGCACTCGAATACGGCATGGTCGGCATCAACGTGGGCATTTTGGCCACCGAGCATGTGCCTTTTGGGGGTGTCAAGCAGTCGGGCCTGGGCCGCGAAGGCTCGCACCACGGCATGGACGACTACGTGGAAATCAAATACCTCTGTGTGGGCGATATCCTGAAGTAAACTACACAGCTTCGCGGGTGTCGTTTAATGGTAGGACTTTTGCTTCCCAAGCAAATAACGAGGGTTCGATTCCCTTCGCCCGCTCCAAGGTTTCAATCAGCCCATTCAAGCTCAGTCAACGAAGGCCCCGCAAGGGGCCTTCGGCATTTTCAAACCCGCCTTGCCTGCGCCCGCCGGGGCCACACACCCATGCAGATCACCGTCAACGAAGAACTCAAAGCCTACATCGACCCGCTCACACCCGACGAGCACGCCGCGCTGGAGCGCAGTATTTTGGCCGAGGGCTGCCGCGATGCGCTGGTGCTGTGGGGCGATGTGCTGGTGGACGGGCACAACCGCTATGGCATTTGTCAAAAGCACGGCCTGCCCTTTCAGACGGTGCAAAACACGCGATTTCAATCAATCGAAGACGTGCACCTGTGGATGATCGACCAGCACCTCGGTCGTCGCAGCGTGTCGGATTTTCAGCGTGGCGTGCTGGCCTTGCGCAAACGGGAAATTCTGGCCGAGCGCCGCGCGCAAACCATCGCCGCGACCGCATTCCGGGATGAAGCGGCCACGCACGATTCGATCGCCGAGCCCCAGAACAGCGCTGCACCAGAGCCCAACCCGCTCAAAAGCCGTACCGACGTCGCCAAAGCCGCCCGCTTGAGCAGCAGCCAAGTGGTACACATCGAAAAGATCCAAAAACAAGCCGCGCCCGAACTGGTCGCCGCCATCAAAGCCGGCACCATTTCACTCAACACCGCCGCCGCCGTGGCCAGCCTGCCCGCCGAAGAGCAAAAAAGCGCGGCCCTGGGCGGCAAAGAAGAACTCAAGCAAGCGGCCAAGCGCGTGCGCGAAGTCAAGCGCAAAACGCCACCAGACACCCAGCCCTCTGACGAAGGCGACAGCGCCGACACAGCACCCAGCGAACTGCAAGCCCTGCGCGAACAGGTCGCCGCCTTGACCGCAGAAAATCAGGCGTTGCGTGCGCAGGTGGCGCAGTTGCAGGCGCAATTGGCTGTTTGAATGTTGAGGGATTGAAGCCACCGAAACCCGGCCGTCATGCTTAGGGCGTTGAACCCTGAGTCTGCGGCTTGACAGCGCTCTCCCGGCCCCAACCAGCCATTCACCAAAACAAAAGGCCCTGAACGGGCCTTTTGTCTTGAGCGAGGTAACCGGTCAGAAGATCAGTTTCACACCGGTCTTGCTTTGCAGCTGCTCAGGCGTCACGCCCGGGGCCAATTCGACCACTTTCAGGCCCGCGTCCGTCACGTCCATCACGGCCAGGTCGGTGATGATGCGGTCGACCACGCCCTTGCCGGTCAACGGCAGCGTGCACTCGGGCAGGATCTTCATGTCTTCGGTGCCGTCTTTCTTCTTGGCGACGTGTTCCATCAGGATGATCACGCGCTTGACGCCCGCCACCAGGTCCATCGCGCCGCCCATGCCCTTGACCATCTTGCCGGGGATCATCCAGTTGGCCAAATCGCCCTTGTCGGTCACCTGCATCGCGCCCAGGATCGACAGGTTGATCTTGCCGCCACGGATCATGGCAAACGACTGCTCGCTGCCAAAGATGGACGAGCCCTTGATGGTGGTCACCGTTTGCTTGCCTGCGTTGATCAGGTCGGCATCGACTTCATCTTCCACCGGGAAGGGGCCAATGCCCAGCATGCCGTTTTCGCTTTGCAGCCAGACTTCTTTGTCGGCGGGCACAAAGTTGGCCACCAGCGTGGGGATGCCGATGCCCAGGTTCACATAGAAACCGTCTTCCAGTTCATGGGCCGCACGGGCGGCCATTTGGTCTTGACTCCAGCTCATATCAGACTCCTGCCTTTTCAGTGATCGTGCGCTTTTCAATGCGCTTTTCCGGTTTCGCATTCAACACGATGCGGTGCACATAAATGCCAGGCAGGTGCACGCTGTCGGGGTGCATCTCGCCGGTTTCCACAATCTCTTCGACCTCGACCACACAAATCTTGCCCGCCATGGCCACAGCGGGGTTGAAGTTGCGCGAGGTGTAGCGGAACTGCAGGTTGCCAGACTTGTCGGCGCGGTGCGCTTTGACCAGCGACACATCGGGCACCAAAGCGCGCTCCATCACGTAGGTCTCGCCATCAAATTCGCGCAGCTCTTTGCCTTCGGCCACCAGGGTGCCCACACCGGTCTTCGTGAAGAAAGCCGGAATGCCCGCACCACCCGCACGCAGCTTTTCGGCCAGCGTGCCCTGGGGTGTGAACTCCAAAGCGAGCTCGCCTGCCAGGTATTGACGTTCAAACTCTTTGTTTTCGCCCACGTAGGACGAAATCATCTTCTTGATCTGGCGGGTTTGCAGCAGCAAGCCCAGACCAAAATCGTCCACACCCGCGTTGTTGGAAATCGCGGTCAGGTTTTGCACGCCGCTGTCGCGCAGCGCAGCGATCAAGGCTTCGGGGATGCCGCACAGGCCAAAACCACCCACGCCAATGAGTTGCCCGTCAGCCACGATGCCCTTGAGGGCCTCGGCTGCGGAAGGAAAAATCTTGTTCACGACAAACTCCATTCTGGAAAGAGAACGCTACGATACTACGTATTCAGATACGTAGTTTTTCGTAGAGGCTGGCCCTAGCCGGTTTGGACATGCCATGAACACCGAGATCGACTACCGCCTCGCCTTCGACCTGGCCCCCATCGGCCTGGTGCTGTCGCGCAACCGCGCCATCGTCGACTGCAATCAGCGCGTGTGCGAAATGTTTGGTGTCAGCCGCGAGCAACTGATCGGCCAAAGCTTTCAGTTGCTCTACCCCAGCGCAGACGAATACGAGCGCACCGGCCAGCGCATCGCGCCCATCCTCAACACCAAAGGCGTGTACGCAGACGACCGGGTCATGAAACGGGTGGACGGGCGATTCAAAGGCGAAACCTTTTGGTGCCATGTGACCGGCCGGGCGCTCAACCGCGACGCCCCGCACGAAGCCGGCATCTGGACCTTTGAAGACCTGTCGGCCCGCAAACCCGTCAAAGCCGAACTCACCGCCCGCGAGCGCGAGGTCGCCGCCCACCTGATGGACGGCCAAACCAGCAAGGAAATCGGCAAAGCCTTGGGCATCAGCCACCGCACGGTGGAGATTTACCGCGTCAAGCTGATGCGCAAATACGAGGCCTCTGGCGCTGCGGATTTGATTCAGAAATTGATGCGGGGCTGAGGCACCCGTTCCATCACCCTTTCGGACTGTTCAAGTACCAACCTACAGGGCCAGGTATTGGTTTTTTGTAGGTCGGTGGCTTCAGCCCCGACATGGGCCTATGCCAACACCTACAACGTCGGAGCTGAAGCTGCAGACCTAGAGGGCCGGGTATTGGTTTTTGCAGGTCGGTGGCTTCAGCCCCGACTGGGGGTCTGCCAAGAAGACATGCTCATGCCCCAAGGCCTGAACGAGAAGCCGCCACCCGCCGCAAATGCTGCGCCGCCCCGCCAAACTGCTGCTCGATCACCGTCAGCCGCTTGAAGCCATGGCCAACAGCCAGCTCGTCGGTCATGCCCATGCCGCCGTGCAACTGCACCGCGCCCTGCCCCACCAAACGTGCCGCCCGCAGCACCGTCACATGGGCCGATGACACCCGCTCGGCGCGGCGCTCGGGGCTGTCGCCCAGCACATCGGCACAAGCGCCGACCGCTGCCGCGGCCTGCACGAGCGCCATGTACATGTCGGCCATGCGGTGTTGCAAAGCCTGAAAGGCCGCCAATGGCTGGCCAAACTGTTTGCGCTGGCTGGTGTAGTTCAGTGTGTCGCGCATCAAGGCCTGCATCACGCCCACGGCCTCGGCGCCTGCAGCCAGCATGGCCGTGTCCCACGCTTGTGAGAGCGCAGCCATTGCATCGCCTTGGCCAATGAGGGCTTGCACAGGCGTTTGGTCAAAGGCCAGCTCAGCCGCCCAGGCACCGTCGATCAGGCGAATGTCGCGCCGCTGCACACCGCTGGCGGCAGGATCGATCAGACAGATGCACAGCTGGCCCGCCTCGTCTTGTGCACTCACCAGCCAATGCGTGGCCCCGGGTGCGCCGCGCACCAAGGCTTTGCGCCCGGTGATCTGCAACTGACCGTTTGAATTGTGCAAACGGGTCTGCACCCGACTCAAATCCGTGCGCCCTGCAGGCTCCAAAGCCGCCACGGCCAAGCGCACTTGGCCATCGGCCAGGCCTTGCAGCAAGGCATCAGCCGCCGGGTCGCCCAGCGCCTGCAGCAAGTTGGCACCCAAGACGGCCGAGCTGCTGTAGGGCTCGGCCGCCAAAGCCGCCCCCAGGGCCTGGCAGATCAGCATCTGCTCGGGCAAACCACCGCCCATGCCCCCCAGGTGTTCAGGCAGCGCTGCACCCAAGAGGCCCAGCTCGTGCGCCAGGCCTTGCCACAGCGGCGCAATCGCTTGCGGCGTGGCGATCATCTGCGCGCGTTTGTCAAAGGCCCATTTGTCTTGCAGCCAGCCTTGCAGACTGGCCACGAGCATGGCCTGCGTCTCGTCCAGCGGCAGCACAGGCTCCACCACCTCGGCCCCCAGGATGTGGCGGGCGATCAGGTTGCGCTGCACTTCATTGGTGCCGCCATAAATCGAAGCGGCGCGGTCATTCAAGTAAGCCCGGGTGGCAAACACCGACTCTTCGGTCACAGGCAAAGCGTGGGCAGAGGCTTCTTCGATGGTCAGGCTGCTCGCGCCATAGGGGCCTGCAATGTCCAGGCCCAGCTCGGTCAAGTGCTGCTTGAGCTCGGTCGCCAGCACCTTGCCCATGGAGGGCGCTGCTGGCATCCAGCTAGGCTGCGTGCCGCCACCAATGCGGGCAGTCAGCACCTGTTGCTCCCAAGCGTGCAGGGCGTCGATGCGGCACTGCGCGTTGGCCAAGCTCAGGGCGATGTCTTCGTGCTCGGTGCCCGACGCACCTTGCGCAAAGCCTTCATGCAAGGACTCGCGCAAGCGGGCCAGCCGCCCCCTCAAGAACGGCGCAGACGAGCCACCCCGCTCATGCTCCAGCAAAAATTTGGCAATGGTCCAGCCCTGGTTTTCTTCGCCGATCAGCGCATCAGCAGGTACGCGGGCCTCGTCAAAAAAGACCTGGTTGAATTCGTGATCGCCCGAGATGCTGACAATCGGCCGGATCTGAATGCCCGGGTTGTTCAGCTCGAACATCAGGAAGCTGATGCCTTGTTGCGGTTTGCCGCTGCTGTCGGTGCGCACCAGGCAAAACATGTGCGTGGCCCGGTGGGCGTGGGTGGTCCAAATTTTGGAGCCGTTGATCACCCACTCGTTGCCCTCGCGGCGGGCACGGCATTGCAGCGAGGCCAAGTCGGAGCCCGAACCCGGCTCGCTGTAACCCTGACACCAGTAACTCACGCCATTGCGCAAGTCGGGCAGCCAGCGCTCTTTTTGGGCCTGCGTGCCAAACGCCACCAGCACGGGTGCAGCCATCACCAGACCCAGGGGCGAAACTTTGGGGGCATCAGCCGCTGCCATTTCACTGGCAAAAATGTCGTGCTGCCTGGGCGTCCAGGCGCAACCACCCCACTCGACTGGCCAGTGCGGCGCGGCCCAGCCGCGCTTGGCCAAAATCCGCTGCCACGGAATACCGACCTCGTAGTCGGCAAAAATGCCCGAGGTGCGATGCCCGCCCAGACGGATTTCGTCGGTCAGCTCAGCGGCCAAAAAGGCGCGCACTTCGTCGCGAAAAGCCAGCTCTTCTTTGCTCAAGTTCATGGGGTGTTCGCTCTCAAAGGCAGACGCCATCGCCCGATGGCGCCAGGGTCATAGGTGGAATCAGAAGCCGACGTAACGCACAAAGTTGGCGGCGTCTTCGCGCACCGACTTCACGCTGTTGGCCACAAAGTCTTCGTCCGGGTAGCCCATGGCGATGCAGATCATGATGTTCTGATCGTCTGGAATGCCCGCGTGCTCGCGCACCACGGCCGACTGCATGATGCCTTGGCCGTTGATGACGCTGCCCAAGCCACGCTCCCAGGCGGCCAACACCAGCGCGTGCGACAAAGCGCCCAAGTCAAACTGGCTGATGGCCGCAGGTTCGAGGTATTTGTCGTAGGTCAGCACCAGCGACACGGGCGCATCGAATTGCCGAAAACCGCGCATGACCCAATCGGTGCGCCGCGCCTTGTCGTCGCGGGCGATGCCCATGGCGTCAAACAGCTGAATCGCGATGTCGACCTGCCGCTTGCGGTGGATGCCGTCGTAGGCCTCCTTCATGGGAAAGTCGCGCTTGGGCGGCACGCCCTTGACCATGTTTTCGGTGTTGCCCCGGCGAATGCGTTCCAGCGGCTCGCCCGTGACCACATGCACATGCCAGGGCTGTGTGTTCATCGACGAGGGCGACCATTTGGCCACTTCGATGATCTCTTCGATCACCTCGCGTGGCACAGGTTTGGGCAAATAGCCCCGAACGCTTTTTCGGGCTTTGATGAGTTCTGAAAATTCCATGCTTCTTCTCCTCATCCGAAGATGAGGGAAAAGCCTTCCACCGTCAATACAAGCGTGATGCCAAGGTTACTCAAACCATCAGGCTTTGGGCTCAATGACCTCGGTGGCACACCGGAAGGCGTCAATCGCCGTTGGAAAACCGCAATACACCGTGGCGTGCAGCATGAGTTCGCGGATTTCTTCAGGGGTCGCACCATTGGTCAGAGCACCGCGAATGTGGGCTTTGAGCTCTTGCTGCTTGCCTTGCGCCGTCAGCATGGCCACCGTGATCAGGCTGCGGGTTTTCAGGTCCAGGCCTGTGCGCTGCCAGACATTGCCCCAGGCGTTGCGGGTGATGAACTCCTGCATGGGCTGGGTGAACTCGGTCGCACCACCCAGGGCACGTTCGACGTAATCGGCACCCACCACTTGGCTGCGGGTGGCCAAGCCGTTTTGGAAATCGGTATCGGTCGGCCAATCCAAAGGCGCGGAATTCTCGGCGGGGGTGTTCAAAGCGGTCATGGTGAAACTCCATTTGGTGGAAAATGAGCCAAGCATAAGCATTTTTAAACCCCTGACGAGCACACCCATGACACCACGCTACCCCGCCCCCGAAATCAATGACTTGCCCGACGACATCAAGGCCAAGGTGCTCGAAGTCCAAGAAAAAGCCGGTTTTGTGCCCAACGTGTTTTTGGCCTTTGCACGCCGCCCCGCTGAGTGGCGTGCATTTTTTGCTTACCACGACGCCCTGATGGTGCCCGAGTCGGTGGGGCGCGAAAGCGGCCTCACAAAAGGTGAGCGTGAAATGATCGTGACCACCACCAGCGCGGCCAACCACTGCCTGTATTGCGTGGTGGCCCACGGCGCGATCTTGCGCATTTACGAGAAAAAGCCTCTGGTGGCCGACCAAGTGGCCATCAACCACCGCAAGGCCGACATCAGCCCACGTCAACGCGCCATGCTGGACTTTGCGCTCAAGGTGTGCAACCACTCCGACCAAGTGGAAGACGCCGACTTTGCTGCCCTGCACGCCCACGGCTTTGACGATGAAGACATCTGGGACATCGCCGCCATCACCGCGTTCTTTGGCCTGAGTAACCGCATGGCCAGCTTCAGCGGCATGATGCCCAACCCCGAGTTTTACCTGATGGGCCGCGCGCCCAAAGCCAAACCTGCGGCCTGACGCAAGCCTACACCCCACCTCCATTGGCCGGGGAACAGGTTCACGTTGGTCACCCGGCCCCTCAGGCTTAGTCGCCCGGGTGACCGGGTCAGGGCGGCGACACAGGTTTGTCCTCTTGCCGTGAAAAAAAACATGGCATTCAATTGGATTTCCATTTCAAGGAGACCCTTTTGAATTCGAACAAGCTTCCCCGTCGTACCTTTGTTCAGGCCTCGGCCGCCATGGCCGTCACGCTGGGGTTTCCAAGCCTGTCGCAAGCGCAGGCTTTTCCGGCCAAACCCATCAAACTGATCTGCCCCTGGCCTGCAGGTGGCTCCAGCGATGCGGTCATGCGAGCCTTGGCCGAAAGTGCCAGCAAAGCCTTGGGCGGACAGGTGATCGTCGAGAACAAGCCGGGTGCCAGTGGCATGTTGGGCCCCAACGAATTGGTTCGTGCCCAGCCCGACGGCTACACCCTGTCGCAAATCACGATCGGCGTGGCGCGTTTGCCGCACATGCAAAAAATGCAGTTCGATCCGCTCAAAGACTTCACTTACATCGCGTGCCTGACGGGCTACACCTTTGGCGTGGTGGTGCGGTCCGACTCCCCCATCAAGTCAATTGCAGACCTCGTGGCTTTTGCCAAAGCCAACCCGGGCAAGTTCACCTATGGGTCGACGGGCAATGGCACCACACCGCACTTGGCCTTTGCCGAATTCGCCAGCAAAGCCAAGATTGACGTCACCCATGTGCCCTTCAAAGGCAGCGCCGATGGCGTGCAAGCCGTGTTGGGCGGCCACGTCATGTCGCACAGCGACGCCACCGGCTGGGCCCCACAGGTGGAGGCAGGCACCATGCGTTTGCTGGCCACCTATGGCAGCAAACGCACCAAGCGCTGGCCCAATGTCCCCACACTCAACGAACTTGGTTTCGACACCGTCTCCGACTCACCCTTTGGCATTGGCGGCCCCAAGGGCATGGACCCGGCCGTGGTCAAGAAGTTGCACGACGCCTTCAAGCAAACCCTGCAAGACCCGGCCGTCATGGCCAGCTTCGACAAATATGACCAATCGGTGATCTACATGGGCACCGAGGAATACACCCAGTTCATCCGCAACACCTTCCAGTCCGAAAAAGCGACCATCGAACGCTTGGGCTTGGCCATGAAAACCTGAAAAAGGCCAATCCACCACGCATCCTGTTCTTGTTAAAACAGGCTGCAGACCCAAAAAAAAACGGCAGCCCAGGCTGCCGTTTTGCATGGCTGCCGGATCAAATCCGGCATGACACAGGGGATCAGTAAGCCTGACCCAGCTGCCCCAGGATGGCGGGGTTCTCGAGGGTGGAGATGTCTTGTGTGATCTCTTCGCCTTTGGCCAGCGAGCGCAGCAGGCGGCGCATGATCTTGCCGGAACGGGTCTTGGGCAAGTTCTCGCCAAAGCGGATGTCCTTGGGCTTGGCGATCGGGCCGATTTCTTTGGCAATGTGGTCGCGCAATTGCTTGGCAATCGCCTTGCCTTCGTCGGTATTGGGCAATGCACGCTTGAGCACCACAAAGGCGCAAATCGCCTCGCCTGTGGTGTCGTCAGGGCGGCCCACCACGGCAGCTTCGGCCACCAGCTCGGTGCAGCTCACCAAAGCGGATTCGATTTCCATGGTGCCCATGCGGTGACCCGACACGTTCAGCACGTCGTCGATGCGGCCGGTGATGGTGAAGTAGCCGGTCTTCTCGTCACGGATCGAGCCGTCGCCAGCCAAGTAATACTTGCCCTTGAAGTCTTCAGGGTAGTAGCTCTTCTTGAAGCGCTCAGGATCACCCCAGATGTTGCGGATCATGGAAGGCCATGGGCGCTTGACGACCAAAATGCCACCTTGGCCATTGGGCATGTCTTCACCTGTTTCGCTCACGATGGCGGCCTGGATGCCGGGGAAAGGCAGTGTGCAGGAACCGGGCACCATGGGTGTAGCGCCGGGCAGCGGCGTGATCATGTGGCCGCCGGTTTCGGTTTGCCAGAAGGTGTCGACGATGGGGCAATTGCCGCCACCAACGTGCTGGTGGTACCACTCCCATGCAGCAGGGTTGATCGGCTCACCGACCGAGCCCAACAGGCGCAAGCTGCTGAGGTCATAGCTCTTGGGGTGCACCGCATCGTTGGCTTCTGCGGCCTTGATAAGCGAGCGAATGGCGGTGGGCGCGGTGTAGAAGATGGTGGCTTTGTGGTCCTGAATCATCTTCCAAAAGCGGCCCGCATCAGGGTAAGTGGGCACGCCCTCGAACACGATTTCGGTGCCACCCAAAGCCAAGGGGCCATAGGTGATGTAAGTGTGGCCCGTGACCCAGCCGATGTCGGCGGTGCACCAGAACACGTCGTCGGCCTTCAAATCGAAGGTCCACTTGGTGGTCAAAGCGGCATGCAGCAAATAGCCGCCCGTGCTGTGCTGAACACCTTTGGGTTTGCCGGTAGAGCCGGACGTGTAGAGCAAGAACAGGGGGTGCTCGGCACCGACCCACTCGGGCTCGCAGGTGGTGGCTTGCTGGTCGGCCAAGTCGGCCATCCACTGGTCGCGGCCAGCGGTCATGGCGATGTTGGCGCCCGAGCGCTTGACAACCAGGACGTTTTGGATGGAGCCGCAACCGCCCAAATTGATGGCGTCGTCCACGATGGATTTGAGGGGCAACAACTTGCCGCCACGCACCTGGTTGTCTGCGGTGATCACAGCCACAGCGCCCGTGTCTTCGATGCGGTCACGCAGCGACTGCGCCGAGAAACCACCAAACACCACCGAGTGGGTCGCGCCGATGCGGGCGCAGGCCTGCATGGCGGCCACGCCTTCGATGGACATGGAGATGTAGATGACGACGCGGTCACCCTTTTTGATGCCCAAGCTCTTCAAAGCGTTGGCGTACTGGCAAGTTTTGGCCAGCAGCTGGCTGTAGGTGATCTTGGTCACTTCCCCGCCGTCGGCTTCAAAAATGATAGCGGTCTTGTCGCCCAAGCCTTTTTCGACGTTGCGGTCCAGGCAGTTGTACGAGGCGTTCAGCGTGCCGTCTTCGAACCACTTGAAGAAAGGCGCGTTGGACTCGTCCAGCACCTTGGTGAAAGGTGTCTTCCAGCTGATCAGCTCTTTGGCCAGGCGGGCCCAATAGCCTTCGTAATCGGTTTCGGCTTCTTTGCACAGCGCTTCGTACGCAGCCATGCCGGAAACATGGGCGTTTTTCACGAAGTCAGCGCTGGGTTGGTAAAGGTTTGAACTCATCAGATTTGTCTCCTCAATGACATGACGTTGTTTAAAACTGGTGCAAATGTCTGCTTTCGCTCTTACAAAGCACTGACTGACATGAGTCTTGCACGGGTGATGGCGCGATACCGGATGGGACCGCCTAAAATCCGAATGATGTCACGAGAGACGCTTGCTCTCATCAAACCAGGAAAAACATGTCCAAACCCACACCTCCCGCCAAAATCAACTTGAGCCCCTTGAGCGCCTTC
This sequence comes from Limnohabitans sp. 2KL-3, assembly GCF_001269405.1. Lineage (NCBI taxonomy): Bacteria > Pseudomonadati > Pseudomonadota > Betaproteobacteria > Burkholderiales > Comamonadaceae > Limnohabitans > Limnohabitans sp. 2KL-3. The sequence goes on from NZ_CXON01000008.1 coordinate 112,358, forward strand.
ATTTTTGCCAGCCGTTGGCTGCAATTGCCTTTGTATTTGGGCCTGATCGCCGCACAAGCCGTGTACGTGTTCCATTTCTGGGTCGAATTGGTGCACTTGCTGGAAGCCGCTTTTGGCAGCCAAACCGCCTTACAAGCTTTGGTCAACAGCATCGGTTACAAAGCCGATGTGCAGCTGACGGCCTTGAACGAAACCGTGATCATGTTGGTCGTGTTGGCCCTGATCGACGTGGTCATGATCTCGAACTTGTTGATCATGGTCATCGTGGGCGGCTACGAAACCTTTGTCTCACGCCTGAACCTCGAAGGCCACCCCGACCAGCCCGAGTGGCTGAGCCACGTCAATGCTTCGGTGCTCAAGGTCAAGCTGGGCACGGCCATCATCGGCATCAGCTCGATCCACTTGCTCAAGACCTTCATCAATGCCGCCAACTACGACGAAAAAGTGCTGATGTGGCAAACCCTGATCCACATGGCGTTCTTGCTCAGCGCGATTGCCATCGCCTATGCTGACCGCCTGATGTCGCACCACGACAAATCCGACCATTGAACCCTTGACTCACGACTCTCCATTGGAACGACCCATGACCACCCTGATCAAACAAGACGACCTGATCGAATCCGTTGCCGCAGCGCTGCAGTACATCAGCTACTACCACCCGGCCGACTTCATCTCGCACCTGGCCAGCGCCTACGAGCGCGAGCAAAGCCCCGCAGCCAAGGACGCGATTGCGCAAATCCTGACCAACAGCAAGATGAGCGCCTTTGGCCACCGCCCGATTTGCCAGGACACCGGCATCGTCAACGTGTTCCTTGAAGTCGGCATGGACGTGAAATTTGACGGCTTTACCGGCAGCCTGGAAGACGCCATCAACGAAGGCGTGCGCCGTGGCTACAACCACCCCGACAACACGCTGCGTGCATCGGTCGTGTCTGACCCACACTTCAACCGCAAGAACACCAAGGACAACACGCCTGCGGTGATCTTCACCAAGATCGTGCCCGGCCACCATGTGCATGTGACCGTCGCAGCCAAAGGCGGCGGCAGTGAGAACAAGTCCAAGCTGATCATGCTCAACCCTGGCGACAGCATCGTCGACTGGGTGCTCAAGACGGTGCCCACCATGGGCGCGGGCTGGTGCCCTCCGGGCATGCTGGGTATTGGCATTGGCGGCACCGCCGAAAAAGCCGTGCTTCTGGCCAAGGAAAGCCTGATGGAAGACCTGGACATGTACCAGCTGCTCGAAAAATCCAGCAAGGGCGAGAAGCTCGACCAGGTCGAAGAAATGCGCCTGGAGCTCTACCACAAGGTCAACGCCCTGGGCATTGGCGCGCAAGGCTTGGGTGGCCTCACCACCGTGCTCGACATCAAAATCAAGATGTACCCCACACACGCGGCCAGCAAGCCCGTGGCCATGATCCCCAACTGCGCGGCCACCCGCCACGCGCACTTTGTGCTCGACGGCTCCGGGCCCAGCTACCTCGAAGCACCTTCGCTCGACCTGTGGCCCAACGTGGGCTGGACGGCCGACACCGAAAAGAGCCAGCGCGTGGACCTGAACACCTTGACGCCCGAACAGGTCGCCGCCTGGAAACCCGGCCAGACCCTGCTGCTCAACGGCAAGATGCTCACGGGCCGCGACGCTGCGCACAAACGCATCCAGGACATGCTGGCCAAGGGCGAAAAACTGCCGGTGGACTTCACCAACCGCGTGATCTATTACGTGGGCCCGGTGGACCCGGTGGGCGACGAAGCCGTGGGCCCTGCTGGCCCGACCACGTCCACCCGCATGGACGGCTTCACCGAAATGATGCTGGCGCAAACCGGCCTGATCGCCATGATCGGCAAGGCCGAGCGCGGCCCGGTCGCCATCGAAGCCATCAAGAAGCACAAAAGCGCTTACCTGATGGCCGTGGGCGGCGCGGCTTATCTCGTGTCCAAAGCCATCAAACACGCCCAAGTGGTGGGCTTTGCCGACATGGGCATGGAAGCCATCTATGAATTCGACGTGGTCGACATGCCTGTGACGGTGGCGGTGGACGCGGGCGGCACCAGCGCCCACATCACCGGCCCCGCCGAATGGCAAAAGCGCATCGCCACGGGCGAGTTCAAAGGCATTGGCGTCACAGCCGCCTGATGCAGGCAATGACCCGAAAGGCCGCATCAGCGGCCTTTTTTTCAAGCCGACCAAACCACAACTGACCTTGAGCGCCCCCTCTGACATGAACGCAGCGTCCCGCCCCATCGGGGTTTTTGACAGCGGTATCGGTGGCCTGAGCGTGTTGCAGGCCCTGCAAAGCGCCCTGCCCCACGAGCACTTTGTGTATTTGGCCGACAACGCACACGCGCCTTATGGTGAAAAAACCGATCTGCAGGTGAGACAACGCACGCACGCCATCACCGAGCATTTGCTGAACCAACACCACATCAAGGCCTTGGTGGTGGCTTGCAACACCGCCACGGCTGCGGCCATCCATGAGCTGCGCACACGGCATCCACAACTGCCGCTGGTTGGGGTAGAGCCCGCGCTCAAACCCGCCGCAGCCCTGAGCCAAACAGGCCACATTGGCGTCATCGCCACCCGGGGCACGGTGGCCAGTGACAAGTTTGCGCGATTGCTGGACTCGGTGGAGGGACAAGCCCAATTCACGGTGCAAGCCTGCAATGGGCTGGCCTTGGCGATTGAGCAAAGCACCTTGCCCCAGCACGCCGACGAGGCCCAGCAACGCATCACCGAACTGCTGGCGCACTACACCAGCGCCATGGGCACTTTTGGAACAGGCCCTGGACAAATGGACACGCTGGTGTTGGGCTGCACCCATTACGTGTTTGTGGAAAATCAACTTCGAACGCTGCTGGGACCCGATGTGCAGCGGGTGTCCACGGGCGAAGCCGTGGCCCGACAAACACGGCGCTTGCTGGAAGCCGCTGGCATGCTGCGCTCAGGCCCCGCACCGCTGTCGGCGGCACAGCGCATGAGCTTGTTCACCACCGGTGACCTGCACGGCCTTCAGGCCGCGGCAAAGCGATGGCTGGGTTTGCCGCCAGGAGCTTGCCACAAAGCGCCACCACAAGTCTGAAGGCACCCACTCCAGGGGTGGGCTGCAACTCAATCAGCGCCCTGCCCCAGTGCCATGCGACGACCGCGCTGCATGTTCACCGGCATCAACAAGACCAGGCCCAACACAAACAACAAAGAAGTCGAGCCAATCGCCAGGCGCTGGTTGCCATCGCTCAGCCAAGTGATCAGGCCATAAGTCAACGGCCCCAGAATGCTGGCCAGTCGAACGGCAAATGTCCACAGACCAAAAAACTCACCCAAGCGCTGGGGCGGCACCATCAAACCGGCCATGGCGCGACCCGCAGACTGGCTCGATCCCATGCAAAAACCGGCAACCCCAGCCGCCCACCAGAACGTGGCTTTGTCGGCAGACAAGGCCGCAATGAAGCAAGTGGCCACCCAGCCCAACAAAGTCAGTGACAGCGTCAGTTTGTGGCCCAAGCGGTCTTGCACATGACCAAACACCAAAGCCCCCACAAACGCCGCAATGTTGAGCACAAAGATCAGCACCATGGTTTCTTGGGGCTGAAACCCGATGACCTGCTCGGCGTAAATGGCTGCCAAGGTGATGGCGACGGCCACACCGCCTTGGTAGGCCACGGCGCAAGCAAGCAGTTGGATGAAGTCTCGATAAGGCAAGGCCTCGCGCAGGGTTTGGCGCAAATGGCGCAGGCTCTGCATGGCCGAATGCACCGGGGCATCGGGCCGGGCGGGCGAATGCTCGCGCAACAAAGCAAACGTCACCCAAGCCGCTGCGCCATACACAGCCGCCGTGATGAGCATGGTCACGGGCACAAATTGGCTGCCCGACTCGCCGCGCGACTGAGCAGCCAGCACATAAGCCAGGCAGACGCCCAGCGTGAGCATGCCACCGATGTAACCCAGCGACCAGCCCCAACCACTCACGCGACCCATGGCTTCGGGCTTGGCCAATTCGGGTAAAAAAGAAGCGGTCAGCGACTCGCCATAAGAAAAAAAAGTGTTGGACAGCACCAAAATGAACAAGCCCAAAGCCACTTGCCCCGGTCCCACCAAGGCCAAAGCCGCTGTGCTGAGCACACAGCCTACGGTCACCCACATCAGCAAGCGTTTTTTGCCAGCGACCCGATCAGCCCATGCCCCCAAACCGGGCATGGTGAGCATGACGATGAAATAAGACAGGCTCAGGCCCGAAGTCCAGGCCAAGGTGGCCCAGCTTGCGCCATCGGCCACGCCACCCACAAAGTAAGCAGCAAACACGGCGGTGATGACCACCGTGGAATAGCCCGAGTTGGCAAAATCGTACATGGCCCAGCCGAAAACCTCGCGCATGCGAACCCCCGGGTTCAGCGCATCACGAGAAAACAAGCCGAGCATGGCAATCAGTGCAAATGTCGTGGACGGCGACCGCCACCCCCGTGGCTGCCGTTGCCGTTGCCCCCTGCACCTTTGGGGGGCTTACCCAGCTCCAATGAACTGACCAGGTTGTCAAAGCGCTGACTGAAGAGCTTGTCGATTTCAGACACTACACCCGACAACTCGGCCCCATCAAAGTGCCGTTCCATCATGTTCACGACGTCGTGGATGAGCAAATCGCGCTGGGCCTGCATGATGGCCCCAGGGTCCGGCCCCACAAACAACATGACAAAGTCGTCGCGAGAATCGGCGCCACTGGCTTCATCCTCGTCGTCAAATTCGGTGTCGTAAAAAGTGACTTCAATGGGTGTGCCTGCAGAGGACAACTCATTGAGGTTCATGCACAAGTCTTCCATGACCATGCGGAAATCTTCATCCCCCCGCACAGTCCAGCACATTTGCAGTCGATGTGAGCTGGCATCAAAACGAATGCCAGGCTCTTCTTCGTAAAGGCTTGAAGAGGCTTCATTCAAAGATCTTGCGCCAGCGTATTGCCAAAGTGGCTTGAGCGCTTCCTGAATGGATTTGAGGTCGGTGCCGGATTTGATCGGCACATCACCATGCACGTGGATTTCAAGCGGTGCGTTGTCTTGGTTCATGATGATGTTGATGTGTACTTTGGTGCCCCGAGCCGGAATCGAACCGGCACGCCCGTTATTCACGAAGCAACGGATTTTAAGTCCGGTGTGTCTACCGATTTCACCACCGGGGCAGAGGCTCTATTGTGCCTTGAGATCGGGCCGATAAAGTCTCAACTTGTTTGCAAATTGAGCATGGCCAATGCATAAAGTGCCACAACCGACACATAGGCGGCTGACCACACCATGGTTCGCCACTTCGGTTTGTTGCTGACGTAACAAAAAACATAAGCGGTGCGGGCGGTCACAAACAAAATGGACAAGGCGTCGACCGTATGGGGATCCACCCCAGTCAACAAAGCCAAAATCACACCCACCGCAAAGAAGGGAAAGGCCTCAAAACAGTTGGCTTGAGCGGCATTAGCGCGGGCTCGAAAACCTGTTTGTGATGCCAACCACGCCCTCGGGTCACTGTTGTCGTAGCCCTTAAAACCCGATTTGGCGATGCCCGCACAAACGACCGGCATGATCCCTGCGACCAAAACCGCTGCATAGGAAATCAGCATTCCATACCCCCTTGATGAGCAAAGCCTGTGAACAATAGACGAACCGCGTGACCACCAATTAAAAAGCCACTGAGGTCATCAGTGGCTTGCCAAGTCAGGATCAAAAACCTGAGGTGCAGGATCAACCGCCCTTTTTGGAACGCTTGCCAGGATTTTTCTTGCTGCGAGTGGCCACGCCACGCTCAAGGCTGACGCGCTGACCACGACCGCCGGTGCGCAAGGTCACACCAGGCAAAGCTGGCAGTGGGGGGGTGAATTTACGATCTGCTTCGGTGACGATTTTGTTGCCCATCTATGGCTCCAGATAAATAATGCAAAGCGATATTAGGCCACAAGAAGTGGCCTATTCCATCCAATGGACACGATTGACCTGAGAATTTAAGACCCAGCAAGCATGAACTTCGCCCTTGGAGGACGGCCTCCCTGGCACTGCAAGCGGCTCATCAGGCACAAATGTTGCGTTCAGTCGGCCCTGCGCAACGCGACTGCAAAGCCCCTTTGAACCGCCGGCCGAGCCATCATGCGCTCGTACCAACGCTGGACATGAGGAAATTCACTCAAATCCACCCGATGCCGAGCATGACGCCAAACCCAACCCAAAATCGCGAAGTCAGCAATCGACAATTCGCCTGCAAAAAACGCATGCTCGGCCAAACGGCGGTCCATGACCCCATACAAACGCCGTGTTTCGCTCATGAAGCGTTGCAAACCATAGCGCCTGTCACCCTCGTCACTCAATGCAACAAAATGGTGCACCTGCCCTGGGGAGGGACCAAACCCACCCACTTGAAACATCAACCACTCCAGAACAGCCACCCGAGCAGCGCCTGAAGGGGGCAAAAACAGACCCGTCTTTTCTGCCAAGTACATCAAAATGGCACCCGACTCGAAAACGGTTTGCACTTGGCCATCCGGTCCATCGGTGTCCACCAAAACTGGGATTTTGTTATTGGGGCTGATGCGCAAAAAATCGGGATCAAATTGTTCATTTTGTGTGATGTCAACCACTTGCACCGCATAGGGCAAGCCCATCTCCTCCAAGGCCACCGAAATTTTTCGGGCGTTTGGGGTGTCAAAAGCCAACAGTGTCAATGCCATGCAACAAGCTCCTTGAAAAGGGTTCAGTTTATGGACAAAGCGTCCACCCCATGGACCACTCGGTGACTGCATGCCCAGACACCCGCGCTTATGATGATTTTTTAATCAAAAAGGCAAGTGCATGAACCGCGTACTGGCACACACCGGGGCCCAATACCCCATTTTGCAGGCTCCCATGGGCTGGATTGCCCGCAGCGCCTTGGCCTCGGCCGTCTCCAAGGCTGGTGGATTGGGCATCATCGAAACCTCGTCCGGGGAAACCGAAAATTGCCAACGTGAAATCCAGCGCATGCTCGACAGTGGGCTGCCCTTTGGCGTGAATCTTCCGATTCGTTTTTTGAAAGACGACGCCATGCTGCGTTACGTCTGCGAATCTGGCATCCGTTTTGTCACCACATCAGCCGGCAGTCCTGCCAAGTTTGTCGCCCCCTTAAAGGCCGCAGGCATTGCGGTCTACCATGCGGTCCCCACTCTTGAGGCTGCGTTGAAGTGTGCTCAAGCGGGTGTTGACGGCTTGGTGGTGGAGGGCTCCGAAGGCGGTGGTTTCAAAAATCCGGAAGAAGTCAGCACCTTGGTGCTGCTGCAAGCCATCCGCGAACACACCGATTTGCCCTTGATCGCTGCTGGCGGCATTGTGGATGGTCGCGGCATGGCTGCAGCATTTGCCTTGGGTGCCGAGGCGGTACAAATGGGCACCCGTTTTGTGGCTTGCGCAGAAAGCCCCGTTCACGCGCACTATAAACAAGCCATCGTGCAAGCGCCCACCACCGGCACCTACATGCTGAACACCCAGTCTTCGCCTTGCATTCGTGCCCTCAAAGCCCCTTTCACAAAAAGCTTGCACGAGGCAGGGCTGATGGGCCCCGAGGCCTTCAAAGGCATTCAGGACGTTTACTTTGGCGGAGACATGAATGCGGCCCCCGCTTTGGCGGGTCAATCGGCTGGACTGATCCATGAGGTCAAAACCGCCCGTGAAATCATCGAAGAAACCGTGGCCCAGTTCCACGCCATCTCGGCTCGTTTAGGACAACTGGCCTCGACAAGTTCTTTTGGATGATGGGGAGCGCTGAACGGCTGTTGTTTTGATCGCATGCCTCGAACACCGGGCCTCCGTTAACATGACAGAAATTTCATTTTTTGCACTCTCCACCCCATGACCATGACCAAACATTTTCTCGCCCCATCGTTGACAAGCCTGACATTGGCTGCGTGTTTTGCCACATCAGCTTTTGCTCAAAACACCGTCATCACCGCCTCATCACAAGAACCGGGGGCTCAGCTGACCGCCTCAGGCATGGTCTACCGATCCCTCAAGGACGGCACCGGAGCCAGCCCCAAGGCTTCAGACAAGGTCAAAGTTCATTACCGAGGCACATTGCCCAATGGCAAGGAATTTGACAGCTCTTACAAACGCAACGAAGCCATCGAGTTCCCGCTGAACCGTGTGATTCCATGTTGGACCGAAGGTGTTCAACGCATGAAAGTTGGCGGCCAAGCCAAACTGACTTGCCCACCCGCCACGGCTTATGGCGAGCGTGGTGCAGGCGGCGTGATCCCACCCAACGCCACCCTTTTGTTTGAAGTTGAATTGCTGGCCATCAACGGTCAATAAATCCGCCAGACGCGTCACATCCCCCAGGAAAAAGCATGAAGCGCCAATCCCTCCGCATGGACCGGGTCGACACCCCCATCATTCCCACCATTGCCGCGCTGGTGCGCGATAACCCGGGCACCATTTCCTTGGGTCAAGGCGTTGTCAACTACGCCCCACCCGCCTCGGCCATTGCCGCTCTGCCCGAACTGATGGCTGACGCACAGCTGCACAAATACCAAGCGGTCAGCGGCATTGCACCTTTGGTCGAAGCCTTTCGACAAAAGTTGGCCGATGAAAACCAGGTGCACTGCGGCACGGAATCCCGAATCATGGTCACGGCTGGCAGCAACATGGCCTTTCTCAACTGCGTGCTGGCCGTGGCCGACCCCGGTGATGAGTTCATCCTGCCCATGCCGTATTACTTCAACCAGGAAATGGCCATTCGCATGTGTGGCTGCATCCCCGTGCCCGTCCCGACCCACAATGATTGGAGTTTGGATGTTCAGGCTTTGGCGGACGCCATCACGCCGCGCACCCGGGCCATTGTCACAGTGTCACCCAACAACCCAACGGGCGCTGTTTACAGCGAAGCCTCTTTGCGGGCAGTCAACGCCTTGTGCGCGAAAGCGGGCATTTACCATTTCAGCGACGAAGCCTATGAATACTTTACCTACGAAGGTGCTCAGCACTTTTCTCCGGCATCGATAGAGGGCGCACAAGGTCACACGCTGTCTTTTTACTCCATGTCCAAAAATTACGGCATGGCCAGCTGGCGAGTGGGTTATGTGGTCTACCCTGCTGATTTGTTTGATGCCATGAACAAAGTTCAAGACACCAACTTGATCTGCGCGCCAGTGGCTTCGCAACTGCTTGCACTGCAATCTTTAAGACTTGGCCGCGATTGGGTTCAGCCAAAAATTCAAAGCCTTTCCATGGTCCGCCATCAGGTCTACCAAGCCTTGGAGGACTTGGGCGATCTGGTGCAGTTCCCCCAAACCCAGGGGGCCTTTTATGTGCTCATGAAACTGCCTGGCATGGCTGACCCTATGGCGTTCAATCGCCACATGACTGAAAAATTCAAAGTCGCGACTTTGCCCGGTTTTGCTTTTGGTCTGACCAACCTGAACAAGGCCAATTACCAACGACTTTCTTATGGCGCATTGGATCCTGCTACGGTGGCACAAGGCGTGCAGCGCTTTGTGGCGGCGGTCAAAGACTGGTATCGAACTTAACGCGCTGACCTCTACAACCAAGCCTTCACCACATTGATTTTTTTCTTTCGCACAACCCATGTACACCATCTCACTTGAACAATTCACGGCCCAGTCCATGGACGAAGGCTTCGATGAAATCATCGTCCGCGAATGGGATGCCGATCTCCAACTCGACACCCACACCCATCCTTTTGATGTCAGTGCCCATGTGGTGCGCGGCGAGTTTTGGCTGACCGCCCATGACAAGGTGACGCATTTGAAGGCCGGTGATTTTTTTCGCTTGGCACGCGATGTGCCTCATGCAGAGAGATATGGTGCGCTGGGCGCCACCGTGTGGGTGGCCAGGGCCAACTGAACGAATATCAACAAGAGTTCACGACAGCTTCACCAAAAACAAATGCCTCAGCAGATGAACTGCTGAGGCATTGAAATTGGAGGCGCGACCCAGAGTCGAACTGGGCTAGACGGATTTGCAATCCGTTGCATAACCGCTTTGCTATCGCGCCCTTGTCAGTGAACTGACTTGGTCTCAATGGATCGTCAAGTGACAAACCCAAGAAACATTCAAAAATTGGAGCGGGAAACGAGATTCGAACTCGCGACCTCAACCTTGGCAAGGTTGCGCTCTACCAACTGAGCTATTCCCGCAAACAGAGCCTCTTATTATACAGCGTCAACAACAACATTGACCAGAATAAGAGACAAAACTCAAAACCATTTCAGAAGAACAAACTGCTGAAAAAATCCAAAAAAACAGGGAAGCTTTGGCTTCCCTGAGTTTAGAAAAATGATCAAACATTTTTCTTTATTTGGAGCGGGAAACGAGATTCGAACTCGCGACCTCAACCTTGGCAAGGTTGCGCTCTACCAACTGAGCTATTCCCGCATATTTCAATCAACTTGGCATTGTATGCTTTGTTGATTGCAATGGTCAAATTGTAATGCAATTTCAGGGGGGCTTTGAGCTCTTCCTGAAATTTTTACATCAATGTTTGACCGCCTCAGATTTTGCCGTTGTGGTGACCGCTGACAAGGCAGTCGCTGCGACCTCTTCCTCACTCAAAGGCATGGGTTTGGCCTCCAAGGCGACATCGAGCACCTGATCGATCCACTTGACCGGGACGATTTCCAAACCATTTTTGACATTTTCGGGAATGTCTTGCAGGTCTTTGACGTTGTCCTCAGGAATCAACACCGTTTTGATGCCACCACGCAATGCAGCCAGCAATTTTTCCTTCAATCCACCAATGGCCGTGACTTCGCCGCGCAGCGTGATCTCACCCGTCATGGCCACATCGGCACGCACGGGAATACCCGTCATGGCCGACACCATGGCGGTGGTCATGGCCGCACCGGCACTGGGACCATCTTTGGGGGTGGCACCGTCTGGCACGTGAATGTGCAGGTCTTTCTTCTCAAAGACTTCGTCCTTAATGCCCAAAAGACGTGAGCGGCTGCGCACCACGGTGCGAGCGGCCTCGACGGACTCCTTCATCACATCACCGAGCGAACCGGTGCGGGTGATCACGCCTTTGCCGGGCATCAGGGCTGCTTCGATGGTCAGCAAATCGCCGCCCACCTCTGTCCAGGCCAAACCAACGACTTGGCCCACTTGGTTTTTTTGCTCAGCACGGCCATAGGTGTACTTGCGAACACCCAAATAGTCATTCAGGTTGTCTGCATTCACCACCACCTGAGGTGTCATTTGCTTGAGCAACAAAGCCTTCACCACCTTGCGGCAGATTTTGCCCAACTCGCGTTCCAGCGACCGCACACCAGCTTCACGGGTGTAGTAACGCACCACATCGCGCACGGCCTCTTCGGTCACCAGGAGCTCAGAATCTTTGACCCCATTGTTGCCCATTTGCTTGGGCAGCAAATACTTCATGGCAATGTTGGTTTTTTCGTCTTCGGTGTATCCGGACAAACGGATCACTTCCATGCGGTCCAACAAGGCCGACGGAATGTTCATGGAATTGGAGGTCGCCACAAACATCACGTCGCTCAGGTCAAAGTCAACCTCGACGTAGTGGTCACCAAAGGTGTGGTTTTGCTCGGGATCCAACACCTCCAGCAAAGCACTCGACGGGTCGCCTCGAAAGTCAGTGCCCAGCTTGTCAATTTCATCAAGAAGGAACAGGGGGTTTTTGGTGCCCACCTTGTTCAGGTTTTGCAACACCTTGCCAGGCAATGCACCAATGTAGGTGCGGCGGTGCCCACGAATCTCGGCCTCGTCACGCATGCCGCCCAAAGCCATGCGCACGTACTTGCGTCCTGTGGCCTTGGCAATGGATTGGCCCAGCGAAGTCTTGCCCACGCCAGGTGGCCCCACCAAGCACAGAATTGGTGCTTTGACCTTGTCCACGCGTTGCTGCACCGCGAGGTATTCCAGGATGCGGTCTTTGACCTTGTCCAGACCGTAGTGGTCTTGGTTCAGGACCTCTTCGGCATTGGCCAGATCGTGCTTGAGCTTGGTTTTTTTGCCCCAAGGCAAACCAATCAAGACATCCAGGTAGTTGCGAACGACTGAAGCCTCGGCCGACATGGGGGACATGAGTTTGAGCTTTTTGAGCTCACCTTCGGCCTTTTTACGCGCCTCGGCAGACAGCTTAGCAGCCTTGATCTTTTTCTCAAGCTCCTCAATGTCAGCGCCCTCTTCCCCGTCGCCAAGTTCTTTTTGAATGGCTTTGACCTGCTCATTGAGGTAGAAGTCGCGCTGGTTTTTCTCCATTTGCCGTTTGACACGACCACGGATGCGCTTGTCCACATTCAAAATATCCACCTCGTGTTCGAGCTGGGCATACAGGTTTTCAAGCCGCAATTTGATGTTGGCCAAGTCCAGCACTTGCTGCTTGTTCTCGAGCTTGAGTGGCAAGTGCGCAGCGATGGTGTCAGCCAAACGGCCTGGATCATCGATGCTGGAGATCGAGGTCAGAATTTCGGGCGGAATCTTTTTGTTGAGTTTGACGTACTGGTCAAACTGCTGCATCACGGCACGGCGCAGCGCCTCAATTTCGCTGCTGGCATCGGATTGCTCGGACACAGGATCAACAGGGGTGAGCGAGGCCACAAAATGCGCTTCGCCATCCACAATGGATTTGACAATGGCACGTTGCTGGCCTTCAACCAACACTTTGACGGTGCCATCGGGCAATTTGAGCATCTGCAAGATGGTCGAGACACAACCCACGTCAAACATGTCGTCAACCGCAGGTTCGTCTTTGGCGGCTGTTTTTTGCGCCACCAACATGATGCGACGGTCGGCAGCCATGGCCGACTCAAGGGCCTTGATGCTCTTGGGGCGTCCCACAAACAAGGGAATCACCATGTGAGGGAACACCACCACGTCGCGCAGCGGCAACATGGGCAGTTCCATCAAGGTGGGCGGCAAAGGTGTGTGTCCAGACATGGTGTATCCCTCGGATCAATTCAGCTACACATGGATGCTGCCCCCGCAATTTCAAGCCATTCATGACAAATGGTTTGCGGGCGGTGCAGCCAAGATGGGTCAGGCCTGTTTGGCCGACTCGCGGTAAACCAGCAAGGGAGGTTTGTTGTCGTCGATGACGGACTCGTCCACCACCACTTTTTCAACATTCGCTTGGTTGGGCAATTCAAACATGGTGTCGATCAAGGCTTGCTCCATGATGGAACGCAAACCACGTGCACCCGTTTTGCGGGCCAAGGCTTTGCGGGCCATGGCTGTGAGTGCATTGGGGCGCACTTCAAGGTCAACGCCTTCCATGGCCAAGAGCTTGGTGAATTGTTTGACGACAGCGTTTTTCGGCTCGGTCAGAATTTGCACCAAGGCCTCTTCGGTGAGTTCAGCCAAGGTGGCGATCACGGGCAAACGACCGACCAACTCGGGAATCAGGCCAAATTTGATCAGATCTTCTGGCTCCACTTCATTGAACACATCGGTGAGCGAGCGTTGCTTCTTGCTTTTGACAGAAGCCCCGAAGCCAATCCCGCCTGATTCAGTGCGGTTCTCAATGACCTTTTCAAGACCTGCAAAGGCGCCACCACAAATGAACAAGATGTTAGTGGTGTCGATCTGCAAAAAGTCTTGGTTGGGGTGCTTGCGGCCACCTTGAGGAGGCACACTGGCCATGGTGCCTTCGACCAACTTGAGCAAAGCCTGTTGCACACCCTCACCCGACACATCACGGGTGATCGAGGGGTTGTCCGACTTGCGGGTGATCTTGTCGATTTCGTCGATGTAGACAATGCCGCGTTGCGCACGCTCGACGTCGTAGTTGCAAGTTTGCAGCAGCTTGGCCACGATGTTCTCAACGTCCTCGCCCACATAACCGGCTTCGGTCAACGTGGTGGCATCGGCCATGACAAAGGGCACGTCCAACATCCGGGCCATGGTCTGAGCCAACAGGGTTTTGCCTGAGCCGGTTGGGCCGATCAGCAAAATGTTGCTCTTGGCCAATTCGACCTCGTCTTTTTTGGCCGACTCTTTGTGCTTGAGGCGTTTGTAGTGGTTGTACACCGCCACCGCCAAGCTGCGCTTGGCCTTTTCCTGACCAATCACATAATTGTCCAGGTTGTTCTTGATGTCCAACGGTGTGGGCAAACCCTCTTTGGCCCCTTCAGCCACCGTGGTGGTGGCCAGTTCATCGCGCACGATGTCATTGCACAAGTCAATGCATTCGTCACAGATGAACACAGAAGGACCTGCTATCAGCTTTTTGACCTCGTGCTGGCTCTTGCCACAAAAGGAGCAAAACAGGTTTTTTTCAGTGCTTGAGCCTTTTTTGTCGGCCATAAATGTCGCCTCGGAATCCGGATATTCGTCAATGATAACGAAAGAAAAACGGCGCTCACCCTTTGGAGGTAAACGCCGTGAACCAAAGTGCCGGCCAGGCCGGTCACCCTCAAGCGCGTTTGGAAATCACCTCATCGACCAAGCCATAGTCCTTGGCCTCGGCAGCAGACAAATAATAGTCACGCTCGGTGTCGAGTTCGATCTTTGAAAGCGGCTGGCCGGTGTTTTCGGACAAGATGCGGTTCAAATGAGCGCGCGTTTTGACAATCTCGCGAGCGGCAATTTCAATCTCGGTCGCCTGGCCACGCGCACCGCCCAATGGCTGGTGAATCATGATCTTGGAGTTAGGCAGTGAAAACCGCTTGCCTTTGGCACCCGAGGACAGCAAGAAAGCGCCCATGCTCGCGGCCATGCCATTGCACAGCGTGGACACATCGGGCTTGATGAAGTTCATGGTGTCGTAAATCGCCATGCCTGCGCTCACCGAGCCACCGGGCGAGTTGATGTACAGCGAAATGTCCTTTTCGGGGTTTTCGCTTTCCAAAAACAACAACTGGGCCACGATCAAATTGGCCATGTGGTCGTTGACCTCACCCACCAAAAAGATCACACGCTCTTTGAGCAAACGCGAGTAAATGTCGTAAGCGCGTTCGCCACGGCCCGATTGCTCGACGACCATGGGGACCATGCCCAAATTTGTGATGTCCAGTGCGCTCATCATTTCTCCAAAATTATGTTTGAGACTTTAACCCGTTTGTCAGGCCCACCAATGAGATGGGGCTTGTCTGCCGAACTGCAAGCCCGGCACAAGCCCCATTGTTCAAGGGTTCAAAGACCTCATCAGGCCTGCTGGCCCATCAGCTCTTCAAACGTGATGGCTTTTTCGGTGACCTTGGCTTGGCCCAAAACGAAATCAGACACATTGCTCTCAATGACCACAGCCTCGACTTCGGCCAAACGCTGGTTGTCGCTGTTGTACCAACGCACCACGTCTTCTGGACGCTCGTAGCTGGAGGCCAACTCGAGAATGTGGGCTTGGATTTGCTCAGGCTTGGCGTGCAGTGTGTTGCCGCGCACAACCTCAGCGACCACCAGACCCAGGCGCACGCGCTGCTCGGCTTGGGGACGGAAGATGTCATCGGGAATCGGGGCCTTGTCAGCATCCTTGACGCCGCGCTGCTTCAGATCTGCGCGAGCACCTTCCTTCAGACGCTCGATTTCGTTTTGCACGATGGCTTGGGGCAGGTCCAGCTCGGCCTTGGACACCAGGGCGTCCATGGCGGCTTGCTTGTTGCGAGCCAGCAAGCGGAACTTGACTTCACGCTCGAGGTTTTTGCGGATGTCGGCACGCAGACCTTCGACAGTGGCGTCGGCAATGCCCAAGGACTTGGCCAGGGCTTCGTTGACTTCAGGCAAATGGGCGGCTTCGAGTTTCTTGACCGTGACCATGAAGTCGGCTGTTTTGCCAGCCACATCTTGGCCGTGGTAATCGGCAGGGAAAGCCAAGGGGAAAGTCTTGCTCTCGCCCGTTTTCATGCCGCTCACGGCATCTTCGAATTCCTTGAGCATCTGGCCGTCGCCCAAAATGAACTGGAAGTCATCGGCTTTGCCGCCAGAGAACACTTCACCATCGATCTTGCCTTCGAAGTCGATGGTGGCACGGTCACCCTCTTGGGCAGCCACATCTTGTGCACGCTGGGCGAAGGTACGGCGCTGCTTGCGCAGGATGTCGATGGTTTTGTCGATGGCGGCATCGGACACTTCAGCCGTGAGTTTTTCGACTTCGGTGTCGGCCAGGTTGCCCAGCTTGACTTCGGGATAGACCTCAAAAATGGCATCAAAAGTCAATTGACCTTCGGGTGCGCCTTCTTTTTCAGAGATGCGGGGCTGGCCGGCCACACGCACTTGGGCTTCATTGGCCGCCACCGAGAAGGCTTCACCCACTTTGTCGTTCAGAACTTCGTACTGAACCGAGTAACCGTAACGCTGAGCGACCACGTTCATGGGCACTTTGCCTGGACGGAAACCGTCCATCTTGACGGTGCGGGCCATTTTCTTCAGGCGAGCATCCACTTCAGACTGGATGGCCGTCACAGGCACAGTCAGGGTGATCTTGCGTTCCAGCTTTTCAAGGGTTTCAACAGTCACAGTCATCGTCGTTCTCGGTTAATTGAATGTCTCACAGGCCAACAGGTCAACCCTGTTGCCACAAGTCAGTTGGTGCGCGGGGCGGGACTCGAACCCGCACAGTGTTGCCACCGTCAGGACCTAAACCTGGTGCGTCTACCAATTTCGCCACCCGCGCATGTCCAAACAAAAAGGGCGTCAGGCCCATCACAAGGCCCTAAAGCCCTTTGACACACCTGACCGCCCGCTTGAAATCGGTCAACTTTCTATTTTAGCCGCTTCAATTGCCCAAATTCAGGCATGGGCTTGATTTGGCCGTTCAATTCTGAACCAAGCGGCATACATGGCCGGCAGCGCCAGCAAGGTCAAGGCCGTTGCCACCACCAGCCCCCCCATGATGGCCACCGCCATCGGCCCCCAGAAAATGCTGCGCGACAGCGGGATCATGGCCAAAACTGCTGCAGCAGCGGTCAACACAATCGGGCGCAAACGGCGCACCGCCGACTCCACAATCGCCTGCCATGGGGCCATGCCCGCCGCCCGGTCCTGCTCAATTTGGTCGATCAAGATCACCGAGTTGCGTTGAATCATGCCCATGAGCGCAATCACGCCCAGCAGCGCGACAAAACCAAACGGCCGGTCAAGAACCAACAAAGCCCCCGCTACACCCGCCATGCCCAAAGGCCCGGTCAAAAACACCAGCATCGCGCGGCTGAAACTTTGCAGCTGCAGCATGAGCAAGGTGAAGGTGATGAACAACATGACGGGCACGCCCGCCGCAATCGAGGCCGATCCTTTGGAGCTTTCTTCCACAGCGCCGGCCACCTCAATGCGGTAGCCCATCAAGCCCTGACCTTGCCAAGTGGCCTCGGTTTTTTTCAGGTCGGGCAGCAACTGCGCCGTGACCGTGGCCCCTTGCAGGCCCTCTGCAATATCGGCTTGCACGGTGATGGCAAACTGCCGCCCCTCGCGCCACATCACCCCTGGCTCCCAGGCAAACACCGGTCTGGCCACCTGCAGCAGAGGAATCGAGCGACCTGAGGCCGTGGGCACGTAGGCTTGACCCAAGTCTGACAAGGCATCGCGCTCGGCCAGAGGCTGGCGCAACACGATATCGATGAGCTTGTCGCCTTCGCGGAACTGCCCCACGGGCGTGCCACTGAGCAAAGTGCGAGAAGCCTGTGCAATCGACTGGCTGGTCACCCCCAAGGCCCGCGCTTGGGCTTGGTCGATTTCCAGGCGAACCGACTTGACCGACTCGTTCCAGTTGTCGTTCACACCCCGGGTGTTCGGATTCAAGCGCATTTGAGCCTTGATCTCATCGGCCTTCAAGCGCAAAACCTGCGGATCGGGTCCCACCACGCGAAACTGCACCGGGTAAGGCACAGGCGGCCCGTTGGGCAGCAACTTGACACGCCCACGCACCTCGGGAAACTCCTGGGCCAGCAAAGCGGGCAGCTTGGCCCTCAAAATTTCACGGGTTTTCAAGTCGGTTGGCAACACGATCAATTGCGACACGTTGGTCTGCGGAAAGACCTGGTCCAGCGGCAGATAAAAGCGCGGCACACCCGAGCCCACCCACGTCGTGACCGATTTCACACCTGCCTCTTGGGCCAAGCGAAGCTCGACCCGTTTGGCCATGTCCTCACTGGCCTTGAATGGCGAGCCCTCTGGCAGCCACAAGTCCACCATGATTTCAGGGCGCGAAGAGTCCGGGAAAAACTGCTGCTGCACCTTGCCCATGCCCACGATCCCCATGGCAAACAGGAACACCGTGATGGCGATCGTCTTCCAGCGGTGCGTCACACACCAAGTCACCCAAGTGCGGAAGTGGCGGTAAAACGGCGTGTTGAACATCTCGGCCGAGTCCAGCTGCGCGGCCGACAAAACGTGGGCTGGGGGTTTGAGCAAAACAGCCCCCAAATACGGCACAAAATAAACCGAGGCCACCCAACTGACCAGCAAAGCCACCACCGTGACCGCAAAAATCGCAAAGGTGTACTCGCCCGTCATGGACTTGGCCATGCCAATCGGCAAAAAGCCCGCCGCCGTGATCAAGGTGCCCGTGAGCATCGGCATGGCCGTCAATTCATAAGCAAAGGTCGCGGCACGCACCTTGTCGTACCCCTCCTCCATCTTGCGCACCATCATCTCTACCGCAATGATGGCGTCGTCCACCAGCAGGCCCAATGCAATGATGAGCGAGCCGAGCGAAATTTTGTGCAAACCAATGCCCAGATAGTGCATGGCCAAAAAGGTCACAGCCAACACCAGCGGAATGGTGATGCCCACCACCAAACCGGGGCGAATGTCCAAGGTCCAACGCCGCCAAAAGGGGTTGTGGCCCGGCCGCTTGTGCAGGCCCAGCGCCAAAAAGCTCACCGCCAACACAATCACCACGGCCTCGATCAGCACCTTGATGAACTCATTGACCGAAGTCGACACCGCACTGGGCTGGTCCTGCACCTGCGTCAGGGTCATGCCTGCAGGCAAGCTGGCCTGGGTGGCTTCGATCGTGCCACGCAAAGACTTGCCCAAAGCAATGATGTCCCCGCCTTTGCCCATGGAAACTCCCAAGGCAATCACTTCCTGGCCGTCGTGGCGCACCTTCACGCTGGCCGGATCGGCATAACCCCGCGTCACGGTGGCGATGTCAGACAAGCGGATTTGCGCCCCCGAAGCACCCCGAATCGGCATGGCCTGCAGATCTTGCAGGGACTGCAACTGCCCCCCCACACGCACCTGCACCACATCGGCTGGCGATTGAACACTGCCCGCCGACTCCACCGCGTTTTGCTGGGACAACTGGGCCAACACAGCACCCATGTCCAAGCCCATTTGCGCGAGCTTCTTTTGCGACACTTCGATAAAAATCTTTTCGTCTTGAACGCCAAACAGCTCCACCTTGGCCACATCGGGCACACGCAGCAACTGTTGCCGCAAGCTGTCGGCCTGCGTCTTGATCTCGGCAGGCGTGAAGCCCTGCCCGCTGATGGCGTAAATCACCCCGTATACATCGCCAAACTCATCGTTAAAAAACGGTCCCACAACGCCTGGCGGCAAACTGCCACGCATGTCGCCGATTTTTTTGCGCACGGCATACCAGACCTGGGGCACATCGCCGGGCTTGGAGTTGTCCTTGATCTGGAAAATGATTTGCGCCTCACCCGGCTTGGAATAACTGCGGATCTTGTCGGCAAAAGGCACCTCTTGCAGGGTGCGCTCAATTTTGTCGGTCACCTGCTCGGCCATTTGCGCAGCCGTGGCCCCGGGCCAGTAGGCCCGAACCACCATAGCCCGAAAGGTAAAGGGCGGGTCTTCATCCTGCCCCAGTTGAAAATAAGACGCCATGCCCAAAACCATCAGCACCACCATCAGGTAGCGGGTCAGGGCCGGGTGCTCCAGCGCCCAGCGCGAGAGGTTGAAACGGGTGTTGTCGGTGCTGCTCATGCGATCACCGCTGCGCTGCAGATGCGCCTGCCAAGGCGGGGGTGGCCACCGGGGCCGCAGCCGGAGCTGGCGCGTTGTAAACCGTCACCTTCTGGCCGGGCGAGAGGACATGCACACCCGCACTCACCACCTGCTGCCCGGGTTTGAGGCCCGAGGAAATCACCACCTCATTGCCTTCAACCGCCCCCACCTGAACGGGCTGGGTGTTGACCGTCATGCTGGCCGGATCAAACACCCACACCACCGTGCCAGCCCCTTCTTGGCGCAAAGCACTGGTGGGCAACTTGATCATCCCCGCCTGACTGCCCGGCAATTGGGTGGCCAACACATTGACGGTGCTGCCCAAAGGCAGTCGCTCAGACGCCTCCAGCGCCAGCTTCACGGTGTAAGTGCGCGTCACGGGATCGGCACTGGCGGCCAGTTCTCGCACCTTGCCCTGCAAAGGCTGGCCCGTGCTCACCAAGGTCGCCCGCAGGGTCTGACCCACTTTCAGGGCCATCGCCATGGCCTCGGACACGGCAAACACCGCATCGCGGGGGCCATCGTGCGCCAGGCGCACCACCGGCTGACCTGCGGACACCACCTGGCCCACCTCGGCGTCAACGCCCGTGATCACGCCCGACTGGGTGGCCGTCAAACGGGCATAACCGGCTTGGTTGTTTTGGGCTTGCGCCTGGGCCTTGGCTTGCTTGAGTTGTGCATCGGCCGCTTTGAGCGTGGCGTCACGCCGCTCCAAGTCGGCACCGCTGATGAAGTTTTGCGCCTTCAAAGCCTCAAAACGCTTGAAATCTGCCGCAGCCAAATCGCGCTGACTCTGGGCCGACACCACCTGAGCCGCCGCCGCCTGGGCTGCCAATTGGTAATCTTTGGCATCGATCAAGGCCAGCAACTGACCCGCCGCCACACGCTGACCCGGCTCGGCGGGGCGCTGCACCAGCTTGCCCGCCACCTGAAACCCCAAACGAGACTCCACCCGTGCCCGCACCTCGCCCGAATACTCACCCGACACATTCAAATCAGACCCCGACACCGTGACCAGCTTGACCGAACGCAAGGGCTCTTGTGGAGCCTCCTTTTTGGAACAAGCAGCCAAAGTCGCCAAAACAAGGGCGGTGGCACAAAAATGAAAAACTCGCCGCGTGGCGAGTGACAAAGAGCTTGGCATGGAATTCCCGGAGAAAAAGATAATGACTGACTGGTTAGTAATCTATTCAAACACAGGCTTTCTGTCAAGCGACAATAGGGATTAACCATGCAAACAGCCTCACCCATCCAGCCCCGCCAAAGTCAAACCCTGAGCGCGGCACACCGGCAAATTTTGCGCGGCGTGTCGCGCTCATTTGACCTGTCCATCCGTCTCCTGCCCCCGGCCCTGCAAGCCCCCGTGGCCATTGGCTACTTGCTGGCCCGTGCCACCGACACCGTGGCCGACACCACCGCATTGCCCCTGGGCGAGCGCCAAGTGCTGCTGGACCTGATGACCCAAACCATCGCCGACCCGCACGCCTGGGCCTTGAAAAACCCAGAACTGACCCGCCTGACCCAAGCCTTTGCCGCACAACAAACCGACCCCCACGAACGCGCCCTGATGCAGGCCCTGCCCCAATGCCTGCCGCTCTTGCACACCCTCAAGCTGGACGACCAAGCCAGCGTTCGCGGCGTGTTGGGCCACATCACCCGAGGACAGCAGCTGGACATGGCCCGCTTTAACTCAGGCCCGCAGGGGCTTGAGGCCCTGCAAACCGAAGCCGAGTTGGCCGACTACACCTGGCTCGTGGCCGGTTGCGTGGGCGAGTTCTGGACCGAGCTGTGCGGCCGTCACCTGCCCGGCTACAGCCTGCTGCCGCAAAACGAGATGATGCGCATCGGGCGCGAATACGGCATGGGCCTTCAGCGCCTGAACATCATCCGAGACGCCGGTGCCGACCTGACCGCCGGGCGCTGCTACTGGCCGGTGGAGACTTTGGCGCAAGCAGGCCTGTCGCCTGAACTGCTCGCTCATGCCGCCCAAAACCGGGATGCAGGCACTCTGCAAGCCTTGGCCCCGCTGTACAGCCATTGGCTGGACCACACCCAAACCCAATTGGCCTGCGGCATGCGCTACGCCACGGCGCTCAAACCCCTGCGCCTGCGCCTGGCCAGCGCTCTGCCCGCCTTGATTGGGGCGCGCACCGTGGCCCTGTTGCGCCAAGCCGGACCTGCAGCCTTGGGCCAACGCGTCAAAATGCCGCGCCACGAAATACGCGCCTTGCTCTGGCGCATCGCCTTGAGATTCGGATCAGCGGCCGTGCTGGACAGAGAATTTCGGCAACTGAGCGGCAAAGACCTGTCTTGAGCCCGCACCATGACCTTGCGCTTTGACACGCCACTTTAGGTGCGAGAATCCCAGCCCATGAGCCCGCAAGACTACGTCCAGCAAAAAGCCGCCGCCTCGGGCAGCAGCTTCTATTACGCCTTTTTGTTTTTGCCCCCCGAGCGGCGTGCCGCCATCACCGCCTTTTATGCGTTTTGCCGCGAAGTGGACGACGTGGTCGATGAAATCAAAGACCCCAGCGTGGCCGCCACCAAACTCGCCTGGTGGCAAAAAGAAGTGCAACAAGCCTACGCAGGCCAGCCCAGCCACCCCGTCATGCACGCCCTCATGCCCCTGGCCCCCGCCTTCGGCATCGAAAGCCGCCACCTCATGGCCGTGATCGAAGGCTGCCAGATGGACCTGAACCAAACCCGCTACTTGGACTTTGCGGGCCTGACGAAATACTGCCACCTGGTGGCCGGTGTGGTGGGCGAAGTCGCCGCCCGTATCTTTGGCCAGACCGACGAGTCGACCACGGCCTATGCGCACAAACTGGGCCTGGCCTTTCAGATGACCAACATCATCCGCGACGTGGGCGAAGACGCCATGCGCGGGCGCATCTATTTGCCGCTGGACGAACAGCAACGCTTTGGCGTCAAAGCCCAAGACCTGATGCAGCGCGACTATTCAGACCGCTTCACCGCCCTGATGAAGTTCCAGACCGACCGCGCACACGCCCTGTACGACGAAGCCCTGGCCCTGCTGCCTGCGGCCGACCGCCGCGCCCAAAAACCCGGCCTCATGATGGCCAGCATCTACCGCACCTTGCTGCGCGAAATCGAAGCCTCGGGCTTTCAGGTGCTGCACCAGCGCATCGCGCTCACGCCCCTGCGCAAGCTGTGGCTGGCGTGGAAGATGCAGGCGCTGGGGCGGTTTTGAGGTGCTCAACTTAAAGGGCGTGCACGGCATGACGTCTCAGCAAAAACGTCAGACGCCAACTTCTGGCAAGCCAGTGATATGGATCTCGCCACCCAGCGCGTGCAGGACGCGCAGCACCTGTGCCAGTCGGACCGTGGGTTTGCCCGCCTCCAGCTCCACGACAAAGCGCACACCGACCCCTGCCGCCAAGGCCAACTGAGGCTGCGTGAGCGCGAGCTGCTTGCGGGCGGCGCGGATGGCCTCACCCAATTGCTGTGGTGTTCGAATGCTGGTCATGGCTTGGTAAATTTCCCGTTCAGGAAATTTTGTACCAAAACTCACTTCAAGACCAGGTGCATTTCCCGAACGGGAAATTTTTTGTATTTCAAGGGCATAAGGCTCAATCATTTCCCGTACGGGAAATCAACCTGTCACTCGACGACGGCAGGTAGCGAGCTCACGCTGCTGCGCAAGCTGTGGCTGGCTTCGAAGATGCAGGCGCTGGTGCGGCTCTGAACATCCCTACAGAACTATTTTGAAATAAAAATTTAATACAAAACAATAAATTTTTATTGTTTAAATTTTATTTTTGAGTTCCAATGGACTCCTTTCACAAGGAGGCATCGCATGAACTCATCAATCACCCCATCCGCAAAGCGTCACGCCCCACTGCGGCGCAAAGTCGCCACAGTCATCTGGACCCTGAGAGTCCTGGGCAGCATCTACACACTCTGGGTGCTGCTTCACATTCTTCACCCCTTGCGAGACCCCTCGGAATTTCTGCACAAGGTCGGCAGTTATTGGCAACGCGATCTCAACACTGGTGCGAGTTGGCAACTCGGCAGCGCCGTTGGACTCAATCTGACCCTGTGGTTCCTGTTGTTGGCCGCTGTCATTTGTTTGTGGCAAGGCACCCAACATTTGCTGCGCGACATGGGCTTGAGCACCATCACCAGCAGCTGGCTGCAACGCGGTGCCTGGGCAGGCTTGGGTTGTGCCGTGCTGGGCATCGTGACCCGCCCACTCTGGAGTTACCTGGTCACCCTGCACCTGCCCCCTCAATCTCAGCTCTGGAATTGGGAAATACACCCCAGCGACTTGCTGGGCCTGTTGATTTGCGGCGTCCTGCTCATGCTGTCTTACCTCATGGCCTGGATGTCGGAAATCGCCGAAGAAAACAAGGCGTTTGTCTGATGCCCATCGTCGTCCACCTCGACCTGATGCTGGCCCGCCGCAAGATGCGTTCACGCGACCTGGCCGCCGCCGTCGGCATCTCCGAAGTCAACATTTCCCTGCTCAAGTCCGGCAAGGTCAAAGGCGTGCGCTTTGACACGCTGGAGCGCATCTGCGAAGTCTTGCAATGCCAGCCGGGGGATTTGTTGGTTCATGAACCCCAACCACCCGAGTCCACATGATCCGACTGCGCACCCTCACACAGGACCGACTGCGACCGACGGCTGGCCCAAGTGGGGAGCCCAAACTTGCTGCACGTCATTGAGCGGATGAACGAGGGCGCGGACTTTCAAGCCGCCTACACCCCTCCAGCACAACAACCATGACCCCCCTGTCCACCCAGACCTGCTATACAGCCATGCGCCTCACCCCATTGCCCATCCGCACCCGTCTGACACGCTGGAGCCTGACCGCCTTGATCACGGCGCTGGCCGCTTGCGCCAGCGTGCCCACGCCGTCCAGCAACGCGGCCCCTGCCTTGATCCCCGTGCGGGATCTGGTGGCCGACTGGGACGGGTCAGGTGCTTATCAAATTTCGCCCAACGGAGAGCGCCTGATGTGGGTGGCCCGCTTGGGTCTGGGGCCGGGGCTGTTTGTCAAAAACCTGAAAACAGCTGAGATCAAGAGCTACAAAATTTCAGGCGGTGGCGTCTGGGCACGCGACAGCCGCCACATCTTGCTGCAGATTTCCGACCAAGCTGACGAAAACACCCACGTCTGGATGCTCGACACCGACCAACCCCAACAAGCCGCCAGAGACCTGACCCCGTTTGCCGGGACCCGTTCGTACATCCTGCGCACCTTGCCCTACAGCAGCGACCTGATCATTGCCAGCAATCGGCGTGACCCCAAGTTCGACGACGTGTACCGCTACAGCATGGCCACCGGCAAACTCAAATTGTTGGCCACCAATCCCGGCCATGTGGGCACATGGCTGGTCAACGATGACGGTGCGGTGATCGGTCGTGCCCGGCTTGAGGACGCGACATGGGTTTTCGAAACCCCGTTGGACACCGCCCAACAGGCCTGGAGCCGCCGCTTTGAAGTCAGTTACTTTGACACCCTGACCCCTGTGGCCCCCAGCGCCACACCCGGCCACTGGTGGGCCATGTCCAACCGGGGGCGCGACAAACTGGCACTGGTCGAGATCAACTTGCACGATGGTGCCGAGCGCTTCGAACACGCCGATGCCCGCGTGGACTTGGTCGGTGTCATCTGGAGTCGCCTGCAAAACCGTCCCGTGGCGGTGGTGTCCGACCCCGACACCCAGCAATGGCAGGTCTTTGATAGCGCACTCGCCCAAGCCCTGCAAAAGCTCAAAGGCCAAAGCGATGCCCGCGTCAGCATCAACAACCGGAGCGACGACGAGCGCTGGATGAGCGCCACCGTGACCCGCCACAACGGCGGCGAGCATGTGCTCTACGACCAGCAAACGCAGTCCTTTGAGGTGCTGGCCCAACTGGGCAGCAGCCGCATGAACGCCACTGCGCCCCTGGCACCGCAACAGCCCGTCACCTTCAAAAGTGGCGATGGCCTGGATGTGCATGGCTACCTGAGCTTGCCGCCGGGCGTGGCCAAGCCCTACCCCACGGTGGTCTACGTGCATGGCGGTCCGTGGAGGCGAGATGTGCATCAAAGCAACGACCCCATGTTGTCCTTTCTGACCAACCGGGGCTATGCCGTGCTGCAAGTCAACTACCGGGGCTCCAGCGGGTATGGCAAAGCCTTCATGAACGCGGGTCAAGGTGAATTTGCAGGCAAGATGCACAGCGACCTGACCGATGCTGTCGATACCCTGGTGGCCCAAGGCGTGGTGGACCCGAAACGCGTGGCCATCAGCGGGGCCAGTTATGGCGGCTACGCCAGCCTGGTGGGCATGACGCACACACCGGGGCGATTCCGCTGCGCCATCAGCCATGTAGGCGTGACCGACCTGGCCGCTCTGCTGAACGACGCGCCGCCTTATTGGGAGTTGGGCAAACCCCTCTGGATTCGCTATGTGGGCAACCCCGCCAACCCCGCCCAACGCGCTGCCATGCAAGAGCGCTCACCGCTTTTCAAAGCCGACCGCGTGCAAGGCCCGATTTTGTTGATGCACGGCAAGCACGACCCCCGCGTCAAAGTCAGCCAGTCGCTGCAAATGGCCGAGGCCCTGCGGGCGAACGGCAAGCCGGTTGAACTGGCCTTGTTCGACAAAGCCGGACATGGCTTTCACAGGTGGCAGGACAACATGGTCGCCTACCGCAAAATCGAAGACTTCCTGGCCCGTTGCCTGGGCGGTCGCACGGGCGGGTTTGACTTTTTTGAGCTGGGGGCGAAGTTGTTTTAGGGCTATGGATCACCCAAAAAGCATCTCGCATGAACGCTTTTTTGAAGGAGCGACGCCCCAATCGCGATAAGCCTCGCAGACCACCAAGAATCGCCCCGAGGGCGGGGCTCCTACAAAATGCAGCGCAATGCCCCCGTAGGAGCGACGCCCTCGTCGCGATCACCCTCGCAGACCACCAAGAATCGCCCCGAGGGCGGGGCTCCCAAACGGTTCACATCGCTGAGCGCAATGCCCCCGCCCTTCACTTCAGCGCACGGGCTTGCTTGTGGGCAGGACGCTCCACACAGGCATGCAGCCAGGCGGAAAGGGCTGGGTACTGCGCCAACAAATCCCCGGCTGGACGCACCCAACTGACCACACTGGCCACGCACACGTCGGCCACGGTGAAGCGGTTGTCGGCCAGATAAGCCTGCCCTTGGGCATTTTGGGCCTGCAGGTGTTTTTCCAGCACGGCCAAGGGCACTTTCAGGCGACTTTCGGCGCGATCGGCCAACTCGGGTTTGCGCTGCTCGGCGGGCATGGCCATGCGGTGCATGAGCACCGTGAGCGCATCACTCTCCAGCTCAGACACCGTCCAAAAACTCCAGCGCAGGGCCTCGGCCTCTTCGCGGGCATTGGCAGGTGTGATCGACTGGCCATCGGCCTGGCCGTGCACACGGGCAATGTACAAGGCGCAGGCCATGCTCTCCCACACGGTGACCGCGCCTTCGGGGCGCTCGTCCACCACCACCGGAATGTGACCATTGGGGTTGATGGCCAAAAACTCGGGCGTGCGCGTGGCACCGCCTTGGTAAGGCGTGGCAATGTGCTCAAACGGCACACCCAGCTCCAACGCAGCCCACAAAGGACGTGCGGCACGCGATGCGCCAATGCCGTAAATTTTCAATGTCATGTCAGTTTCCTCCTGTTCAGATAGCGCAGCTTCCATGTCGGGGCTGAAGCCACCGACGATTGATCCAAGCCAATGATGTCTGCATGAACGCCTTTTTGTAGGAGCGACGCCCTCATCGCGATAAAGCCCCACAGACCACCAAGAATCGCCCCGAGGGCGGGGGCTCCCACAAAATGCAGGGCTCCCACAAAGTGCAGGGCATCTCCCCTGTAGGAGCGATGCCCTCGTCGCGATAAAGCCCCGCAGACAACCAAGAATCGCCCCGAGGGCGGGGCTCCCACAAAATGACGATCGCCCCGAGGGAATGGCCCCCACTCGGCTCTCATCACTGATCGCAATGCCGAAGACAAACCGTTCACCTCAAACCCCGCAGGACCGGATCAATCAGCGTATTCGGGCCAGCTGGCGCACAGTGCGTGCAAGTCTCGCACCTCCAGGTGCGGCCGGGTGTCGCCGTGGGTCCACTCGTGGCCTTCGCGGTTGAGCCAAGCCACCTGCATGCCGGCAGCCAAAGCGCCCACGCAGTCGGCATGTGCGTCGTCGCCAATGTGCAGCACCTCGTGCGGTGCCACACCTGCGGCCTCGGCACCGGCCACAAAGATGCGCAGGTCCGGCTTGGCCACGCCCAGCGACTGGGCGCTCACGCTGGCGTGAAAGTGCTGGCCAATGCCCACGCGGTGCACATCGGCGTTGCCATTCGACAAGGCCACCACCGGATAGCGCTGGCTCCAAAAGGCCAAGGCGGGCAGCGCATCGTCAAACAAGTCCACCCGCTGGCGTTCGGCAAAAAAGGCCTCAAACGCAGGCTCGGCCAGGTGCACCGGATCCCCGGCTTGCTGCAACAAGGCGCGAATCGACTGCAAGCGCAAAAACGACAAATCGTGCGCCCGGTCGGCGTGGCGGGCGTTGATCTCGGCGCGAACGGCTTTTTTGAGCTCGGCATCGGCCGACAGCGCCGCCGTGCTGGGCGCATGTGCGGTCAGCCATGCGGTCAACACGGCCTCGGCCCGGCCAATGGTGGGCCAGACGGGCCACAAAGTGTCGTCCAGATCGAGGGTAATGGCTTTGATTCGTGGAATGTCAATCATGGTGAGGGAGAATACCCCACATGGCATTTCAAAAAGAACCCTCCTTCCAGCATGGTCAAGCCGCCAAAACGGCCGTCTTGTATTGCAACCTCGGCACCCCCAGTGCCCCCACCGCCCCTGCCCTGCGCAAGTACCTGGCCGAATTTTTGGGCGACAGCCGCGTGGTGGAGATCCCCAAACCCATCTGGTGGCTGATCCTGCACGGCATCATTTTGCGGGTGCGCCCCAAAAAGTCGGCCGCCAAATACGCCAGCATTTGGACCGAAGGCGGCTCGCCGCTCAAAGTGTTCACCGAACAACAAGCCCATTCGCTGGGCACCGCGCTGCAAGAGCGCGGCCACAGCGTATCGGTGCGCTACGCCATGCGTTACGGCCAGCCGTCCATCCCCGAACAGCTGAACGCCCTCAAGGCAGAAGGCGTGCAGCGCGTGCTGATCGTGCCCGCCTACCCCCAATACAGCGGAACCACCACGGCCAGCGTGTTCGACGCCGTTTACCGCTGGGGCCTGAAAACCCGGCTGGTGCCCGAGATGCGCTTTGTCAACCGCTACCACGACGACCCGCGCTACATCGCTGCGCTGGCACAAACCGTGCGTGAACACTGGGCGGCCAACGGCCAGGCCGAAAAGTTGGTGATGAGTTTCCATGGCGTGCCCGAACGCACCCTGCAACTGGGCGACCCTTACCACTGCGAATGCATGAAAACCGGCCGCCTGCTGGCCGAAGCGCTGGGCCTGTCCAAAGACCAATACAAA
This sequence comes from Limnohabitans sp. 2KL-3, assembly GCF_001269405.1. NCBI lineage: Bacteria > Pseudomonadati > Pseudomonadota > Betaproteobacteria > Burkholderiales > Comamonadaceae > Limnohabitans > Limnohabitans sp. 2KL-3. The sequence goes on from NZ_CXON01000008.1 coordinate 141,723, forward strand.
CTCACCTTCCAGTCGCGGTTTGGCAAAGCCAAATGGCTGGAGCCCTACACCGAACCCACGCTGATCGCCATGGCGCAGCAAGGCGTGAAAAAGGTCGACGTGATCTGCCCGGGCTTTACCAGCGACTGCCTGGAAACGCTGGAAGAAATCCAGCAAGAAGCGCAAGAAGCCTTCCTGCATGCAGGCGGCGAAAGCTTCAGCTACATCTCCTGCCTGAACAACCATGCGCAGTGGATTGAGGCTTTGGCCGACATCAGCCTGGGGCACATGCAGGGTTGGGATTTGTCAGTGCCGGATGCCAAGGCACTGGCCGCCAGCCGGGAGCGGGCATTGGCGCATGGGGCGAAAAACTGACAGGGTTGATTCGGCCAAGTGAAGTTGGCATGCCCGAATTTTTGTAGGAGCGACGCCCCCGTCGCGATCACCCTCGCAAACCACCAATAATCGCCCCGAGGGCGGGGCTCCCACAAAATGCAGGAGGCCCCTTGTAGGAGCGACGCCCCCGTCGCGAAAAGCCTCGCAGACCACTTCCATCGCCCCGAGGGCGGGGCTCCTACAAAATGCAGGAGGCCCCCTTGTAGGAGCGACGCCCCCGTCGCGAAAAGCCTCGCAGACCACTTCCATCGCCCCGAGGGCGGGGCTCCTACAAAATACAAGTGCCCCCTTGTAGGAGCGACGCCCCCGTCGCGAAAAGCCCCGCAGACCACCACCCATCGCCCCGAGGGCGGGGCTCCCACAAAATACAAGTGCCCCCCTGTAGGAGCGACGCCCCCGTCGCGAAAAGCCTCGCAGGGCACCTCCATCGACCCGAGGACGGGGCACCCACGGCGATACCTTGGCCGATCTCAGTGCCCACACCCAGCCGTTCAGTACGAGGCAGCTCTGTGCTGGATTGACGCGCCCGTTGGGCAATGGCACAGACTCAGCATGTCAGGGCTGATGCCGCTGACCAGCGGGCCGTCAAGCGCCCAACCACCCCCGCACCACCAAGTCCGCCCTCACCTGCTCCGGCGTCTCAAAGCGGATGCCCTGCCAGCCGTGTTGCTCGGCAGCGTCGATGTTGTGTTGCACGTCGTCGATGAACACCGGCTGGCCGCGCAATGGCCACCGCGCTTGCGCCGTGGCAAAAATGTCGGGCTTGGGTTTGATCTGCTGCACATGCGCTGAAAAGATGCCGTCGTCAAATTGGCTGAAAAACGGGTTCACCCGCACCAGATGCTCGGCATAGCCTGCAGGCATGTTGGACAGGTAATACAGCCGATGGCCTTGCGCTTTCAGCGCGTGGATCAGGTCCACCGTGCCGGGGATGGGCTGCAGGTGCGCGGGGATGCAGGCAATCAAGTGCCGCAAATCGGCCTCAGCCAAACCGGTGCGGGCGGCGATGCGTTGGGCCAGCGGCTCGGGCTCGATGCGGCCCAGGTCAAACAGCGCCCAGTCGGCCTCGGGGTGAAAGGTTTCAAAAATCTGGCTGGCCCATTGGCGGGCCTCGGCCTCGCTGCGCACTTGCGCTGGGAACAGCTCTTGCAGCAGCATCAGCGGCTGCCAGCGAAACACCACACCGCCCAAATCAAACACCACGTCTTGGCTCATTGCATGTCTTTCTTTGTTGGCCCATTCAAGGGGCCGTAGGTCGGAGCTTTAGCTCCGACAAATGTCAGCGGTGCACTGTGTCGGGGATAAAGCCACCGACCTCCAAAAGACACCGGACTCTGTTTCAGCATGCACCCCCATGGGGCACCTTGACACAAACTCACACCGCAACCGCAGCAATGCTGCGGCCGGGCAGGCTCAGGGCCAGCACTTGGCCGATGCGCCAGTCGCGGCCCACCTCGGGGGACACCACAAACACCGGACCCAACTCGGTCTCAAATGTCAGCTCCATGAAGCTGCCCAAATAGGCACACTGTTTGAGCAAACCGCGCAAAACCTGCTGGGGCTGTTCGCCTCCCGCCAGCTCACGCCCCACCAACCAAGCCTCGGGGCGCACCGCTGCACGCACCGCACCGGGGGCGACCAGGTGGCGCGGCACCAGCCGCAGCGGGCCCAGCTGCACCATGCCGTCGCTGAGCGACTGTCCATCAAACAGCACCGCCTCGCCCATGAAGCCGGCCACAAAGGCCGAGGTCGGGCGTTCATACAGGTCTTGCGGCGTGCCCGCCTGCGCAATGCGCCCTGCCTCCATGACGATGATCTGGTCGCTCACGGCCAGGGCTTCGCTTTGGTCGTGCGTCACATAGGCCACCGTCAGGCCCAAGCGCTGCTGCAGATGGCGAATCTCGTCGCGCATGGACCGGCGCAGCCGGGCGTCCAAGTTGGACAGTGGCTCATCAAAGAGCAACACCGAAGGCTCCAGCACCAGGGCGCGGGCCAGGGCCACGCGTTGCTGCTGACCACCCGACAGTTCACTGGGCAGGCGCTCTTCGTAACCCGCCAGCCCCACCAGAGCCAGGCTTTTTTGGGCACGCTCCAAAGCTTCGGCTTTGTGCACACCGCTCACGTCCAAGCCGTAGCGCACGTTGCCGATCACGTTCATGTGCGGGAACAGCGCGTAGCTTTGGAACACCATGCTCACATTGCGCTCGGACGGGCCCAGATGTGTCACGTCCACACCGTCGATCAAAATCTGCCCGCCCGAGGGCGCTTCCAGCCCCGCGATCATGCGCAAGGTGGTGGTTTTGCCGCAGCCTGATGGCCCCAAGATGGTGGTCAAGTTGCCCTTGGGCACCAAAAAGTCGATGCCCTGCACCACCAGTGGCGAGTTGGCCCCGCCATAGCGTTTGGTGACTTGTTTGAATTGAATGCCCATGCTGTTGAATCCTTGTCTCAAGCCGATGTGACCACAGTGGCCCGCCGCCCCAGCTGCCGCTGGCCCACCAGCTTTTGTATGCCCCAGGTGATGACCGACATGAGCACCATGAGCACCGTGCAGTAAGCCAGCGCCACGCCATAGTCGCCATTGCCCACGCGGCCAATGATGTAGGTCGTGGCCAGCTCGTATTGCGCCGTGACCAAAAAGATCACCGCCGACACCGTCGTCATCGAGCGCACAAAGCTGTAAACCAGCGCCGCCACCAGCGCGGGTTTGAGCAGCGGCAACACCACCCGGCGCAGTGTGGTCAGCGTGCTGGCCCGCAGCATTTGCGAGGCTTCGTCCAGCGACCGGTCCAGCTGCTTGAAGGCCGCCGTGCCCGCCCGCACGCCCACCGGCAAATTGCGGAACACAAAACACAACACGATGACCAGCCCGGTGCCGGTCAGCTCTACAGGCGGCACATTGAAGGCCAGGATGTAGCTCACGCCCAGCACAGTGCCCGGAATGGCGAAGGTCAGCAGTGCAGAAAATTCGAACGCCGCCTTGCCCCGGAACTCGGTGCGGGCCAGCAACCAGGCGATCAGCAAGCCCACGCCCGCGCAAATGGGCGCGGCCATGGCCGACAGGCTGAGCGTGGTGAAGAGCGACTTCCAGGCCGTGCCCGCAAACACCCAGCCAAACTCGCCCTGCTGCACATCGAACGCAGTTTTGAAATGCGCCAGCGTGAAGCTGAAGTCACGCCCCCAGGTCTGCACAAAGCCGCCCGCAAACGCAAACAGGTACACCACCACGGTGAACAAGAGCCACGGTCCTGCCACGCTGCGGCACACACGCAGCACCGCAGGCGGCAAAGCCATGGCCACGCCCGCATCGCCCTTGCCCGAGACGGTGGTGAAACTGCTGCCCGAGAGCACCCGGCGCTGCACCAAAAACACCGCCAGCGCAAAGGCCGTGAGCACCAGCGCCAAAGCTGCGGCCATGCCCGGGTCCAGTGCCGCGCCCACGATGGCAAAAAAGATTTCGGTGGACAGCACCGCGTACTGCCCACCCAGAATGATGGGGTTGCCAAAGTCAGCCATGCTCTCGATGAAACCCACCAGAAAGGCGTTGGCCAGCCCCGGCTTGAGCAGGGGCAACGTCACCGTCCAGAAGGTTTGCATGCGGCTGGCCCGCAGGGTTTGTGCAGCCTCTTCCATGCTGGGGCTCACGCCCTGCACCACGCCGCGCATGATCATGAAGGCAATGGGCGTGAAGGCGAACATCTGCGCCAGCCAGATGCCAAACACGCCGTAAAACCAGCGCCCGGGCTCGATGCCGAAGGCCCACTCCAAGCCTTGGTTGAACAGGCCCGCACGGCCAAACAACAGAATCAAGCCCAGTCCCACCACAAAGGGCGGCGTGATGATGGGCAGCATGGCCAAAATATTGAGCGGTTTGGACAAGCGCGTGCCGCCTCGTTCAGCCCACAGGGCCAGCAAAGTGCCCATGACGGTGGTGCCGGTGGCGGTGATGAAGGCCAGCCACAAAGTGTTCCAAGCGACGCCACAGCGCCCCTCGCCCTGCATGCAGCCCAGACCCCAAACGCGTTCGGTGGCCACGCGGTCCAGCAGGTGCCCCCAGGCATAAGCGCCCGCATCGTCCACCCAAGCGGCCACCAAAGAGCGCAGCACCGGGTAGACCACGAACAGCGCCAGCAGCGCCGTGCAGCCGACCACCGCTGCGGCCACAAACACATCACCCCTGAAACCGCCCAAACGCGCCAGCGCAGCACCCAAAAGCACCAACAGACTGAGCAAGACCAGCGCAGCGCCCCAGCCCATGCCGTACTGGCCAACCGGCAAAGCGCCCCACGCCGATTCCAGCGATGCAAAAGCCCAGCCCGTGGCCCCAATGGCAAAACCACTGCCCAGCACGCCCAGCAAGCCCGTCAAGCTGCCCAGCAACAACAGGGCGCCTTGCTGGCGGGCAGGCCAAGGCCGCATGACCGCCAAGGCGCAGCCGCCCAAACCCAGCGCAGCCGACCACAACCAAGGCCGCCCGTGTTGCAAGGCCTGTGCCCAGCCACTGGCGGTTTCGGCCCCGGCCCACACGCCGGGCAAGGCCTGCACCAAGGACATTTGCTGCAAAAAATACCAAGGCAGCAGCGCAAAGCTGAGCAAGCCCAAAAGGACCCACCCTTGCAATGCGCGCTGCAAACGCAACGCTGGATTCATCTCAGACTTTCACTCAGCGCGGCAGCGAATTGACTTCTTTTTCCCAGCGCTGGATCAGGCGGCGGCGCTCAGCGGTTTGGCCGTATTTGGCGTAGTCGTAGTTGATCATCTTGATCTTGCGGAAGTCCGGCACGCGCGGGTCCACTTTGGCCTCTTTGTGCGAAGGCAGCTGGAACTGCAAGGTGGCCGCAGCCAGCTCTTGGGCGGCAGGGGTCAGCGCCCATTCGTAAAACTTCTTGGCGGCCTCCAAGTTGCGGCTGCCGCGCACGATGGACATGGAGCCAATTTCGGCCCCCGTGCCGTCTGCCGGGGTGATGGTTTCAATCGGGAAACCTTGGGCTTTTTCACCGGGGCCGTCGTGCACAAAGCTGATGGACACGGCCGTTTCGCCCCGCGCCACCGCCTTGATGGGGCCAGTGCCCGAGCGGGTGTAGGTGCCGATGTTCTTGTGCAAACCCTTGAGGTACTCAAAGGCTTTGTCTTCGCCCATGAGCTGCACCAAGGTGGCGATCATGGTGTAAGCCGTGCCGCTGGACGCCGGGTTGGCCGACTGGATTTCGCCTTTGTATTCGGGCTTGAGCAGGTCGCCCCAGGTCTTGGGCACGGGCAGTTTTTTCTTGGCCAGCAGCTCGGTGTTGTAGCCAAAGCCCAAGGGGCCGGAATAAATGCCGACAGTTTTGTAGCCAGCCTGCGCCGCTTGCTTCTGCGCCCAATCGTGCAGCTTGGGCAAGGTGGGCGATTTGTATTCGAGGCTCAGGTTTTGTTCAGCCGCTTGCAGGTGTGGGTCGCCCGTGCCGCCAAACCAGATGTCGGTCTTGGGGTTGGCTTTTTCTGCAGCCAGCTGGGCAATCGCTTCGCCCGAGCCCTTGGCCGTCATGTTGACCTTGATGCCCTGGCTCTTTTCAAAAGTGACCGCAATCATGCTGCACCAAGCGGCTTGGGCCGAACAAATGATGTTGACCTCGCGGTTTTGGGCTTGAGCGCTCGCCGCCAACAGGGCCAGCAAGGGCAACAGCTTGTAGGACTTCATGAAAAAAACTCCAAAAATTGAAGGGGCTATTGTGCGTCCACTTCAACTCCGCCCACCAGAGTGAAAACACCCATGCAGATGACTTGTCCCACTCACACGGCTTCGATGAACTCGGTCACCCATTCGAGTTGCTGCAGCACATTCAGCGCCGGGGCATGACCGCAGCCGGGCACCTCGATGTGTTTGAGCAAACCGCGTGCGCCCGGACCCCGGCGGCGCATTTCGGCCACCGTTGTGGGCAGCACCAAATCCGACTCCACCCCGCGCAACAAGAGCACGGGCAGTTTCAGGGCATCGTAGTGGTCCCAAATCAGGTAGTCATGGGGGTGCGCGGTGAACTGCGCCACCATCGCCGGGTCGTAGTGCGGCGTGACGCGCCCATCGGGCAATCGGCGGGTGGACGTTTCGGCCAGGCGTCGCCATTGGGCGTCGCTGAGCCACCCATAGGGCTTGTAGACCTGGCGTAAAAATGCTTCGAGTTCGGTCACCGTGGCAAAAGCCGGGGGCGTGCCCGCATAGGCCTTGATGCGGTCGATGGCCGTTTGCGCCAGCTCAGGCGCGTTGTCGTTGAGCGTGAGGCTCAGGATGCGGTGCTTCAAGCTGGGCTCGACCAGTCCCGCCGCGCACAGGGTGCCGATCGCACCGCCCATGGAAGTGCCCACCCAGTGCACGGCACGCAGCTGCAGGCCGTCCATGAGCTCGCGGGCGATGCGGGCGTAAAAGGCCAGGCAGTATTCGTTTTCCGGGTCAGCGCTCCACTGCGACAAACCTCGGCCCACCGTGTCCGGGCAAATCACGCGCCAGCCCCGAGCGCTCAGATGCGCGGCCAGCTCGTCCATGTCGCGCCCGGTGCGGGCCAGGCCGTGCCAGGCGATCACGGTGCCTTGTTCGGCCTTGCCCCAGTCGGTGTAATGGATTTCCAGACCGGCGCAGCGGATGTAGTGGGATGTGAAAGCCATATCAGCCTCAAGCCTGTTTCGAGGAAGCCAATGCCCGCAGCGCGGCCCGGGTGCGCAAACGCCCCACCACCCCAGTCGGGAAGTAATACACCGACAGCACAAACAGCAGGCCCAGCCAAAGCAGCCAGCGGTCGGGTGAGAGCAAGGCCGACAGCAAAGGCACGGCAGCAGTCGCCTCGCTGGCCAATCGCAGCAAATCCTGCAAATAGCTTTGCGCGAGCAAGAACAGCACCGAGCCGATGGCCGCGCCATAGATGGTGCCCATGCCGCCAATCACCACGATCAAGAGCACGTCCATCATGATTTCAAAACTCAACGAGGTGTCTGGCCCGTTGTAACGCAGCCAAAGCGCCAACATGGCACCGGCCACACAGGCGTAAAGCGCAGACAGCACACTCGACAGCGTGCGGTAAACCACCACGCGGTAACCAATGGCTTCGGCACGGAACTCGTTTTCGCGAATGGCCTGCAGCACGCGGCCGAACGGCGAATTAACGATGCGCAGGAGCGACAAGAGCATGCCCACGGCCAACACAAACAGCAGGTAGTAGCAAAGCAGGCGGCCATCCAGCGAGACGCCGAGGAACGGCTCTTCGCTGAACTCGGTGCTGGGCAGCAGCAGCTCGGGCAGCTTGAAACTCAGGCCGTCTTCGCCCCCGGTGAAATCCGACAACTGCGAGGCCAGCGTCTGGAAAGCGGCCGCCACGGCCAGTGTGATCATGGCAAAAAAGATCGCCCGCACCCGGAGCGAAAACAAGCCAATCGCCAGCGACAGCACCAGCGTGAGTGCCAGCGACAGCGCAAAACCCAGCCCGATCGCGCCCCAGGTCGGCCCCCAAGTGTTGGACGAGATGGCGATGCCATAAGCGCCGATGCCAAAGAACATGGTGTGCGCAAAGCTGACGATGCCGGTGTAGCCCAAGAGCAGGTCAAAGCCTGCCACCAGCACCACAAAAATCAGCACCTTGGCCGCGACCGACAAGGCCTTGACGCCCGGGAACAAAAACGGTGCAAAAGCCAGCCCCAGCAAGGTGAGGACCAGCAAGACGGCCAGCAGGCGGCTGCGCGGGTGGTCGTTGGAAATCAATCGGTTGAGCATGTGCGGACTTTCAACGGTTGGCCACAGGGTAGACACCCTGCGGACGCCACAACAACACACCCGCCATCAGGGCGATGTTGGAAAACAGCGCCAACTTGGGCGCCAAAAAGCCGGTGTAGTTCGCCATCAAGCCCACCAGCAATGCCCCGATCAAAGCGCCACCCGTGGAGCCCAGCCCGCCGATGATGATGACGATGAAGATCAACACGTTGACCTGCGCCCCCATCTGCGGCACCACGTTTTGCTGGTACAGGCCCCACATGACACCACCCAGTCCGGCCAATGCGCTGCCCACCACAAACACGCCCACAAACAGGCGGCGGATGCGGTAGCCCAGCGACTCGACCATCTCGCGGTCTTGCACGCCCGCGCGAATGAGCAGGCCGATCTTGGTGCGGCCCAGCACCCACATTTGCAAGGCAAACACGGCCAGGCCCACAGCCACCGCCAACAAGCGGTATTTCTCGATGGCCGCATCGCCCCAGAGCACCGAGCCGCGCATGGCTTCGGGCAAGGGCAAGGCAATCTGCAGCGGACCCCAGATGACCTTGATGAGTTCCTCGCCAATGATCATGCCGCCCATGGTGATGAGGATTTGCTTGAGGTGCTGGCCATACACAGGCCGCACGATGAAGCGCTCAAAGGCTAAGCCCACAGCGGCGGCCACGGCCATCGCAATCAACATGGCGGGCAACACCGCCACCATGTTGCGCCACCATTCGCCCGAGCCGGTCCAGTCCCCCATGGCCCCCAGCACGCTGGTGGCCACAAAAGCGCCCAGTGCGATGAACAGGCCATGACCGAAATTCAGCACGTCCATCAGGCCAAACACCAACGTCAGGCCCGAAGCCATGATGAAGATGATCATGCCCATGGCCAAGCCCGCCACGGTGAGCGTGAGCCAGGTCGAGCCCGAGCCGATCAAGGGAAATGCCAACAGCGCCAGCACGGGCACCATCAGCAAGGGGCGCACATCAAGATCGCCGAAGAGTTTGTTCATGGTGCTCATAAAGCCAGTCCCAACAAGGATTGCTGCAAAGCCGTGTCATCGGCCAGCGCCTGCATGCGGCCCGCGTGCACCACACGGCCGTTGTCCATCACGGCCACGGTGTCGCCCAACTGCTGGGCGAAGTGGATGTTTTGCTCGACCAGCAAAATCGTCACGCCGCTCTGTTTGAGCTGCTGAAACGCCTCGATCATGTTCTGGATGATGGCCGGGGCCAGACCCTTGCTGGGCTCGTCGATGATCAGCAGATCACGCGGCTCCACAATCGCCCGCGACACGGCCAGCATCTGCTTTTGCCCGCCAGACAATTTGCCTGCCGGGTGGTTCCAGAACTTCTCCACTGCGGGGAAGAGTTTGAAAATCCACTGCAGCCGCGCTTCGTCCATCTGCGCCGCGTTTTGGGCGCTGCGGGCGGCCAGCAGCATGTTTTCTTTCACCGTCAGATCCGAGAAGATGCCCATGTTTTCCGGCACATAAGCGATGTTCTTTTGGGCAATGGCGGGCGTGTTGAGTTGCGTGATGTCTTCGCCGCCAAAGGTGATGCGCCCTTGTGACGCTTGCCACAGGCCCATGATGGTTCGCAGCGTGGTGGTTTTGCCCGCGCCGTTGCGGCCCAGCAGCATGGTCAGCTCGCCACGCGGCACCGCCAAATCCACCCCGTGCAGGATGTGGTACGCCCCGATGTGTGTGTGCACGCCTTCGAGGGTCAACAGGTTGGTGCTCATGCTGCCTCCCTGGCTTTGCCCAAATAAGCCTCTTGCACGATGGGCGAAGCGATCACCTCGTTCGGCTCGCCATCGGCCACCAGCTGGCCGTTGTGCAGCACGATGATGCGGTCGGCCAACTCGCGCACCACGTCCATCTTGTGCTCGACCAGCAAGATGGTTTTGGTCTTGTCTTTTTTGAGCTGCCGGATCAAATCCAGGATCACTGGCGCTTCGTCGTGGCTCATGCCTGCGGTGGGCTCGTCAAACATGTAGACCGAAGGCTCCAGCGCCATCAAGAGCGCCACTTCGAGCTTGCGCTGGTCGCCATGCGGCAAGCTGGCCACAGGGGCTTCTTGCTGTGCAGTCATTGACACGGATTGCAAAATCTCCAACGCGCGGTTCGTCAAAGCCGCGTGGTCGCTCCAGATGCTCCACAGGTTCAGGCCCCGGCGGTGTGCGCCCTCTTTGGTGGCCTGCACAGCCAGGCGCACGTTTTCCAGCACCGACAAATTGGGGAACAAATTGGTCAACTGAAACGCCCGGCCCAAGCCTGCGCGGGTGCGTGCAGATGCGGGCAAACCCGTCAACTCACGCCCGTTCAGGTGCACCTTGCCATCGGTCGCAGGCAACTGCCCCGAGATCAGGTTGAAGTACGTCGTTTTGCCCGCCCCGTTGGGGCCGACGATGGCCGTGAGCGTGCCGGGTTCAAAGCGGCAAGAGACCGCATTGACCGCCACATGACCGCCAAACCGCACGGTCAGGTTTTGGGTTTCAAGCATGAGATCAGTTCAAAAAATGGGCGAACCCGTCAATGCAAAAGAACGTGATTTTTTGTAGGTCGGAGCTTCAGCTCCGACACAGGCCTGCGCTGACCCAAAATGTCGGGGCTGAAGCCACCGACCTACAGATTTCCCCCGTAGGTCGGAGCTTCAGCTCCGACACAGACCTTTGCTCAACCTGCACGTCGGGGCTAAAGCCACCGACCTACATTGAGACCATCAACGTTTGTTGCGAATCGGCACGTTCATTTCTTCAGGCTTGATCTCGCGGATCAGCTCGGGCACGCCCCAAGCGAATGCCGGGTCGATCTTGATCTTGAAGTGGTACATGCTTTGCATGGCCTGGTGGTCTTCCTTGCGGAAAGTCATCTTGCCTTTGGGCGTGTCAAAGCTCATACCTTCCATGGTGCTGATGAGCTTGTTGGTGTTGGTGTCGCCGTTGGTCTTTTTGAGCGCCGTCACCAAAGCCATGGCCGACGAGAAGCCACCAGCGGTGAAGAAGTCGGGTGGCGACTTGAACTGCTGGTAGTGCGAGGCCACCATCGCGTCGTTCACCGGGTTCTTGGGCATGCCGAAGTAATAGTAAGCCGCGCCTTCCATGCCGGGGAACTGCTTGTAAGCCACCATGGCGGGCAGGATGTTGCCGCCCGTGGCGATCTCGATGCCGTAGCGCTTCAAGTCCATGTCGGCGATCTTGAAGGGGTTGCCACCGGCCCAAATGATGAAGATGATCTTGCGACCGGGCTGGCCCTTGAGCTTGTCGATCATGCGCTGGGCACCGGCGGTGAAGTCGGTGGTGGCGGGCGGCAGGTACTCTTCGTGCACCAGCTTGGATTTTTTCAGCGCTTCCTTGAAGGCCTTGACGCCGTCACGGCCAAAAGCCGAGTCTTGCGCCATGGTGACCACGCTCACACCGTCCTTGTCCACCGCCACGGCGTTGGCAATCGCGTCCTGGCTGCTGTTGCGGCCGGTGCGGAAGATGTATTTGTTCCACTTGTCACCGGTGATGGAGTCGGCCACAGCCGGCTCGACCAGCAAAATCTTTTTGTACTCTTCGGCCACGGGCAGCATGGCCAAGGCCACGGGCGAGGCGGTCGGGCCCACAGCCAGGTCCACTTTGTCGTCGCCATAAGCGGCGGCCAGCAGGTTCTTGCCCAGGTCAGGCTTGCCTTGGTCGTCCTTTTCGATCACCACAATCTTGCGGCCGCCCACTTCCATGGTGCCGCCGGTGGCATAACTCAGGCCCATCATCAAACCGGTTTGGGTCTGCTTGCCATAGGCCTCCAAGGGACCGGTCTTGCTGTAGATGTGGGCGATCTTGATGTCTTTGCCCTGGGCCATGGCGGCTGGGATCAAAGCACTTGAAACGGCCAACGCGGCCAAAGAAACAAGGTGTCTACGGAACATGAGGGTCTCCTGTGGGAATGGTCCGCTGAGGTGCGGTGCCCAGTCATTGTGCACAAGCCGTGCCAACTCGGTTGCCGCAAACGCGTCACGTAAACCCTTGTCAGATCAACACTTTTTAAATGACGCTGAAAGACCAAGCACAATGTGTCTGAAATAAATACATTTCATGTGCATTAAAAAAATACATATGCATGAATTTAAGACACCTTGGGCAAGCATTGGTAAAGTTTGGCGCGGGAAATACCGAGCAATTTGGCCGCTGCTTGTTTGTTGCCCTGGCTGAACGCCAAAGCATGCTGCACGGCATCCAACTCCAGCGCACGAACAAGGTCGCCCAAAGGCGCAGGGGCTTGCTTGGGGTCTTGGGGGACACCGTGGGCTTCGGGCACTTGGCCGGCCAAAGGAGCCGGCGCAATGTGACTCAGCCCAGATTCGAGCAGCACAGCCCCCACCGCCTGCGCATCGACTATGCCCGCCTCACAGCGCAGCAAAAGTTGCTCAATCACATTGCGCAGCTCGCGCACATTGCCACGCCAATGCTGGGCCGACAACAAGGCCAGCGCCTGTGCTTGAAATTCTGGCTGCGGCAAGGCACTGCGCAAGGCCAGGTCTTCTGACAAAAACTCCACCAATGCCGGAATATCGGCTGCCCGGTCTCGCAAGGCGGGCACGCGGAGCGGCAACACATTGAGGCGGTAATACAAATCCTCGCGAAACAAACCTTCGCGCACCAACTTCACCAGATCGCGAGACGTGGCGGCGATGATCCGAGCATCAAAAGGCACCAGACGGTTGGAGCCCAAGGGCTCGATTTCGCTTTCTTGCAAAGCCCGCAACAACTTGGCTTGCAGCCCCAAGGGCATGTCACCAATCTCATCCAGAAACAATGTGCCGCCATCGGCCAACTTGAATTTGCCCTCACGCCCTTTTTTGTCAGCACCGGTGTAGGCCCCGGGCGCGACCCCAAAAAATTCAGCCTCGAGCAAGGTTTCGGGTACGGCGGCAATGTTCACGCTGACCAAAGGCCCCCGGGCACGCGGCGAACTGGCATGAATGGCATGGGCCAACAACTCTTTGCCGGTACCGGTTTCGCCCAACAACAAAACGGGACTGCTCGACTGCGCTGCACGCCGAGCCTGGCGCTTCAAATCGGCCACCACCGCACTGGAACCAATGAAACTGGCAAAACTGTGCCGCGCTTGACGCAACCCACCCCCCACCTTGCGCTGTGCGGCCAAGGCGGTGCGGGCTTCGTCCAATTCACGTTGCATCAAGGCAAACTTGGCCATCAAGGGCTGCAAATTGGTTTCAGGTTGATCAAACAAGACCACCCCCAATGCGCCAATGACCACGCCGGCTTCGTCACGCAAAGGAAAACGGCTGACCAAAAAAGTGCCGGCCCGGTTGCTCAACAGGTCTATCAAAATGGGTTTGCCCGTCTCCATCACCTGGTTCATCAAGGTGTTTTGCACCACCTCGACCACCGGTTTGCCCACAAAATCAGCCTCCCGTTCAAAACCCAAGGCGGGCAAGTACCGACGGTAGTGGTCATTGATCCAAACCACACGGCCCGAGCGGTCCACCAACAACATGCCTTCGCTGGCATTGGCAAAAACATCAAACAAAGAACGGGCAGCCAGGCCCAAAATGCTCTGGGCGTCGGTAGGCAAAGCCGCCGTCAAGCCCAAAGGGTCCATGTGCGAAGTCACGTCAGAGTCCACCATGGTCAGGCCCCTCAAAATAAACAGTACTTTTTGAGTATGTATTCATCAGAAATATTGGCAAGTCCAGATAAAATTTAGTAAAGCAAACAGAGTCGGCAGTCTCGAAAAAGAAATCATCCTCAGGCAATCCATGAATTTTGACGATTTCAAAGGCCATATTTACCTGATTGATGACGATCCATCCATCCGCAGAAGCTTGGCTTACAGCCTCAGCTCGGTGCGTTACTCCATCCAAACCTTTGACAGCCCAACGGCTTTTTTGCGGGACGCTTTGCCCATCACGCCGGCCGTCATTTTGCTGGACATCCGCATGCCCGGCATGAACGGACTCTCCTTGCAAAACGAGATGATTGCCAGGGGCAGAAAAACCCCCATCATTTTCATCTCGGGCGAGAGCCAGCCCACCGAAATCATCGAAGCCATGAAAAAAGGCGCGGTCGATTTTTTGATCAAGCCTTTTGGCCTTGAACCCCTGCTGGAGGCCATCGACTTGGCCCTGCAAAAAGACAAACACCAGCAAAATCAAAAAATCCTCACCTTGAACGTGCGCGATCGCTTCATGCGCTTGACCGACAAAGAGCGCGAAGTCTGCCGTTGGATGGTCAAGGGCTACGGCAACAAGGAAATTGCCAACATGAACGGGTCGGCTCCAGCCACTGTCAAGCTCCACCGCAGCCGTGTCCTTGAAAAAATGGGCTGTGCATCACTGCCTGAATTGATGGCATTGGCCTTGGATGCAGAACGCAAAATCATCGACATCTTCACCGAATCCGAGCCCGCACCGACCTTGGAGCCTCAACGCGGCTTGGAATGACTGACGTTGGGGCGGCTCACATCGTAGCCAAACCAGCGGTTTGAAATGTCCTTGAACGAACCATCTGACAACATGGTTTGAATGGCCGCCGTCATGCGTGCGGCCATGTCTTTGTTGCCCTTGCGCACCGCCAGACCCGAGGCCATGGGGGGTGCAAAGGGTGCCGTGATCTTGATGGGCAAGCCATCACGTTCGATGTAGTAATCGGCAATCAGACTTTCTTCAAGCACGGCATCGAGCTTTTTTTCGGCCAGTTGTTTCAAGGCCTGATCGATCACAGGAAATGGCAAGACACTTTTACCCAAAGCCCCCTTGGCCTGCTCTTCAACGCCGGTGCTGGCCAAGACCCCCAGTTTTTTGCCCACCAAATCGTCCAGGCTCAAAAAATCCCGATTGTCATCTTCGTGCTGAATACACACCAACTGGTTGGCGGCATAAGGCTTGGCAAAGTCAAACAAACGGCGATTTTCTGGCGTGGGCAGGAGTTGATTGCCAATCACGGAAATTTCATCGGCCTGTAATTTTTTTTGCAAATTGGCCATGCCATCGGGGTGAATTTGAAGTTGCAGCTTCATGATGGCCGCCAAGCGCTTCATCACATCCACATCAAAACCCTGCAAAGACCCCTCGGTGAAACTGAAGGGCTTGTAATGGGCCAACACCCCCACCCGAAGCACCCCATCACCGGGGTTTTGAGCCTGGGCAGCGGATACCCAAGCCGTGCCGAGCGATGCCAGCGCCCAGCGCAAAAAATCATGCCGGTTCAATTTCAAGCCTGCGCCGCACAATGACCGATCAGTCATGAAAGGCCCCCTCAAAACAATGCCGCAGCTCATGGCCCAGGTAGTTGTAGCCGGTGGTGATGGGGGTGACGATGGTGCACTCTTTGCGGCGAACATTCCAAAAAGCACAAGCCATGGGCCGAGATGTGGGGGTGATCGGAATTCCGGTGATGCGGGCGCAATATTCAAAGCCGTCGGTGCGCACCAAAAACTTGACTTTGGGTTCTGCCAGCACCCGCTTTTCTGGGGCCATGGGGGTAAAACGAACCGTGTCCACCTGAGGGGGTCTCATGGTCGTGGTCTCGCAGCCGGACAAGACAACCAGCAACAAGGCCCACAGCACACCAAGCCAACGTCGATCCCACACAGCCCGGAAATTGAACTGTGACCCGCTCATCAGCGCCCCTGAAGGCAGTGCAAAAACAAGTGACCCAACTGTGAATGGCTGGTGTGCGTGGTGGTCACAATGGTGCAACGGGCGCTGGCCAGGTGCCAGTAGACACAACCTTCGGGCCTTCTGGCCAAGCCATCTTTGGGCTGGGCCTGCGTGCACACCGCCTCAGGGGAGGATCGGATGAGCCAACTGACCATGGGCTCGGCAATTTTTCGCTGACTGACCTCCGGTGGATTGAACATGCTGAAATCCATCAAAGGATCGGCCGTGGCAGTGCCAGCCCAGAGGGCCACCACCACCATGCATTTCAGTTTATCGATCGCAGTCACAAAATCACTTCATCCAAAAATCAGTTGACCCAGCCACACTCAAATCAGGTTGAGGGTGATGCCGGTTTGCACAAACAGGCTCAGACCCAACGCATCGTTGGTGTAGGCCGCATAGTCCTTGTCACCCAGTGTGACAGCTGAATTGTTTTTAGTCCAATCAAAATCTGTAGTGCCGACCAAATCATCCAAATTAACGGTATCTGCAGCATCCCCGTCAATACGCATTTGGAGATGACCCTTGTGCGGCGTGGCAGTACTGAAGCTATTTTTCACCCCCAGATCGAGCACATCGCCCATGGTCAGCTTCAACACATGGTTGCCCTTGGTGATGTCCACATGGTTGACTGCAGCCAGATCACCCAAGGCCGGAATGCCATCGTACAAGGAAGCCATGTCAAATTCTTTCGGGTCGGTTGCTGTTAAAACCACTTTGCCGACCGACTCAACGACCTGATTGCCACTGAAACCGGGCTCTGGCAGAGTCGTTGTTGTTGTGCTGATCGCCATCTTGGCTGAACTGAAATCCCAAATAGACTTTTCGTTTGAGATGGTGCGGACGTTACCAGCCCAGTCTTTAAATTCAAGCTTGAACTGCCCAATTTGGAATATTTTTGTCTCCAATTCTGGAAGCTCAAACAAACCTCCTTTAAATTCTTTAGTTAAATCACCAGAACCGGTTGTGTATGTGTAGTGCCCACGTTCTTCGGAAGAAAAATCAATAGATTTGAAAACGACACGAGTAGTACCGTCAGTGATTTTGGGCCACACAACAGATGCAAACTTATCAATCACAAAAGACTGATCTGTCGCTTGAAGCGTATTTCCAGCTGCATCGACCAAAACCGATTTCACTGTGTATGTGGCTTGTCCGGTCACCTCATCTACCGGCAACTTCGCAAAATTCTCAAATTCCCAAGTCTTTCCATTTGGAGTCACATATTCCTGCGACACCACCTTCCCATCCACCCCAAACACCTGCACCAAAACCCGATCACCGTTTTCGACAAAATCCTTGTCAAAACCACCACGGAAGGTCAGAAGCTGGTCGTTGGTGAGGTAATCGGTGGTGTTGATGCCGGTGTCGTCCTCGAAGGTGACGGGCAACATTTTCAGGTTGGCGTTGGGATCGGTTTTGCCTCCGTTGTCGGTGGTGCTGTTGTCGATCACCAAGACCTGCACGTCGGTGTGAATCGCATTGCCGGCTTTGTCCACCAAAGAGGCCTGCAAGTCGTACGTGCCATCAACCAAACTCAAATCGGTTTGTTTGTCCCACGTCCAACCCCAAACACCTGCGGTTTTGACCGGTTTGACGTAATCTGAGGCCATCACTTTGCCCGTGGCGTCTTTGAGGACCACTTCGACAAAAGCACCGTTGTCGTTGAAATCGGTGATGCTGCCCGCAAACTTGAGCGTGCGGTCTTTGGTAATGAAGTCCTTGTTGCTGTACCCCGTGTCCTGGGTCGCAGACAAGATGTCGACCTTGAAGCCGCTGTTGGGGTCGACCGCTTTGTCAGGCGCGTGGTTGTTGTTTTTGTCGGTGTCAATGAAGACATCTTGTGCATCCACCGTCGAGGGCACCGTGGCGTTGTCCTTGACGGGGGTGCCTGCGCCATTGACCAAGGATGCGTTGAGCGTGTATTGACCATCGGCCATGGCCGCAGACTTGCTGCGATCCCAAGACCACGTCCACTCACCTGCTTCGTTTTTCACGGGTTTGACGTAAACCATTTCCATCTCGACCTTTTTGGCGTCGAGCAAAGACAGTTTGACCTGATCACCGTTTTCGGTGTACTTGCTCAGCGTGCCCTTGAAAATGAGCTGGTTGTCTTTGGTGTAAAAGTCGGTCGTATTTTGACCCGTGTCTTCGGTGATGGCTGTGATGTCGAGCTTGACCCCGGCATTGGGGGATTTGTCGGTCGGAGCGTTGTCGACCTTGAATTCGGTGCCCTTGAACACAGGCGATTTCAGGCCATTGATGGTGGCAGTCACCTCTGGGGTGTAAGCCCCGTCAGGCAAAGCGTCGGCGTCCGGGATCTGGATCACAAACTCACCAGTGGGAGAGGCTTTGCCGGTGTAGGTTTTGCCGTTCACGAGCACCGCCACATCGGCGTTGCCTGAAGCTTTGCCCGAAATTCGGGGGGTTTTGTCGGTGGTGACGTTGTCTTTGGGGCCCGTGTCATCTTCGGCCATCAGGCTGGCCGAGGTCACCGCTGGTTGCTGCGGGTTCTGGTCGACGTAGATCAACTGGCTGTCGATGTTGGTGGGCTTGGCAGAGCCGTCAGTGATCAAGGCACCGGCACCGTTGACGATGCTGGCATCGAGCGTGTATTTGCCGTCGGGCAATTCGGCTTTGGTTCGGTCCCATGACCAAGACCAGACACCGGCTGTTTGGACGGGCTTGACGTAGACCATGTCAATCTCAGCGCCCTTGTCGTTTTTGAGGGACAGTTTGACGTGGTCGCCGTTGGCGGTGAACTTGTCCAGATCGCCTTTGAAGATCAAGGTGTTGTCGGCGGTGTGGAAGTCTGAGGGACTCAGACCTGTGTCTTCGGTGATGGAGACGATGTTCAGAACCAGGCCGGCGTTGGTTTTGTCGGTGCCGTTGCCGTTGTCAACTTTGAAGGGGGTACCCGCAAAATCTGGCGACTTGACACCGGCCAAGGTGCTGGTCACCACAGGGGTGTAGCTGCCGTCCACCAAGGCGTCGGCATCCGGAACCTGGATCACAAACACACCGGTTGAAGAAGCCTTGCCGGTGTATGTTTTGCCATTGAGCACAACAGAGACGTCTGAGTCGGGCGTGGCTTCACCGGTGATGCGCGGCGTTCTGTCGGTCGTGATACCGTCTTTGGGGCCGGTATCGTCTTCAGGCATCAATTTGGCCGAAGTGACTTTGGGCGTGGCGGCCACGGCGGTGCTGCTACTTCCACCACCGCCGCCCGCTGCGGCACCCAGCAAGCCCAAGGGGGCCAGCAACCAGGGGTTGAACGCAGCAGCGGCCAAAACACCCACCGCTGCACCCGATGCATTGATTTCTGCACCGCCCAAGGCCATGCCCACCTGATTGGAACCGTCGGCCAACAAAGGCACCGCCGTGTTGCCCACAGCGGTTTCGGGGATGTATTCGTAAAAACGGCCCGTTTCGGCCTCGCCAATCAGACCATTGAAACCCTCTGGGGCCACTTCGTAATAGTCTTCAACGACCAAATCGGCCGCACTGCGCCCTTCAAAGAAAACGCGCAAATCTTTGCCTGAACGGCTGGCGCGGATGTTTTCAGGGCCATAACCCGTGGTCGCATCCAAGAGCTGGTATTTGCCCCCAGGCACCGCCTTGACCACCATGGGGGTTTTGCCGTCCCCTGTGGTGGGAATGTCAACAAACTTGGCCTCGCCTTGGCCTTGGTTCACTTTGATTTTGTATGTTTTGCTCATGATGTGTGACAGTCAAAATAAGGTTAATGAATGGGGCCGGTGGAACTTATCGGCGTGCGCCAGTGATGACCACCACAACGCGTCTGTTGGGTGCGTGGCAAATTTTGTTTTCAGGTGTGGGCTCGTTTCTGCAACCCGTTTTGCTCAATTCGATGGAGCCTCGACCTTCGGCTTCGATGCCTCGGGTCGGCTTGACGTTGCGGGCAGAAATTTGTCGAGCGACCACATCGGCGCGTTGCTGTGACAATTTTTTGTTGATCTGAACCGAGCCAATGGCATCGGTGTAACCCACCACACGGATGCGATCGACCGAGGAATAGTCTTGATTGAGGCGCTGCACCAAGGCCTCAATGGCATTGAAGCCAGAGGCACGCAACTCGGCCTTGCCAAACTCGAACAGGGCATCGGTTTCAAGCGCGTATTCGCGTGGTGCCGGTGGACGTGGGGGGGGTGGAGGAGGCGGAGCCACTGCGGCCTTGCCCGGTTCGCCACAGGTGAGCGCGGCCTTGGCGCGGGAAATCGTGTGGATTTGTCGCCGCGTGTTGGACATCTCGGCATTGGCTTGCGATGCCGGCATGCTGAGCACGGCAATACCGGGCTGTCCGGCCTCGTCGACCTTCAGGAACAAGGTCTGCCCGACTTGCATGTTCAGGCGCTGTCCACCGTCTTGTTTGCTCAAATGCAGGCGGGATGCATCATCCAGCGCGGCTTTGATGCTGACGTTGCCCGGTTCTGCACAAAACTCGGTGTAGCCACCGCGCAGCAAAGACGCGTGGTACTGGCCATTGAGGTAAATGTTCACCGGTTGTTGAGATACCCCTTGCAAGTTACGGTAAACCAAAACACGGGTTTGGTTGACCGGGGCCAAAGGCGCCGTGGCGTAGGGCTCGCCAAATGAGTCGATGACCACCCGGGTGGCCCCCGATTGGGCCAAGGCCAACGGTGACAAAGCCGCCACGGACAAGCCAATCAACCACTGATTCAACGGTTTAGAAAAAATTTTCATAAGGGTCACCTCAAAAAACTTGTGTCAATTCAGAAACTTAGAGTGACTAATTCATCTGTCACCCGATGACACAATGATGCGTGAGGATGCCTCGTTGTAAACGCGCTAAAAAGCGTACTCCAATAATCAGTTTTAACAATATTAAGTATGTAAATATGTGCAACCTTTGATCATATCGATGGCATCACGCCATGGATAGGTCAAACCACGGCCATGCCTTGTTGGCTTGAAGATTGCAACCCCCCATAAATTATCAAAATATAAAAAATCAGTGGATATGCCTTTTTTATTGCAATCACGTCTATTTCCAAGAGACTCGGCACCACAATAAAAAAGCCATCTGACGCTTGGGCATCAGATGGCTCTGTCAAGATTAAAAAAATCAAAAATTTACTGCAGCAAATTCATATTTGATGTTTCAAATTCAACCTTGATGGATCATTGAAAATATTCAATTGAATTGGTAACCGAGGGACACATTCATTGACGTCATGCTGGCTTTGGCGGGCGTCAAAGCATCCCCCAATGACACCGCTTTTGATTTGAATTTGGTTGACAGCACTTCAAATTGAACAAAAACATCATTGTTGATGTAAGACTTGAGACCCAAGCCCAAACCAGTGCCGTGGATAGATTCACTGAAACCACCGTTCTGAGAGAACAAACCCCCTTCACCCACAAGAACGGCTGAGTGGTAACCCACTTTGGCAAAAGCTGCGGTGTTCGGCGTCAGCAAAAGTGTAGGCTGCAGGTACAAAGAGCTGTGATTTTTCACCTTGCCGTTGAGCAACACCACATCAAGAATTCTGGATTCGCTGAGGTCGTAGGTCGCTCCCATGCCCAGCGCCCATTGATCGTTGAGTGGCAGGCTGTAGCCGACATCAAAAGTGGCAACAATTTTTGTCCGACCCAGATTGCCTGCCTGGCCTTGGTTCAGTTCATTGATTTTCAAATTGCCGTCGACCACCGAGCCACCAAGGGCAGCGGACCAACCCGAGAAATGGGTGCTTTGGGCCGCAGCATGGCCTGCGGTCAGAGCGGCGACAAGAAACAACATTGAATTAATATTTTTGAATTTCATTTTGTGGCTTTTAAATAAATGGGAATTTATTTTAACATGGGTTAATTTATGAATTTTATTCACAATAATAAAGCTTAACAAATATATAATATTCAAATCAATATTGATTTAAATCATGGCGGATTCAAAAGCGAAGTGCAACACCTGCCAACCCTGTAAGGTCCGCAGATGCAAATCACTCCACTCAAGCACTACAAACAGATCCAACCCGAAGAGCGTGTGACCCTGGCCAGTCTCCATTTCCAGAAGTTCACCGTTCGAGAGATTGCTCGTACCCTTGGGCGTTCGCCCAGCACCATCACGCGGGAGCTGGACCGCAACAGCATCGGCGGCCACTATGCCAGCAAGAGCGCCCAGGCCT